>NZ_JBHVSI010000002.1:0-440533 GCF_042885335.1 Neobacillus sp. NPDC058068 | reverse complement strand
ACAATGTTGATTGGAGTGGAAGGCGCGAGACTCCTGCGGGAGCAGCGGGACAGGTGAGACCCCGCAGGCGCTTTAGTGCCGAGGAGGCTCACCGCCCGCCCCGCGGAAAGCGAAGCGCCTGAAACGGAAATCAACATTCACTTTTAACACAGCCTTTTTATAAAAAAGTTTTACATTTGTTCATAAAAGTATTTACAAATGTTCAATGGTTTTGTTATAGTTACGTTGTGATAAATAATTACTAAGATTCTTTTATATAAATTTTATTAAATGGGGAGGATATTCATATGACACAAAATATTGTCAGCATGATTGATCATACATTATTAAAAGCTGATGCAACTCGAGGAGAGGTTGTTAAATTAGTCGAGGAAGCAAAAGAGTATTCGTTTGCCTCTGTTTGTGTAAACCCAACCTGGGTAAGGACTGCGGCGGAAATGCTTGCTGACACGCCTGAGGTGAAGGTGTGTACAGTAATTGGTTTTCCTTTAGGGGCGGCAACTCCTGAAACAAAAGCATTTGAAACAAAAAATGCGATTGAAAATGGTGCAAATGAAATTGATATGGTGATTAACATTGCGGCACTTAAGGATAAAGAGAATGATTTGGTTGAAAGAGATATCCGTGCTGTTGTAGAAGCGGCAAAAGGAAAAGCTTTGGTAAAGGTAATCATCGAAACATGCCTATTAACGAATGAAGAAAAAGTACGAGCATGTGAACTTTCGGTAAAAGCGGGAGCAGACTTTGTGAAGACTTCTACAGGCTTTTCAACAGGCGGTGCAACAGTTGAAGATATTCGCCTAATGCGCCAAACAGTCGGCCCAGAAATTGGTGTGAAGGCTTCGGGTGGTGTCCGTAGTGGTGAAGATGCGATTGCAATGGTGGAAGCAGGCGCAACTCGAATCGGTGCAAGTTCCGGTGTTTCAATAGCTAAAGGTGAGCTTTCTAATAGTAATTATTAATTTAATTAATGTGAGGTTAACTAGATGAAAGAAGTATTATTGGCTTTAGTTGCTGGATTAGTTGTTGGAATGCTGTTTAAATTTTTAAAACTTCCCTTGCCTGCACCTCCTGTATTTTCAGCAGTAGTTGGTGTTTTCGGCGTCTACTTTGGAGGCGTTCTGCTTGAGTGGGTTATGAAGTTAGTTCAGCATTAAATTTCCGAGGCGGAAAAGAGAAGCTAATCATCATTGATTACCTTCTCTTTTTTTTTGAATTCATTCAAAGAATCGAAGCTTGATAAAAAGAGCATAATATACATAGATAATAAAAAAGGGATGATACCATGATTTATATCTATAATGATTATGGCGGGACACATACTACTTCATTAGCAGCGGCTTATCATCTGAAACATTTACCACGATCAGAGCGGGAACTTAGTACTGAAGAAATATTAAATGTAAAATATTTTAACCAATTAACGAAAGAAGATTTTGGAAAGCTAATTTTACACGGGGTTGATGAGGATGGCCACTCCGTGTATACGATTGGACGGAAAAGAAATAAATATGTAGTACCAGCATTAAAAGAAATGAGTTTATTATTACAGGAAAAATTTAAATTTGATGAAAAGATTGTCTTTTCTAATACATCGCCGACTGTTCCCTTTACAATGTCAATGGGAGGATTTTTTTCAAGAGGCTTGAAAATTGATTTTATCGGGGTACCGTTACTAGTTAAGGGGGCCAAACAATGCTGTGATAATGTTTATCGCTTAGTTCAAAATACGAAAGAAGTGGGGAGAACTACTTTCTCAGAAAATGTCATCGTTTTGGAAAATAAAATGTATAAGTAAAAAGATAAGGTGTTGTAAATATGAACAAAACAATTGGATTTATCGGAGCAGGGAAAATGGCGCAGGCAATTATAGAAGGTATCGTGAAATCAAACATTATACCTAAAGAGAAGATCATCGCAAGTGCGATGACTGAAAAAACGCTCGAAAAAATCAAACACAACTATAATATTATTACCACACTACATAACAAAGAGGTTGCCAGGAGTGCCGACATCCTTATTCTTGCAGTGAAACCCGACCTTCATGAATTAGTTATTGAAGAAATTAAAAGCGATATAAAACAAAAGGCAATTATTGTCACGATAGCTGCAGGGATTTCCTTGATGGATATTGAGCGGGCATTTGGCACAAAGGTAAGAGCCGTTCGGACCATGCCAAACACGCCTTCTTTAGTCGGAGAAGGAATGACTGCCCTTTGCGCTAATGACTATTTAAGCGAAGAAGAGTTTTTGGAAGTGGAGCACCTGTTTACCGCCTGTGGCCAAACAGAGCGTCTCGAAGAAAAACTGATGGATGCGGTGCCATCCATCAGCGGGTCTTCCCCAGCTTATGTTTATCTATTAATTGAAGCAATGGCAGACGGGGGAGTACGGCAGGGAATACCAAGGGAAAAGGCTTACCGGCTCGCAGCGCAAGCCGTATTAGGCGCTGCAAAAATGGTACTTGAGACAGGAATACATCCTGGCGAACTTAAAGACCAAGTTTGTACACCAGGCGGTGCAACAATTGAAGCTGTAGCCTCTCTTGAAAAAAATCAATTTCGCGGAGCCGTAATGTCTGCAATGGAGAGCTGTACAAAAAAAGTAACAACCTTACTTTAAATTACAGAGAAATGAAAAGAGGAAGTAACAAAAGGGTTTACCCTTTGTTACTTCCTCTTTCGTTCAGGTCTAGGAAAATATAGATTCATTTGGGTGTAGATAACTGCCGCTTGCGCTTGGGCTTTTTGTACTAAAAAATTAGATTTAGAATAAAATAACAGATTGCTGCTAATAGTGCAGAAATAGGAAGGGTAATAACCCAGGTAATCAGCATCCGTTGTGCTGTACCCCATTTAACACCCTTTAGACGGTGTGAAGAGCCAACCCCAAGTATTCCGGAAGAAATAACATGGGTTGTACTAACTGGCATATGAATCAAGCTGGCGCCAAAAATAATTCCGGCCCCCGTTAAATCAGCAGCTACTCCGTTAATTGGACGTATTTTCATAATCTTTCCGCCAACCGTTTTAATAATCTTCCAACCGCCGATTGAGGTTCCGAGTCCCATCGCCAGAGCACAGGAGAATTGAACCCAATGAGGAACATCTGCAGTTGTTGGAAGATAATTATTAGCAATTAAGGCCATTGTGATAATACCCATTGATTTCTGGGCATCATTAGTTCCATGTGAATAGGATTGTAATGCTGCCGTTGCTATTTGGATAAAGCGGAAATTACGATTCGTTTTAGTTAAATTGAAATTTTTAAAAGCAACTTTAAAAATACTGTAAAGAATGTAACCTACGACAAATGCTAAAATAGGTGAAAGAATAAGAGCTTCAAGAATTTTTATAAAACCTTGGTAGTTAAGTATATTTAATCCTTTTGCAGCAACAGCCGCTCCTGCAATCGAACCGATCAGAGCATGAGAGGAACTACTTGGAATTCCGTAATACCAGGTGATCAGGTTCCAGGCAACTGCCGCAATCAATGCAGCAAGAATAACAATCGAACCTGTATTAGTGGCGGCACTACTGGAAAGCGTAAACGGGTCGACGATATCCTTAGAGATGGTCTTTGCGACACCGGTAAATGTCATTGCCCCAACAAAATTCATTATTGCAGCCAACAAAATTGCTTGGCGTGGTTTTAACGCTTTAGTTGAAACAGAAGTAGCGATTGCATTCGCTGTATCATGGAAACCATTAATAAAGTCAAATGCAAGGGCACAAATTACAATTAATATGGTGAGTATTAATATAAGGCTCATTTTTTTGCTCCTTAGGCATTTTTCATGATTATGGTTTCAAGCGTATTAGCGACTGATTGGCAGTAGTCAGCAATATCTTCAAGATTTTCGTATATTTCCTTATATTGAATAATACGGATTGGATCTTTTTCAATAGTAAATAGATGTTTAATCGATTGTCGTAAAACGTTATCACATTTTGATTCGTAATCTTTAATTTTAATAGCATGTTCACGAATTTTCAGTAATTTTTTGTTTGACAGTAATTCAACGGCCTTGTCAATTTCATGAACACTGCCATTGATTGCCTCGACAAATTTCAACATAAATTCGTCTGCTTGAGTAATCGAGTACATTTCGAATAAGGCAGCACAAGCTTCCAGACCGTCAAGCACATCGTCCATACTCATGGCTAAGTGGAGGATGTCTTCACGCTCAATTGGAGTAATGAAGGCATCATTTAATTCCTTTATTACTTCATGGACATAGCTGTCACCCTTTGTCTCAAGCTCCTTCATTTTCTCAGAAAAAATTTTTAAATCACTGATATTTTTTAATTTGTATTCTGTAAAGAAATTTGCACTTTCTTTTAAGTTAGTGGAAATATTATTAAGCAATACCGAGAATTTGTCATTCTTTTTGAATGCCATTGGTTGAACCTCCATTGAATATAAAATATGTATGACCTTAAGTATTTTATCTGAAGAATGTCGAAAAAAGATATATCTTAATAAAAAATTTACATAAACTTAACATTAGAATTTTACGAAAACTTCCATGTTACTTGGCGCATTTTAATTTACTTTTCACTGGGAGTCAGTAATTTATGTATTCAAGTTAATCTTTATCAGGTGAAATGAGCAAAAACATCTATGCAGGAATTATGAGTATAAAAAAGAAAATAGGGTATTTTAAAGGTACAGGCAGCAAGAAAAATAACTTTCCACTACTGCCTTAGGTCTTTGAAATATGCTAATAAATAAGTGAATCGTGAATACTAAAAAGGAGTGTTCTAATATGACCTTCATTTGGGCATTAATTGTCGGTGGAATTATTGGATGGTTAGCAGGGCTTATCGTCGGAAGAAATATTCCGGGTGGCATTATTGGTAATATCATTGCTGGTTTTGTTGGTGCATGGCTCGGAACAGCCGTTTTAGGAAATTGGGGGCCGCATCTAGCTAACTTTGCGATTATTCCGGCAATCATCGGTGCTGCCGTCCTGGTCATTCTGTTAAGCTTCATCATGCGTGCCTTTAGAAAAGCAGATTAAACATAAATAGGAACTGGAATTAGAAAAAGCCTCCCCTTCGGAGGCTTTTTCTATATTGTATCCAAATCAATTGTGTTAAAAATCTCCGGTAAATCTGTAAATGGTGCAAAGCATTCAATTTTCTCATTGGTAAATGGATGAATAAACTCAAGTTTAGCGGCATGAAGTGCCTGTCTTTTCACAAGTGGCTGCCCGCCATATAAAGTATCGCCAACTAAAGGATGTCCCAGGTGGCTCAAATGAACTCTAATTTGGTGTGTTCTCCCCGTCTCAAGCCAGCATTTTACATAGGAGCGTTGTTTGTTTTGATCTATTTTTAACACTTGATAGTGGGTAATCGCCTGAGATCCTGACTCTGAAACCCTTCTTCTTGTTCCATGATGGCGATCACGGCCAATTGGGGCATTGATCGTTCCTTTTTTTCGCTTTAATAGACCTTGTACTACTGCAATATATGTTCTTTTTATTTCCCGTTTTTCGAGCATTTTGTCAAAAACAGCACCTGCTAACGGATGTTTGGCAAACATAATTGCTCCTGTCGTTTCCCGGTCTAAGCGATGGATTTGCCGTATATTTCTTACTTCCCCACCCGCTTGTAAATAAAATGCAGCAGCATTAATAAGTGTATCTGTCTCAGTCTTAGGGTCATTTGGATGGGTGTTCATAAAAGGCGGTTTATTTATTACTAAAACATGGTCGTCTTCAAACAGGATATCAATTTCAAAGAAATTCGGAATAACTTGCAGTGTTTCTTCCTCGAATAGTTGGATTTTCAGCTTTGAGCCGGTAGCCAGCGGCAAATTCCAATTAGCACGAACTCCGTCTATTAGGACTTTATCCTCCATCCGAAATATATGAGTTAATTTTTTGGGAGCTTCCCAAACATGACGAAATAGCTCGTCTACTGTTTTTGCTTCCCATTCTTTTGGGACGATGATTTCAAACCACTCGCCCTTTCGTTTCGTTGTAAGCATTCATTACACATCCCTGCGTTTCTATTAATTACCACCGTTTATCCGCACTTAATTATGTTATTCTTATCTATATAATAAGACAGATTATAGCGATGGCAAAGGTGGGTTACTAGTGAAAATAGTTTTTGCCTCGATACCAAGTCAAGAAGTAGAAATTAATGGACTGGTGAGGTATATTTATTCCAATATTTTTCCGAACTTTTTTAGTGATGAGGAAATCCGTCAATTTGAAGAATTAAAGGTATTGCTCCCTTTTGAAGATTTTAACACATTGAAAGATGCTTTTCAGGTGATGACAAGTATGCAAACGTTAATATCCATTCTCGAATCTTCTCCCCTGGCTGAACAATATGAAGCTGTATTTAACAAAAATGTAGCAACACTAAAGGAATTCGGCTTGTTTTTTCCATTTGAATTTGAACAATTTGTAGAAGCAAAGTGTATGAAAAATCCGATGCTCAGCATTTACACAAAGGCTGACAATGAGTTGATTATATAGAAAAACCTTCGCCTGTGCTTTTTACAGGCTTTTTTTTATTTCTTCTCTTAAACATAGTGATTTTGAGGTATGATAGAATGTGAGTTGTTTCACTTGCCTGCAAAAATTGTCGGTTTATTTCTGGTGGTTTTTGAAGGAGTAACAGACTAAAACTTAGAAACAATATACAGGATACAGAAATAGGAGGGGACCCCTTTTGGATTGGAAAGTTGTGGCAAACAGTTGGAATGAATTTGCTGGATTGGATCAGGAACTAAAAAATCAATTAGAAGAAATGAAAACGGATGAAAAGCAGTTAGAAGAGTCTTTTTATAAGAATCTTGAATTTGGAACGGGCGGTATGCGTGGTGAAATAGGCGCAGGTACAAACCGAATGAATATTTACACTGTCCGCAAGGCTTCCGCCGGCCTGGCAGCATACATAGAAGAAAGTGGGATGGAAGCAAAACGACGCGGTGTTGTCATTGCCTATGATTCACGTCATAAATCACCGGAATTTGCGTTGGAGGCTGCTAAGACACTGGCAACAAAAGGGATTCAAACCTATTTGTTTGACGAACTAAGACCGACACCGGAATTATCCTTTGCCTTAAGATACTTACATGCTTTTTCAGGCATCGTCATTACAGCCAGTCATAATCCGCCCGAATATAATGGCTATAAGGTTTATGGTCCCGATGGCGGGCAGCTGACGCCTAAAGCAGCAGATATTGTTATTACTAAGGTAAATGAAATCGAGAATGAATTAGTCATCGAGGTAGACAGTGAAGAAAAGTTAAGAGGCTTAGGTTTAATTAAAACCATTGGTTCAGACATTGACCAAGTTTATATTGAAAAATTAAAGACCATCTCTGAGAATCCGAATCTTGCTGAGGAAACGGATATTCATGTTGTCTTTACACCATTACATGGAACGGCAAATAAACTTGTCCGTGCTGGTCTTACCGAATTAGGCTATAACAATGTAACGGTCGTCAAAGAACAAGAACTTCCAGACCCGGAATTTTCAACGGTAAAAAGTCCAAACCCAGAAGAACATGCTGCCTTTGAATTGGCCATTCGCGACGGTAAAGAAGTTGGAGCTGACCTGTTAATTGCGACTGATCCTGATGCTGACCGCCTGGGTATTGCGGTTCTTAATGATGAGGGAGAATATGTTGTCCTTACAGGCAATCAAACAGGTGCGTTATTACTGGATTATCTTCTTTCTCAGAAACAGCAAAAAGGCACTTTGCCAGCAAATGCGGTTGTGTTAAAGACGATCGTTACCTCTGAGATAGGAAGAAAAATTGCTTCGGCCTATCAATTAGAAACAGTTGATGTATTAACAGGCTTTAAATTTATTGCGGAAAAAATTAAGGAGTATGAAGAAAATGGTGACCATACCTTCCTGTTTGGGTATGAAGAGTCTTACGGCTACTTAATCGGCGACTTTGCGCGAGATAAGGATGCCATCCAGGCTTCGCTTTTAGCTACAGAAGTTTGTGCTTTTTATAAAAAACAAGGCATGTCCCTCTATGAAGGGCTGATGCAAGTTTTTAATAAATATGGTTATTATCAGGAAGGCCTTCGTTCTTTAACTTTAAAAGGAAAAGAAGGAGCAGAAATGATTCAACGGATTTTAGCTTCCTTCCGAGCGGAACCTTTCTCAAGCCTAGGATCTTTCAAAACGGATGTAACAGAAGATTATTTAACAGGCCTTCGGGTTAGGAACGATAAAGAAGAAAAAATTGATTTACCGAAATCGAATGTTTTAAAATATATTTTTGAAGACGGTTCATGGGTGTGTCTAAGACCATCAGGAACTGAACCAAAAGTGAAATTTTACTTTGGAGTAAATAGTAACAGCTTGGAAGAAAGTAAAACGAAACTGCTTGCGATTGAAAAAGCGTTTATGGAGCTTGTGGATCAAAAAATTGAAATGGTTCAAGAGAATAAATAAATCATCCATTTTGCCAATTGCGGAGTATACGTCCTTCGAAATGGCTTGGTGAATGGTTAGTTAAAACGGCTTCCAACTAGGGAAGCCGTTTTTTGGTGGTGGAATTCTTTGCCCCGGTTGTAAATAATTTTCTCCACAAATTCTGTATCCACTTGTTTTTTCAGGAAAGACTATACATCGGTACTCCATTTTCATCAGGTTCAATGGTTTCGTTAGCATGGTCGATGTAACGAAGAAGATTATAAAGTTTCGTTTCAATCACAGTGTAGTCACGTTCAAAATTGTAGGCGTGCAGGAATTGTTCGATTCTTTTCGATAAAAACTGGTCTTTTGTCCGTACCATTAAAATCAGTAAATTGTCCCATTCAGAACGGTGCGTATAGTACAACGCCCGGTCGTAATCAATTTTATTCATATGTGTTCTCTCCTCCTTATTAGGAGTTAAGATTATTGTATGACATTCTGCCGATAACTTTCACAGAAAATGTTGGACACTCAATGTTAGCGCTGTTTTCAACATTTACCTGTATAATTTTATTGAAAATTGGAGGTATTATGGCGAAATTGTTATGTTTTTTTCTGATTGTCTTCCTCCAGTTTGAAACAATATCACAAGCAAAAATTGTTAAAGCAAATAAACCGTATTCATTTGACCTGTTAGAACACGACATCGAGAAAATTCAAAAAAAATATAATAGAACAGTGGAAGTGAAATCGATTGGCACAACCCACTTTGGCAGCAATATATGGGCGATAAAGCTTGGCAAAGGGGAGAAAAATATCGTTTTTATTGGTACCCATCATGGGCGTGAATGGCTGACAAGTGTGCTTTTGATGAAAATGCTTGAATCTTATGCTGATGCCTATCAAGCTAGAGGGCAATTGGGGCTTAAGTCCACACGTATTCTTGATGATGTCTCGATTTGGTTTGTACCAATGTTGAATCCGGATGGTGTTGCAGTACAACAGAATAATCTGCAAATCTTTCCCGTCGATCATCAAAAGCGTTTACTGCTCATGAATGGCGGCGTGAACAATTTTGAAGGATGGAAAGCCAATGGGGTGGGGATTGATTTAAATCGGCAGTATCCGGCTGGCTGGGACGCTCTTAACCCAGAACCATCAGCACCTTCCAATAAATTTTTTAAAGGGAAGAAACCTCTTGAAGCATTGGAGGTCATTGCCTTAACAAATTTTATCAAAGAAATAAACCCTTCAATTGCAGTGGCATATCATACGGCGGGCAGAGAGATTTTCTGGAACTATAAAAACGGTAAATACCTAAAACGAGATAAGGACATTGCCAAGAAGGTTTCAAAAATGACACGCTATAAATTGGCAAAGCCGGAGAAAGAAGCGGTGGGCGGCGGCTTTACTGATTGGTTTATTACTAGCTATCACCGTCCGGCGCTAACGATTGAAATTAGTTATCTGGTTGGCGAAACGAATCCACCGTTATCAGTCCTTAAAACAGAGTGGAAGCGTAATCGCTATGTAGGTCTATTGCTGGCAGCAGAAGCGAAAAAAATACCCTAGGATGAAACAACATGGGTACTGGAAAAATAGTCATAGTTTACATCATTCCCCTGATTACTTCATACATTGTGATAAGAAGAAAAGGGGGAATGGCTAATGAATGTGGAAGGACGAAAATCACTTGAATACGCGATTAGTGAAATCACTGAAATAGCAACCGGCTTTGGTTTAGATTTTTATCCGATGCGCTATGAAATCTGTCCTGCAGAAATCATTTATACGTTCGGTGCCTATGGGATGCCGACCCGATTTTCCCATTGGAGCTTTGGGAAGCAATTTCACAAAATGAAACTCCATTATGATTTAGGTCTTAGCAAAATTTATGAACTTGTTATTAACTCGAATCCGTGTTATGCCTTCTTATTAGATTCGAATTCGCTGATTCAAAACAAACTCATTGTGGCTCACGTATTAGCGCATTGTGATTTCTTCAAAAATAATGTCCGCTTTCAAAATACGAAGCGGGATATGGTCGAAAGTATGGCGGCCACTGCTGAGCGAATCCATCAATATGAAATTCAATACGGTAAAAAGGAAGTAGAAACCTTCCTTGATGCTGTATTAGCGATTGATGAGCATATCGATCCATCTCTAATGAGACCTAAACTATCCTGGTCGATTGGCGATGATGAGGAAGAAGAAGATCAAGAATACCAAGCGGTAACACCGTATGATGATCTTTGGAAGCTGGATGAAAAAGAAAAGCAGGAAACTAATCAACCCAGGAAGAAGAAATTTCCACCACGGCCAGAAAAGGACTTATTGTTATTCATTGAAACGTACAGCAGGGAGCTTGATGATTGGCAGAGAGACATCTTGACAATGATGCGGGAGGAAATGCTCTACTTTTGGCCCCAGCTTGAAACGAAAATCATGAACGAAGGCTGGGCATCGTATTGGCATCAACGGATATTAAGGGAATTGGATTTAACGAGCGGAGAAGCAATTGAATTCGCCAAATTGAATGCCGGAGTTGTTCAGCCGTCAAAAACAGGGATAAACCCCTATTATCTCGGCATCAAAATCTTTGAGGATATCGAAGAGCGGTATGACAACCCAACCGAAGAAATGAAGCAAAGAGGCGTCGAGCCCGGCTCAGGCAGGGAAAAAATGTTCGAGGTTCGTGAGGTTGAATCGGATATTTCTTTTCTACGGAATTACTTAAATAAGGACCTCGTGATGAGGGAAGATATGTATCTTTTCCAGAAACAAGGCCGGGATTATAAAATCGTCGACAAAGAATGGGAGCATATCCGCGACCAGCTTGTGAATATGCGGGTAAACGGTGGATTTCCTTACATCACCGTCAATGATGGCGACTACATGAAAAACGGCGAGCTTTACCTGAAGCACTGGTATGAAGGCGTGGAACTGGATGTGAAATATCTTGAAAAAGTGCTGCCATATATCCAGCAGCTTTGGGGCAGACCAGTCCATATCGAAACGATGATAGAAGAAAGAAGAATGCTGTTTACCTATGACAGCAAAAGCGTCCATCGGAAATATTTATAACAAAAAGAGGATATCCCTACAGAGAAAAATCACTGCTGAGATATCCTCTTTTCTTATTAAATTGCAGCTAGTTCTTTTTCTAATGCTTTTTCTACAGGTACATAATCATACCCTAGATCTTTTGCTACTGCTTCATAGGTGATTTCTCCACCCGCTGCGTTAACACCAAGCAATAAAGCTGCGTTTTCTGTGATGGCTTTGAAAACCCCTTTATTGGCGATTTGCAATGCGTACGGAACCGTAACATTTGTAAGTGCAATGGTTGAAGTTCTTGGCACGGCACCAGGCATATTGGCTACAGAATAGTGGACAACCCCATGTTTGATAAATGTAGGGTTATCATGAGTGGTAATATGATCGCAGGTTTCAACAATTCCGCCTTGGTCGATCGCAACATCGACAATTACAGAACCTGGTTTCATTGTCTTAACCATTGCTTCCTTAACAAGTTTAGGGGCTTTAGCACCAGGAATCAATACAGCTCCGATTAGCAGATCAGCCTCCGCAACTGCCTCCGCGATGTTCAAAGGATTAGACATCAATGTTTTAATTTGATTTCCGAAAATATCGTCAAGCTGGCGGAGACGTTCAGCACTCAAGTCAATAATGGTAACATCAGCGCCTAAACCGATAGCCATTTTAGCAGCGTTTGTACCAACAATCCCACCGCCGATAATGGTTACTTTACCACGGTTAACCCCTGGAACACCTGCAAGCAGGATTCCTTGGCCGCCATTATTTTTTTGCAAGAACTGGGCACCTATTTGGGCAGCCATCCTGCCTGCAACTTCACTCATTGGGGTAAGAAGTGGAAGAGTTTTGTTTACGGCCACTGTTTCATACGCAACAGCGATAACACCTTTTTCTTTTAAAGCTTGTGCAAGTGCTGGCTCAGCAGCAAGGTGTAAGTATGTAAATAGAATTAAGCCCGGGCGGAAATATTGATACTCACTTGAAAGTGGTTCTTTAACCTTCATAATCATATCAGCCTTTGCCCAAACTGTTGCAGCACTATCAATAATCTCGGCACCGGCATTAATATAATCTTCATTGGTGAAACCGCTTCCAATTCCAGCGTCTTTTTCTACTAATACTTTATGTCCGACCGTCAAAAATGAAACAACACCAGCAGGCGTAAGAGCCACGCGATTTTCATTATTTTTTATTTCTTTAGGTATTCCAATAAACATGATAAATTCCTCCCCAAAACGTTAAAATAATGTTGCTATGGGTAAAGTATATCATATTCTTCGAGCATTTAATGAAGGATTTTCGTATATTTAATTCTTGGATAAAGAAAGCTCGGTCAAAAAGCTTAGATTTTTGATTAATCCATATACTAAAACGGTAAAAGTCAAGGAGGTTTGAATGGATGAAAAAAATTACCGCATTGATAACAGCTGCTGTCTTAGCACTTTCACTTTCCGGCATTAGTGCCTGCGCACAAACGGTGACAAATCCAACCGCCAGCATGGCAGAACAAAACACGATGTCCGTTCTCTGGTATCAGACATCAGGAGAAGCAAAAGCTTTGTATTACCAGGGCTACAACGTGGGAAAAATGAGACTGGATGAAATCTTGAGTAAACGGGACAAGAATAAAGGGCTAAAACCAGCAATTGTACTTGATTTGGACGAAACGGTTATCGATAATAGCCAGCTTTTTGCCGGGAAAATAGTTTCAGGAGAGAACTATCCGTTAAATTGGAGTAAATGGGAAGACAGGGCTGCAGCAAAACCACTGCCAGGGGCATTAGAATTTCTAAACTATGCCGATTCAAAGGGAGTTTCCATTTTCTACATTACCAACCGAAAAGAAGCAAAAAAGGCAATCACCATTAAAAATTTACAGGCTATCGGTGTACCACAGGCCGTGCCCGACCATGTATTTTTAAAACAAAAAGGTGAAAGCGGGAAAGAAAACAGGCGCCTGCAAGTAGCCAAAACTCATGAGATCGTGCTTTTGTTTGGCGATAATTTAGGGGATTTTAGTGGATTTGACGAGTTATCGGTATCCGGAAGGATAGAAGCTGTAACTAAACACAAAGAAGAATTCGGCAGAAAACTCATTGTGTTTCCAAATCCGATGTATGGAGATTGGGAAGGGGCTATCTATAATCATGACTCAAGTAAATCTATAGAAGAAAGATTGAATCTTAGGAAAAAAAGCTTACAGCCATTTCAACCATGACGAAAACCATGCTGCCGCCAAATATTTGGCAGGCAGTATTTTTTTTGTAAAGACTGTGTTAAAAGTGAATGTTGATTTCCGTTCCAGGGGCTTCGCTTTCCGCGGGGCGGGCGGTGAGCCTCCTCGGCGCTAAAGCGCCTACGGGGTCTCACCTGTCCCGCTGCTCCCGCAGGAGTCTCGCGCCTTCCACTCCAATCAACATTGTGCTCATAATCAACAATGTTCTTTAACACAGCTTTTGTAAAAGAAAATTTCTTCCTCATACCATATTTTTCGTTGGACGAAATAAAAGATTCCGAGTATAGTAGTTAACATCAGTTTTGGTACTAGGAGGATTACTATGTTTGGTATCTCATTACCGCAGTCGTTTTTACAGATGAATACCATATTTATCTCTATCCTTATTGAAGCATTACCATTTGTGACGCTCGGGGTATTAATCTCGGGAATTATTCAAATATTTGTGACCGAAGAAATGATCGCGAAGATCATGCCGAAAAATAAAGTCCTTGCAGTGATTTTTGCCAGTTTTTTAGGAATATTATTTCCATCATGTGAATGTGGGATTGTGCCGATTGTCAGTCGGCTTGTCGCAAAAGGAGTGCCGATTTCTGCAGGGATTGCCTTTATGTTAACCGCGCCAATTATTAACCCGGTTGTATTGTTTGCTACTTATATTGCCTTCGGCAGCGATTGGAAAATGCCGATCTTCCGCGCCATTGGCGCACTTGTTGTTGCGTTTGCAGTTGGAATATTGATTGCCTATCGCTACAAAGGAAATCCGTTTAAAGAAACACATCATCACCATCATCATGAAGAAAAGAAAACCGTCATGAAAAAAATTTGGCAGACACTCGAACATGCTGTAGAAGAGTTTTTCTCAATGGGGAAATATTTAGTGATTGGTTCTCTAATTGCAGCTGCAGTCCAAACTTACGTAAAAACGACAACTCTTGTCGCTATTGGTCATGGCCCTGTATCATCTTCCTTAGTTATGATGACTTTGTCCTTTATTCTATCTCTCTGTTCCGAAGCGGACGCTTTTATTGCTTCCTCCTTTAGAACTACGTTTTCAACCGGTTCATTATTAGCGTTTTTAGTATTTGGTCCAATGGTTGATATTAAGAATTTAATGATGATGCTGGCAACATTTAAAAAACGGCTAGTATTGATGATTGTATTTGCTTCATTTGCCGCTGTCTTTGTGTACTCATTGTTGTTTTAGGAGTTGTTACCATGATAAGAAGTTTAATATTAATTGGCTTTACTTATTTAATCTTTCAATTGCATCTTACTGGTGATATCTCAAAATATATCAACATGAAGTATTCGTACCTTTCAGCCGCTGCTGGTTATGGATTATTAATCTTAACGATCGTCCAAATTTTTATGCTGAATAAGGATCAATCAAAAGAAACAGGATGCGATCATGATCATTGCGGGCATAATCATGATAAAGAAGACAAGTGGTATAAAAAGCTTTTTGTCTATCCGATTCTCGCGTTTCCGATTATCTCGGGTATATTTTTCCCAATAGCCACTCTTGATTCAAATATTGTCAAGGCGAAGGGTTTCCATTTTCCCATATATGATGAGGGCAAAGGGGACCCGTTTATGCAGCAGCAATTCCTGCGGCCAGATACAAGTGTATATTATGGAAAAGATGAATACGACTCCCGCATGAAAACTGAGAAGAAAAAGTATATCGATCAAAAAACGATCTTGTTAAACGATAAAAATTATTTAAATGGGATGGAAACGATTTATAATTTTCCAGGTGATTTCTTAGGGAAAGATATTGAGTTTAAAGGCTTTGTTTTTAATGATGCTGAGACGATAAATAAAAATCAGCTCTTCGTATTCCGTTTTGGCATCATTCATTGTATTGCTGACTCTGGTGTCTTCGGGATGCTTGTCGACATGCCGGAGGGCACGAAGCTGGGGAATGACGAGTGGATTACCGTAAAGGGGAAAATCTCGACAATTTATTATCAACCCTTCAAAACGAATATTCCTATATTAAAAGTAGAAAAGTGGACAAAGACATCCACTCCTAAAGATCAGTATGTGTATAAAGGTAATTAAAAAAGACGCCGAGTAATGGCGTCTTTTTCTGCATGATAACTAACTATTCACATGGATTCCTGTTTAATATTTTTTATGATGTTGACGGCAAAGAGAATAATCCCTAAAACCATTAATGTACCGCCTGTAGCAACTGCAGGCTCTGCACTTTCTGTCCCAGATTTTAAGAATGCAAGTCCAATCATCATAATTGGCAGAGAAATATTATGCAGCCAAAAGTGAATCTTCGCTAATGTCGTTTTTGCTGCACTTGGAAACGCAACATAGATAAGACCTGCCATACCCATTGACATCCAACCTAATAAATTTATATGAACGTGGACAGGAGTGAAGGTGAATTTTTGCGACATCGACATATACATCCCAATGCAAACCCCGATGACAAAATAGACAACAGAAATTTTAATAAACTTAATACCCATTTTTCTGCCTCCTTTTTCATATAAAAATAATGACTACAGTAGTAAATATGTAGGATTATTTTGAAAAAGAACTGAATTTAAGGGGACAAGAAAGGATATTTTTTCCTGGAAAAAGAGCAATCCAAAGGACTGCTCTTTAAAATAAGGCCTTTATTCCTACTAATACAAGGCCAATTAGAAATCCACAAACGGCTCCGTTTACCCGAATCCATTGCAGGTCTTTTCCAACATTTGTTTCAATCATACTGATAAGTGTTTTATTATCAAGTTTATTTAAATTTTCCTGGACAAGTATACCGATTTTTGAATGATATCGATCAACAAAGCTGGATATTTGTTTCTTAATCCAAGCTTCCAGTTTGTTCATCTTGTCTGGATTTTCTTTAAGCTCATTCAGGCTTTTCGTAATTAACGGAAGTATATATTCATCGTAAAAGCTTGGCTCTTCCACAAAATCATAAGCCTTTTGCTGGAACTCAGTTAAAAACTCGATTATTTTTTCTTCGGGTTTCCATTTTGCGATGATTTGCAGTTTAAACTGATTAAGCTCTTCATAAATCTTTTCATCACTTTTAATATTTTGCAGCTTGGTATCAATGTGGATTAATAAGGTTTGTCTATTTTGATTCAAGGGATCGCGATAACTATCAACACCTTTTAGAATCAGATTTTGGATAATATTCCCTAATTTCTCCTCGTTAACAAGATTGCTAAAAGATCTCAACGCAAACTGCATGATACCATCCGCTTTAATATTTTCAATCATTTCAACGGCCATCCCACCAAGCTGATTCTTTGTACTTTCCTTTTTGGCCCAATCATCAATTTCTTTAAGGATGAAATCAAGTGTTTTTTCATCGTATTTCCGAATCGTAATTTGATCGACCAGTAATGGAAAATAGTAATTAATATCTATATTTTCAAGAAAGGCTTTTAGTTCTTTTTCAATAATAGGAGCTAATATTTTTATCTCAATTTTATTAATTAAATGTTGAATAAGAGTGATAATGTTTTTCTTTACTGGCTGCGAGTGTATTTCCTTATTTACGATGGTAAATAATTTTTCGCTGAACTGAAACGTTTCTATTTTTTCACGGATGCTCTCCTTTGTCAGCCAGTCCTGCTCTAACATCGAAATGATTTTCGCAATAATCTTTTCTCTGTTTTTTGGCAATAGGGCTGTGTGCGGGATTGGGAGGCCAAGTGGATGTCTGAATAAGGCCGTAACGGCAAACCAGTCTGCAAGGCCCCCAACAAGTCCTGCCTCAAATCCGCCTTGGAGGATGGTTCTCCACAGTGATAGCGGTAATGGTATAGTAGCTAAAAATCCAGCTGCCATCACCATAAGAGAAATAGCCGCTAAATGCTGTGATTTACTTTTCTGTTTTAACATCTTGTAACCCCTCGTTTTGGATAAATATTGTTGTCAATTGATATTATCTCAATATTGTTGAAAAAAAAGCAAAATTGTATGAAGTGTAAAATTAGCTTAGAACAAATATACCGAAATCAGGATACTTATACAATTAAAATGAATAGAAATTGTTGCAAGTGGTACTATATTGCAACAAATGGAGCAATGCAAACTGGCTGGATCCAAGTTAATAAGAAATGGTACTTCCTATACAATGATGGCCAAATGGCATTCAACACGACAATTGGAAAGTACAAACTTGGTAATGATAGAGCATGGCTTCAATAATAGAAAATAAAAAAGGAACTGCAATTTTATTGCAGCTCCTTTTTTATTTTATTTATTTGCTGGCCTTTACGGTCAATAAACCTTCAGATTTGCCCGGTTCAAGCATTAGGTGATACTGTCCAATTTGTGGGTTATCTAAGAGGACCATGTTGTTCCCTTTTTTTAAGCCAATATTGAGTTTTAAATCGTTTGATACTAATGTTACTTGTTTGCCTTCTTGAATGTCGACGATGAAATTGACTTTAATCATGGTATTTGCTTTTAAAATTGTATTTTTCGGATCAAATCCTGAGGGGGTTACATTAATAGTTGCCACCTGTAAATCATTCTCTTCGTCCATTACAGCATTTTGTTTTTGAGGCTGACCAATAATTCCTACATGAAAATGGTTAAAGTTTAGAAAAATGATAAGGAGTAATATACCAAATGTTGAAGAAAGAATAATAGTTGATGCATGAGAAAGCTTTTTTTTGCCCTTATTAGAAAGCTTCTTGTTTTGTTCCATAACAATCTGTTTATCAAAAAGCTTTAAGAGAAAATAGATGAAAAGGACAAAAAGGATATCAACTATTAGAAAAGGTGTTATAGATATAAACGTCAAAAACCCTAATGTAGAGCCAATTGATGCTCCAATAAACCCTGATAATAGTTCATTTAACCCTTTTACCTTTTGAAAAGGTCCACCAACAAGAAATCCACAAACGATAGCAACTAGAAAACAAATGATTATCGTTAAAGTTAGATTATAATTAGAAGTCTGCATCAACAAAAAGCCAACCGTTGCAGTAGAAAATCCTGTTAGTAATGTTGTTACAGTTCCAATTGACCTGAAGATATTATCTTTGTTGCGATTAAAGTGGAGAATACAATAGCCGGTTATTATTAAAACAAGTAATAAACTTCCGATCTTTAGTAGCATCAATACACCTCTCAACAGTTCATATTACAATTTTGAACCAAATTTCCAATCAGGATAAACATATTGAACACTTGGTGCAACTGCTGGTTCTGTTTTTTCAACATCAATTTTAATTACTGTTTGTCCATTAAAACTAGTTTTACTGATCTTTCCTGTAATCGTAACCCAAGAATCATTTACAAATTGGTCCGGATTGGCTGCTTCGGCAATAATCCCAAATGGTGAAATATCGGCAATACAGTGGGTCATACCCATTCTTGCGATAATAAATTGGTTACTCGATAATCCATTTTCTCGATAAATAAAACCTTTAATTTTAATCTCTTTATTTTGAAAATTATCGACAAAATTATTCATGGATTGCAGCTTTTCAATGAACCATTCATCCTTCATTTCAATTATATCTTGCTTATATAAAACCATCCCTAGTTTGGCATAGTCTTTATCATAAACATTGGTTTTAAACATTTTCTTAAGCGCAGGATCCTCGTTACCTTCTAATTCCACTAAAGCTCCCTTAGCTTGACTTTGAGTAGCTAAACCACCTAAATTCATGCCTCTACTCCCCGCAAGTGAACTAGATTGAGCCTGATTTGGTAAAAAGAAACCAAGAAGAAGCGGCAATAGAAATAAACTGTAGACAAAAATATCTTTCCAAATTGATTTCTTAAATAGATGTGTATGATGATGACCGAAAACATTCTCGTCATGTCCTAAATGGCTATGATCGTGAGAATGATCATGGCCGTGGTCATGGTCATGTCCACATTCACAAATAATGACAGGCCTTTTTAAGGAAAGAAATGCAATATAAAATTGAAAAGCAGAAACAATAATAAGAACCAAGGCAGCGATTTTAATATAAATGACAAGCTGCGGGACAATAAATTGGAGAATATCTCCTGTCATCGTTAAGAGTAACATATAAATAGAAAAGCCTAAAAGTATGGCTGCCCTCAAAAAGTAATGAATATTTGTGGAACTGATTTTGTTTTTCATCAAATCACTACCTTATTAGTATTTCCAATCAACTGGATTAAAAAGCCAATTGTAAAACAATTGTCCCCACAAAAACCAAGATCGTTACGAGTGCACAAAGTAAGATAACAAAACGAGATCTAAAGACAGCGAGCATCATCAGAATCCCCTTAATATTGATCATCGGGCCAAAAACCATAAAACCAATCAATGAGCTTTTCGTAAAAATGGTTTGTAAGGATTGGGCAACAAAGGCATCTGATGTGGAACAAAGGGATAGGATAAATCCAAGTCCCATCATTACTAAATTGGCGATTGGTCCGCTGTTTCCTACCGCTATTAAACTATTTTGTGATACAAAAACTTGCAATAAGGCAACAATAATGGAACCAAACACTAAATACTTTCCCATATCGAAAAATTCACTTACTGTATGACCCATTACTTCAATTAATTTATTTTTTACTGGCTTCTGGGAACTAAGATGGTGGTGATGATGATGTTCATGCTTTTCATCATTTTCCCTATCATTATTTTTCGGATGCGTTAATTGTTCGCGTAATTGGTTTGATTTAACAAATTTGTAGACAATCAAACCTACGATAAGTGCAACAACAAAAGCTAGTCCCATTCGATAAAAGGCGATCGCTGGTTGATTTCGAAAAGCAGTTAATGTTGATAAAAATACAATTGGATTTAGAATGGGTCCAACCAAGATAAAGGTTGTGGCAACATATAATGGCATCCCTTTTTTTATTAATTTACGAATAGCAGGGACCATACCACATTCGCAAATGGGAAAGATGATCCCCAACACACTTGCAGCAATAATCCCTAAAAACGGATTTTTCGGAATGAATTTCCGAATCATTTGGTCTGTTACAAACACTTGAAGGATGGCCGAGACAAAAACGCCGATTAAGATAAAGGGCATTGCTTCAATAATAATGCTTATTAACATCATTTTAAACATTTGCAACTTAGGGCTAGTTACGATTGAACTAGGGTCATAGGCAGATAAAACATATAATAGTCCGATAATCACTAAACTCAAAATTATAAGTATTTGAGAATTTGACTTCGCAGGTGTGCCTTTTTTAATAGCAGTATTTCTCAAAGGATACAACTCCTTGATTTTAAGATAGTAATCGCTCAATTAACCAAAATCCGCCCAAAAGAAACGCAATAGTTGAAACGGAAATAATTGCCTTCCTTGAATATTTTGAACGATGTAACAGCGTTAATAACGGTAATAGAAGGACGACTATTAATAGTTGGATAATTTCAATCCCAATATTGAAGCTAGCTAGGTCAATGGCTAATTCGCTCTTAGGAATATGCATCTCTGTTAATATATCGGCAAAACCCATTCCATGGATAAGTCCGAAGAGAAAACTTAATACCCACCGGTAGCTAACCTTTTTACGGAAAATATTTTCCAAGGCAACATAACAGATACTGATGGCAATTGCAGGTTCGACAATGCTTGGCGGTATATTAATTATTCCTAAAACGGTCAAGGTTAATGTTAAGCTATGCGCTATAGTAAAAGCAGTGATCACCGTCGCAATCTGCTTAAAGCTTTGTCTAGCGATTAGTAGTGATAAAAGGAATAGAATATGGTCGTAACCTTCAAGGATATGATTTATGCCAAGCTTCATAAATGTAAGCCAGCCTGACGTTGACAATGAGTGTTGTGATTCCACTGGCTTATTAGCTTGTCCCTGCTGCTTAGGAGTTCCGTTTTTATCTCCTGAAATATTGGCAGCATAATCATTTTCGCTTAAGATCATGGACCAAGTGCGATTGCTTCCTGAAAGTGCCGCTGTACTATTTTGCTTTCCATAAGAAACCTTCAATAAATCAACATAGTTTGTGATTTTTTCATTTTGATACAAATTATCAGTAAATGAAATCGATTGAGATGGAGTGATTGCCGGAAATAAAACCTCTAAACGAAGTTGAGTCGCATCTCCTTTTCGATTTAAACTGATTGTTTCTATCTTGGACCAGTTTTGTGGTTGGCCATCTATTTTTAAGATAATATTTTCTTTTAGAATCGATAAAATTTTATCCTTAATAGCTTCAAATTCCTCTGGTTCCAACATTCCATTGTTGTTAACATCTCCACCTGCTAATTCAATGACAGAAACCTCATCTAATTCAAAGGTCATCTTTGTTTGCGATTTTGAAAGCTGTAAAGTGGTAAAACTAGCACTATAAGCATGGGCATGGGCGATCTGTATAGTAGATAAGAAAATCGTGATTGGCATTATTAACATAAGGAAATACCGACAAAAATTAGACCAATTCGAAATTGGATTCATTCTTATAGTATTTGTATCCATTAAAAGGTTACCTCCAGAGATGTGTAATTTTTAATAATGGAGAATCCCTGTAACTATATCATATGAACTGTGAATCTAATGTAAATTAAACGTAAAATTTGTAGATTTTTGTCGAATTTTGTAGAATCGAATCGAAATTCATACTAGAATTGTAAAGGCAAGGAACTAGTAATAAAAAGAGGTGGTTATAGGTATTACAGGTATGTATTACCATTATCCAAATGAAGGGCTCGCCATATATAATAATGGCGTAAGCGCTTCAGCAAAAACATTTTTGGGAGGAATGTCATAGGTGTACGCATTTATTAGAAAGTACAAGAAATTGGTTAGTCTTTGTTTAACAGCACTAATGTTGTTATCAATGGTCAATCCAAATATGGCAAAAGCTGCTTCAGATCCTGTTACGCTAGCAATATGGGATTTTAGCAAGGGGCAAAATCTAACAGCAACTGCTGGAGTAGATGTAAACCTAGACAAGCAATTATCAATCTCAGGCGCAACAATGACCGGTTATAATGCAGGACCTACATCAGGGATTAGTGTTCCAAACGCAAATACCTGGACAAACAATCCTTCATTTTGGCAAGTGCCATTGTCAACAAAAGGCTATCAAAATATTACTTTATCATCTAAACAATATGGTTCTGCTACAGGACCAAAGGATTTCAAGGTTCAATATAGTTTAGATGGTGCTAACTGGAAAGATATTGCAGATGGAACAATAACTATTTCCACTGCTAGTACTTGGGTAACTACAAATGTTTCGTTACCAAATGAGGCAAATAATCAGGAATTAATTTTTGTAAGATGGCTTAAGGCTTCAGAAACTTCAATTAACAATGGTTCAGTTGCCGCAACAGGTACGAACCGTATTGCTGACATTATTGTTACAGGTGTGCCGTCTGAATCTACTCCAGATCCAGATCCGAACCCAAATCCGGATCCAGATCCGATTGTTGAAAAAACAGCAGCACCAGTTGCGTCAAAAATCACCTATACTTCCTACACAAATGTTAGTGGCGCATCAGGGGCGGTAGCGAAAAATGCGACTGTTAAACTTTATTTTGACGATAACAATGCAGTGGCAACAACTACAGCGGGTGCAGATGGAGCATTTAGCTTCAACTTTGAAAACCCACAATTGAAATCAGTAATCAACATTACAGCTCAAGAAGATGGAAAAACTTCAAGTGACAAAGTTGCTGTAAATTACAATGGTCCGAAAGAGGATCCAAAGAAAGTTTCACCTGGAGACGTTGTATTTAGTCAACTATACGTTAATGGTGGAAACAGCGGAGCATTTTACAAAACTAAGTTTTTTGAGCTTTACAATAATACTGATAAAGACATTGATCTAAATGGCTGGTCTATCGCTTATACTTCAGCATCAAGCATGAGCTTCGGTGCAGGCCAAGCATTATCTGGAACCATTAAAGCTCATGGCTACTTTCTGGTTGCAGGGTCAACAGGTGCTACAGGCCAAGACCTTCCTGTAACGCCGGACGTGACAACGACATTAAATCCGAGTGGTTCTGCAGGTGGAGCCTTTGTTCTTGCTAGTAAGAAAACGGCTGTTACTGGTGTCGATGACCCAGATGCTATCGATTTATTAGCATATACAGATGGAACAGGAACATTTAAAAATCCATTATATTGGGGAAGCCCAATTTCAGATGCAACGATGAAAGCTGGAACTATTATCCGTAAGACGGATATTGGTTCAGATCCACGTACTGCGTTTGGAATGGGAAATGGTTGGTTTACGAAAGATCCATCTAAAGATTTTACGTTTAACAAACCATCAGGCGGTAACACTCCTGAGGAAATGTTCGTTCGCAACTCTAAGTTCATGTTTTCTCCTGATACTGCAAAAATTACTTTTACACATGCCGGCGGTACTGCAACAGTTGTTGGACAACCTGGTTCAGTTCCGGCTTCAGCTACAGTAAAAGCGTATGAGGAGAATGGCGGTACTGTAACAAGTCAAAAAGAAGCAAAAGCAGCTGCTGATGGTTCTTTCACAATGAGCTTCACAACTGCTAGTTCAATAGTTTACTTGACTCAAACTGACACAACACAGCCAACAGCGTTAGAAAGCAGCTATGCAAGAATCGATGCAGCTGGCACAGCGAAGACTGTTACGTTATTAAGTGAATTACGAAAAAATGATGCAAAAGGTTTTCCAGTCAATGTTGGTTATACAACAACAATTGAAGGGGTAGCAGTCAATAATAACACCCCAGCTGGAAATGTGAAAACAAACTTCAATCTTCAAGATTCTACAGGTGCCATCAATGTAGTTAATAAGTTGGATCCAGCTACCTCTATTAAAGAGGGAGCAAAGTACAAGATTGATGGACGCGTTGTCTTTAACGCAGGGTTGACACAGTTCATTCCAACAGCAATTAAGTATGTTGGCGATGACAATGTACCTGCACCAGAGCACATTTCTATTGATGCAGTAAACGAAACAAATGAGAGTAAATACGTTACTTTCGTTGGAAAAGTAACAAACATCCCGACGAATGGTCCGGATTATGATGTGACAGTAAGCGATGAAACTGGCGATCATTTAGCGATTGTTCGTATTCAAGGGTCTATTGAGGATATTGAACAAGGTTCAAGCTATGCTTTCAATGGAATCGTTGGCCAATATAAGAAAATTGCTCCGTTTACTAGCGGTTATTATCTGCTCGCTTCATCTGTAAAAGGGCAATTGGCATTAGCGCATACCCAGTTAACGAAAGCTTACACTGGTTTCGATGTTTCTTTCTCAGCGATGGCGAAAAATGCCGACTCAGTTACCCTTTATTACAAAGGAGAAACTGATTCAAGCTACAAACAAGTCAGCATGAACTCTGCAGATGGCCGAAACTATAATGGAAAAATCCTAAAGGCAGATGTGCCAACAGATAAATTCTTCTATTATATTGAAGCTGTTAGCGCTGAAGGTAAAAAATCTGTCGGAGATGCAGCAAACCCTATTTTGGTAAATGTTGTTTCCAAAACAGATGGTCCAGTTATCTCAAATCCTACACCGGAAAATGGAGATGTAATTGACTCTCGCTATCCTACCATTTCCGTGAAATTGGAAGATGCAAGTGGTGTCGATACGCAATCTGCAACCATAGCAATTGATGGCAAGGATTTCACTGCAAAAGCGATTAAGAGTGCGACTGAAATCAAGTTAGTTCTTACAAAGGCTGAGGAATTAACTGAAGGTGATCATTCTGTTATTGTTTCCGTTAAAGATAATTTAGGAAACCGTTCTGAGTTCTCATGGAAATTCACGGTGGCAAAACGTTTTGTGGGTGGAAACCACTATCGTGGTACAACACATAACCACACGAACATTTCCCATGATGCAGCTGGTTCACCAGAATCGTCACTTTTAGCGGCTCAGAAATATCACTATGACTACTATGCTTTCTCTGATCACTCACATGACATTGATGCGAGCCTAGTAAATAAAGATACTGTTGACCATAAAGGAATGAAAGAACGTACTGGCGGCAGTGACTGGAAATTAACCAAAGATTTAGCGAAGCAATATACAAAAGATGGTAAATTTGTTGTTTTCCCTGGTTTTGAAATGACTTCAACGACATGGGGACACTCTAACGTATTTGGAACAGACAACTTTATTGACCGTGTTGTTGATGGTGGAGCATATCAAAAATTGCAAAATTATTACAGCTGGGCAATCACATACGATGATATCGTCGCTCAGTTCAACCATCCTAAAATGTCAGCAAATGCGTTCGATAATTTTATTCCGTATGACAAAAAAGTGGACAAGCTGTTTACAATGCTTGAAGTTGGAAACGGATCAGGGATGTATTCATACGCAAATGCTGAAGATAAGTATTACAGCGCCCTTGATATCGGCTGGCATGTTGCCCCAACTTACGGTGAGGACAACCATGATGCGACATGGGGACAAACGAAAAAGCGTACCGTCATCGTAGCGGATGAACTAACAACAAATTCCTTGCTTGAAGCGATGAAGAAAATGCGCGTGTATATGAGTGAAGATCCAAACTTTACGTTAGATGTATCTGCAAGTGGGTTCTATATGGGATCTACAGTGGACACTGACACGTTGGACTTCAACATTTCAGGAAGCGATCCTGTTTTAGAAAAAGCTACTGACCCAGATTATAGCTATATTAAAACTCCTTCCAACGATAATATTGCTAAAGTGGAATTAATCACAAATCACGGAAGAGTTATTGACACTTATGTTCCTAAGGAAGATACTACTTCCTTTACTTGGAACCCTAGTGTAACAGTCGCTGGCGGACAACAATGGTTTGTCGTAAAAGTAACGCAAAAAGACGGCGATCAAATTTACTCTGCGCCAATCTGGTCTCAAGCGAAGGACGTCGCTGTTAATGTAAGTAATATTGGCACACCGGATGGTGCGATTATCGGTGGTGTAGCATCTACTCTTACTGCAGGCGTAAGTAACTTAGGAACTGTAACTGTAAGCAACATTAAAGCAAAATTCTATTATGATAAAATCGATGCAGAACATTTTATTGCTGATGCAAGTATTGATTCTCTTGCAGCGAATGGGTCTGCAGATGCAAGTGTAGTTTGGAAAAATCCAGTTGCAGGAACCCATAATATCATTGTCGTTCTGTCTGCGGATAGCCACGATTTAGGCGACAATAATTTTGAACAAAGCTTTGTCGTGAAAGCACCACTAGGCAAAACGATTATGATTGATGGTACTCACGGTAATGAAAATACGAAAGGTGATCTTGGCACATACAAAGATAACCTGAAATTATTCACTACTGTAATGAAACAACAAGGGTATACAGTTGTTGAAAATGCAACTACTTTAAGTGATGAAGTCTTAAAAAATGTAGATGTATTAATGGTCACACACCCAACATCTTCATACGGAACGAATGAAATTGCAGCAATTAAAAAGTTTGTCACTAATGGTGGTTCACTATTAATGACAGAAAAGAGTAATTTCGGTGGATCGAACCAAAATCTAAACACGATCTTGTCAGAAGTTGGTTCAACAATCGCTGTGAACAACGATGGTGTATTTGATGAAACGAAAGAAGGTAACTTCTGGAGCACACCGTTAACGTCGAATTTCTCTGTTCGCTTACACCCTACACCTGTAAGCAATGGATTGACAGATTTTGTTCCGACTATTGAATACTATAGTGGTTCAAGTCTTGCTAAAAATGATGGTACAGGTAAAAAAGTTGAATTAACAGATAGCAGTACAGTAACAATACTAGCGCGAGGAAATGAATCAACATTCCAAGATAGCCCAAGTATTAAAGCTGATTCTGTATCCTATAACGTCCAGACATCAAACGGTAAAACCGGTCCGGCTTTGGATAAAGTGACAGGTGGTTCAACTATTCCGATGATTGCGTCTGAAGAGCTTGGAAAAGGTAGAGTCGTTGTATCTGGAATGAATATCTTCAATGACAAGCAAATCGATCAAACATTCAGTCCAAAAGGAAATGAGCGCTTTGCTGTCAATGTTGTCAACTGGTTATCACATCTAGAACCAAAAGTGAAATCCATTGGCGATGCCCGTAAGTTAACTGATGGTACCAATGTAGTTGTCGAAGGTACTGTAATTACAACCGTATTCTTTGATGCTGTCTATATTCAAGATAGCACTGGCGGAATCATGGCCTTTAATGATGTGCCAGTAGGAAGTTTACAAAATGGCGACAAAGTTCGTATTTACGGACACATTAAAACGTTTGAAAATAACTTAGAATTAGAGTTCGGCAGTTTTGCAGAAAGTATTGTAAAACTTGGCACTGGTCCGCAAATTGAACCTAAGTTAGTAAGCACAAAGGATTCAGTTGCAGAGGAGAACCAAGGAAGTCTAGTTAAAGTTATTGGTAAAGTTGTATCGATCTATGATGAAAATTCATATGTGATTGACGATGGTTCCGGCTCAACATTAGTATTTACAGATGGCTATGTTGCAAAACTAAGCGGTACTCCAGTCCCTAGCCTTAAGGTTGGTGACACTTTTGAAGCAGTCGGGTTATCTGGTAAATTTAGTGAAGGTAGTCGTATCCGTGTCAGAGATACTAGAGAATTAATCGGAATTAGTGCTGCTGCACCTGGTGCACCAGTCGTTAATCCAGTATCAGATAAAGATACGGTTATAACTGGAACAGCTGAAGCGAGCACAAATGTGGTGGCAAAGGTTGATGGTAAAGAAATTGGTTCAGCAGCAGCTGGAACAGATGGCAAATTTGAAATCAAAATTGCTAAGCAAGTTACTGGAACTAAAATTGTCGTAACTGCTACTAATGCTGCAGGCAAGGAAAGTGTAGCAAGTGAAGTAACTGTTATCGACGTTACTGCACCAGATGCTCCACAGGTAAATGAGGTAACGGATGCTGACGAAGTGGTTTCAGGTACAGCCGAAGCAGGATTAAAAGTAACTGCAAAGGTAGATAGCAAGGAAATCGGTTCAGCAACAGCTGATGAAACAGGACAATTTGAAATCAAAATTGCGAAGCAAAAAGCTGGAATGAAGATTTCCGTAACCGCAACTGATGCAGCAGGCAACGAAAGCACAGCAACAGAAATAACAGTAAAAGATCATGTAATTGTACAAAAAACACCAGTGGTATATGATGTCTTGGATACTGATAAAAAGGTAATAGGGAAGGCTGAAGTTGGTTCGACAGTGACTATTTCAGTTGGGAAGACAGTCCTTGGAAGTGCAAAGACTGACAAAGATGGGAACTTCTCTGTTACGTTAAAATCTGCTCAAAAAGCAGGTACGGTATTAACAGTTATAGCCACTGATAAGGCTGGAGTTGAAAGTCCATCCGTTCAAGTAACAGTAATGGATAAAGCAACGGCTGGAAGAATTGTCGTAAATGAAGTAAAAGCTTACGATAAAAAAGTAACCGGAAAAGCCGAAGCTGGTTCAATGGTTACGATAAAGGTGGGATCTTCTGTTATAGGTACCGCTCAAGCCGATAAGAATGGAAGCTTTAGTATAACATTGAAAGCTTCGCAAAAAGCAGGAAAAGTTTTAACAGTAACCGCTACTGACAAAGCAGGGAATGTTATTTCTAATGTTACTGTCATCGTAGTAGATTGAATTGTTCGTATTAACCTAACTGAAGGTATTTCAAGAACTACAAAAATAGCAACCTAGATTTATAAAGAGATATGAATGATCCTGTTTTAACTAAAAAACCTTCTCTCAGCTCTGAGAGGAGGTTTTTTTCTGTGGTTTAATATGAGTAACAAGTCCATCCAAATCGGTAATATAAAATTGTATTTCCGGAGCTGTTTTAAGAAAGTGCTCCTGTATTAGCAGATAATAATTCACTCTGCGAAGCGGGTCAAACTTTAAGATTGGATATTCCTTCCGCTCCTTGACATATTGGTCAACCGCTTTTTGAACGATATCCATCTCAATTGGAATATGTTTATCACTTTCTTCAAATAAATCATATGTTTCCTTTGACATATAGAATTTTTTAGCAGGAATCCCTCCAAGCATTGGTGCAAGCTGTTGATAGTCAATACTATTATCGTCCTGAACAAGAATCGTCCGGTAAACGCCCTTTGGTAAATTATCAGAAAACGTTCTGACGGCTTTCCGAACATCCTCAATCGTTACATCAATAACTGGGTAATTTCTGACCTCAATCTGTTCTAGATTGGCAGACTGTTCCCTGCCTTTCCGTTTTTGATTTGGAGATTTAAAATACCTTTTGACCATCGAATATACCGTCACACCGCCAATGCCAATCCCGGAAAAAGTACCAATCAGTGTTAAAGTGGGATAAATATCATACCGGGAATCCAATAGTGCCCCCGCCTTGTAACCAGCATACACACATAGAGCAATGGTAATACCGAATACCATATTTAAAGAAAGGGCTTTCATAAGAAAGGTTGAAAATTCGTTCCAATGTGCATCATTGTGAGTCCTTTCATTCTTAAAAAATTTCCTAACTTCTTTTTTCATTTCTTCAGAGACGTTATTTTCTGTGAAAAAAACCTCGAGATACTGTTGTTCTGATTTGTTTTCATTTTTTAATAGACAGACCGTTTTTTCAATCGAGCCTTTTGTGTAATGAACATAAATCCATTTTTCTTCAAAACCTAATTCAAGATTTTCGGTAACTCTGCCCAAGTATTTTGTAAACTTGTGCTTCATAAATTAAGCCCCCTTAAATTGGTCATTTTGAGAAAAGGACCGAGAACGTGAAAGGAATGCTTCGTCTTTTGCTTCTTTAAGGATTTGTTTAGCTTTGTCCTTGGCCTCTTGAAGAATCAGCTTCGCCTCATTTTCACAATGCTTCCTAATTTCTCGCGAATCTGTCCGTGCATGTTTAAGGATGGTTTCACTTGCTTTAAGGTTCTTTTCAGCCTCAAGCTTATATTTTTCCGTTAATTGGAGCTGATTTTCAATGTGCTGTCTTCTATTATCAAGTATATTCACCAGCTTTTTAAAAACTAACTTCTTTAATATAAAAACAAGAACCGTAAAAATAATAGCTTGGTAAATCATCGTACCAAATGAAATTGGGATACCAAATAAAGTAATATCACCCAAAACAATTCAACTCCATTCATTTCTATATTATGTTAAACGGTGAGCAATGTAAACCATTGTAAGTGTAACAAAGATATAAGCCTGAATTGCACCAATAAACACACAAAATGCCTGCCAGATCAACATTGGTATAGAAGCGAGGATAGCGGTTCCAAAACCATGGCTCACAGCACTTGCCAAAAGGGCCAGCATGACCTCGCCTGCATAAATATTTCCGAACAATCGAAGACCTAATGTTAATGTTGTGGCAAGTTGTTCGATAGCATTAATAGGAAATAGGGCTTTAAAGGGTTTAAAAAAACTCAGAAAAAAATGCTTGAAACCATGTAAGCGAATATCGAGGAAGTGTGTATAGACGATAATCATAATCGCGAGTGTCATGGTTACATGTGCATCAGCAGTAGGCGATTTCCACCAGGCAATAGAATACTCCTCTCCTGTAATAATCGAGAAGGGTACGCCCATAAGGTTTGCAATGAATAAATACATTAATAGAGAGACACCTGTTGATAAAATAAATAGATTGTTTGAAGCAATCATAGAAGAGTTCATGATATCCTTCACAAACTCCACAATCCACTCCATAAAGTTTTGCCGCTTTTTTGGTGCACTTGTTGTAGGATTTCTTGTAAATATGTAGGCAATGAGGAAAACGATGATAGCAGCAATGGTCGTTGTAATGATGACAGGTAAATCAAACGTTAAATTAAACCAAACAATTTGAGGTCTTGAGTGCGCTATGATGTCCAACCCCTTTCTGTTTAAGGTATGGAACCAATAATTGGAGGTAGAGGAGAGAGATTACTTGATCACATCTTCATTATATACAAAAACTTTCATTATTGTAAGATAGTTCACAATTTATTCCTAATTTTCTGAATAATAATGTTAGCATAGTTGGAACTATTGATAGCATTGTTTTGATAGTACTGATTATTATGTCAATAATAGCAATTTTTGAAAGATTATTATTATATTATCCTTTTAAAATTTTTGCCAAAGATTCGAAAAAAAAATAAATTTGAAACCTTTTAATACTTTAAACGTCTTATTAAATGTTGTAAAATAAACAAGGCATAAATTAAAGAAATAGGGGGAAACAAAAGTGAGAAAATTTTTACTATTTTTATCCGCATTAACTATGGCAGTCGGTCTGACGGCATGCTCAAGTAATGATGATGCGAAAACGGATAAGAAAGATACACCAAAAGAAACAGCAAAAGAAACAGAAGCACCTAAAGTTGATGTTAAGAAAGAATTAGTTAAGTTCTATATGGAGCTTGGAAATAAAATCAACGAAAAAGATGCTGATTTGAACGCTTATGAAAAGAAGGCATCGAAGCCTGATGCAAAGCCTGAAGAATTACCGACAGCTGAAGAAAAGGCAGCAGCTAGTGAATCAGCCGCTGCAGTAGCATCAGCACTTAATGCTATTCAAATTCCAGCTGGACTAAAGGACCAGCAGGCTGATCTGGAAGCAACTGTTAATGAATATGCTGCTTCTTATCAAGCGAAAGCAGATGAATTGAAAAAAGACACACCTAATCTTGAAGCGGCGGATGCAACCTTTGCACAAGCTGAAGAAAAATTGGGGAAAGTTTTTGAAAGCGCAAAATTATTACCGCCAAGCTTAGGTAAGCAAGTAAACTAATTATCATAAAAACAAGCCAGATGAATTTCATCTGGCTTGTTTTTTATCGTATTTTAATGGATTTTGATGCCTGCCTCTTCTTTGTAAGTAACATGTAGTTCATCCAGGAGGCCGTTGACAGATAAGTATGTTTCCGTATCTTCAAAAAACCAAACATCATTATCTTCAACAAAGAAGGTAATCCCATTTATCACTTTAATAATTCCTGCATTTGTAGGATTCTCTGCCGAAAAAGCGAGGCTGTAGCCTTTATGCTTCTCGCCAAATCCGGCATATTGCGGAAACATTCGAATGCTGAACGGTTTATTGATTTCGAATTCTTTTGAAAACCATAAGGTAGCCTTTTCATCAAAAGATATTAACATATTTAACACCAACCTTTTCCTAGTTGATTGTAATTCATAAAGATAGAAATGGATTCTAAGGTTCAACATTTCTTTCTAGTAAAAGCTTAATTCTTTTTTCGAATTTTGCCTGTGATAAAATTCACGGTACTACTGGAATATAGAAGAATTTAAAATATGTTCATTTTTCCGTTTTGAATGCAAACAGCAAAAAAGATCAGATTTGTCACAATCTGATCTTTTCTTTTGAGTAAAATTGCAATCCCTTACAATTTGCTAAATAGTGCTTTGATGCCTAGGTAAAGCAAGACAAAGGAAAAGACTAAAATTGCAAGTGCTCCGACAACGTGAAAAAATGATGTCATGCCAGCTAGAAATGAAATTACAGGCATATGAATAAGGGCAAAACCAGCTAAGATACAAACGAAAAATAAATTTGCTAAACGATCCATTTCTCATCCCTCCTTACAAGCAGGATATGCTTATAAAGGGCTTGTTGATTGGACGAATCTTCAATAAAAGTAGTTTTAAGCAAAAAAAAGACCGTTATCGTTTACACGGTCTTTCACAAAACTTATGATAGCACTTCTGATTTTGACAGGGCGATTTGCTGGATATCGGTTCCACCACTTGCGGCATTTTTGGTTACTTCTATATATTTTATATGATGCTCTTCCATATCGAGGATTTTAAAGGAATACGTTTCATGATGGATGATGTCACCTTCTTTAGCTTCATAATTCTCAGTGAGAATCCAGCCGCCAATGGTATCAACGTCTTCGTCATTAATTTCAAGACCCAATAAATCATTTACCTCGCTGACTAAGACCTTCGAGTCAATAATATAATGGTTTTCCTTCATTTTACGAACCTCTGGCACTTCATCCATATCAAATTCGTCACGAATCTCGCCAACAATTTCTTCAAGGATATCTTCTACGGTAACAAGCCCTGATGTACCGCCATATTCATCCATCAATATTGCCATGTGCATTCTTTCTTTTTGCATTTTTACCAGCAAATCATGGATGGGAATGGTTTCTATTACTCTAATAATCGGACGGGTGTAATTTTCCAAGTTTCTTGTTGAAAGGTTTTCCTTTCCAATTAAATCAGTCATAATTTCCTTTATATTGATAAGCCCTATAATATGGTCCTTATCACCATCAATGATGGGATACCTTGTGAACTTTTCTTCACGTAAAACCTGAAGAAAGGTTTCTAATGAATCATCCTTGGATAATGAAACAATTTCCGTTCTTGGAACCATGATTTCTTTAGCAATGCGGTTATCAAATTCAAAAATTTTATTTACATACTTAAACTCCGATTGGTTAATTTCACCGCTTTTATAGCTTTCAGACAGGATAATACGAAGCTCTTCCTCTGTATGAGCAATTTCATTTTCGGACACTGGCTTTAAGCCAAAAATGCCGGAAATGACCCGCGCTGATCCATTCAGAACCCAAATAAAGGGGTACATGAGCTTATAAAAAAAGATAAGCGGGCGGGAGACAGTCATGGTAATCCATTCAGCCTTTTGAATGGCTAGTGTTTTGGGTGCAAGTTCCCCGACTACAACGTGTAAAAACGTGATGGCTGCAAATGCAATTCCAACTGATAATAGGTGGGTTGCACTCTCAGGTATGTTCATCTTTACAAAAAGTGGTGCAAGCAACCCTTTTATCGTCTTTTCTCCAATCCACCCAAGACCAAGAGCCGTTATTGTGATACCTAACTGACAGGCAGACAGATATTCATCTAAATTTGTGATAACCTTTTTGACCGAAACAGCCTTCGAATTTCCTTCCTCAATTAACTGATCAATTCTGGAGCTTCTAATTTTAACAATCGCAAATTCTGAAGCAACAAAAAAGGCAGTTAAAGCTATTAAAATGGCTATTAAAACCAAATTAAATATGTCCAAATAAGTTCCCTTATCCCGTTTCTACACGAGAAAGGAGTCACCTCCCAATATTATACAAAACTTATTTTCTTCTAATCTCGTCTAATGGAAAGTATAAATTATCAATAATTATATAGAATTTAAACCATACAGTCAAACTTCCTTATTAGTGTAAGAGTTGATAACAACATTTTATGGAGAAAATTCGTAAATATGAACAGAAAAATAAAAATATTACAAAAAATATTCAACAAAAAACGTCTCCTATATCGGAGACGCAGTTGCCTTAAATACCTCGATATACAAAATATGATGCCCTTCAATTTCCTCAATTTTAAAAATGAATCCTTCTTTTTCGATGGATTCTCCTTTATGTACATCAAACTTCTGCGTTAAGAACCAGCCGCCAATCGTATCGACATCATTCTCTTCAAGAGTTGTTCCTAACAGGTCGTTAACTTCACTTATTAAGACCTTTCCATCTAAGATAAAGTGACCATCACCGATTTTTTGAATTAAAGGAAGTTCATCCAGGTCGAATTCATCACGAATTTCACCAACTATTTCTTCGAGAATATCTTCGACAGTCACAATTCCTGCCGTACCGCCATATTCATCTGATAAAACAGCCATGTGAGAACGGTTTTTTTGCAGCTTCACCAATAGTTGTTGAATAGGAATAGTCTCAATTACATGAATGACGGGCTTTAAATAATACAGTAGCGGTTCCTCGCCATTACACTTTTGCTGAATACAATCGGTTAAAATTTCCTTAATATTAACGATCCCTAAAATCGTATCCTTGTCACCATCAATAACGGGATAGCGGGTATACCTTTCTTCCTTCACCATTTCGATGATTTCTTCAAGGGCGGCCTCCTTTGGCAGTGTAATGACTTCTGTTCGCGGAACCATGATTTCCTTAGCAATGCGGTCATCAAATTCAAATATCCTATTCATATAGCTGTATTCTGAATGATTGATTTCTCCGCTTTCATAGCTTTGCGAGAGAATCATCCGCAGTTCTTCCTCAGAAAGTACCATATCTTGTTCAGAAACGGGTTTTATTCCGAACAGACCTGTGATCAAGCGGGCCGACCGATTAAGCACCCAAATAAACGGATACATAAGTTTATAAAATAATATCATCGGCGGCGCGAACAGCAGGATTATTTCTTCAGCCTTTTGAATTGCAAACGTTTTCGGGGCTAATTCACCAATAACTACATTGAAAAAGGTGATTATTGCAAAAGCTAATATAAACGAGAAAACCTGATTTATTGACATCGGTAACTGAATCCATTGCAAAAGAGGGTTTAAAAGCTCACGGACTGTGGACTCACCGCGCCATCCTAATAGTAAAGAAGTAATTGTAATGCCTACTTGTGTAGCTGATAAGTATCCATCCATATTGGAAATGACTTTTTTTGCAGACTCGGCTTGTTTGTTTCCTTCTGACAGTAATTGGTCTATTCTCGTTGTACGCACTCTTACAATTGCAAATTCTGATGCTACAAAAAATGCAGTAAACGCTATTAGGAGCGCTATTATGACAATGTTTATCCAAATCATTGGTTCCCTCACAATAGTAAGGTATGCCACCTCACTTACCAAACTAATATGGCGGTCTACGCGCTATCTACCATGGAAATAAATTCAGAGAACCATCCCTGCCAATAAAGGCGGTGTGAGCAGAGCTAGGATTCACTTCGTTCATTGCCAAAAAATATATATTACCTGCTAAACTTGTCTAGACTAATTCGCTAGTGCGACGCTCCGCCCCTTTTCAAATTTAACTCTTTGTCTCATTATTACCTTTCATTTCAAATTCTAATTGCGAGTTGAATAAATTTATTAATTCAATAAAATAGTCAAGTACAAAAAAAGCCGCCAAATGGCAGCTTTAAGGATTAACTTATCTTTGATGGGCAGGCGCTCCACTCCATTCACGAGCCAGCATGCTGTAAATGATCAGATTATGAAAGCGGCCGTTTAATTGTTCTCCATCTCTAATAATTCCTTCTTTAACGAACCTAAGTCTATCGGGAATCGCCTGGCTTTTCTTGTTTTTAACCCCGCAGCGAATTTCAATCCGGTTTAATCCTAATTGAAAAAAAGCGTAGTTTAACAAGGTTTGAACAGCACGGGTGATTATACCGTGTCCTTCCGCCTTTTTAGCAAGGTAATAGCCAATGCTTGCCGTGCTGTTATACCAATCCATTTGATGTAATCCAATTGATCCAACAAGTTCCCCCTTGTAAATAATCCCAACATTAATGGCAGTATTCTCGGCAAATTGAGTAAGCCAAACCGGTATAATGGATTCGAAATGATAAAGGGCATTCATACTGTCAACCCATGGCATCCATTCCCGTAAATGTTCGCGATTTTCTTCAACAAGCTGATATAGTTGTAATGCGTGTTGTCGTTCAAACAATTGAAGCTCAATTTCATGGTCAACTTTTAATGTAAACATAGGCAAAGCTCCCGAAAAAAATTTTAGTACATCATATGCCAAAAAAACTTTTTCGGAAGGTGTATATTGAAAAAAATCCCAGCTCCGAAATAAGCAGGGATTTTCTATACTAGTTTATTCATGTAATTTTGGGGGAAGCGGCAAGAGGGAGAGTAAGCGAAAAGGTGGTTTTCTCTGGTTTGGAATCGCAAAACATCTCCCCTTTATGTTTTTCAATAATTTCTTTACAGACAAATAACCCAAGACCAGTGCCAAGCTTTTTTGTCGTAAAAAATGGCTCAAATATGGTTTTCTGCAATTCTGCCGGAATTATTGGTCCATTATTAGAAATATCGATTGTGATGTTCTGAGGATCTTTTAAATAGCTGAAAATATCTATCGTTGGATTCTCATGCACATGATGATTAAGAACATCAATGGCATTAAAAATGATATTAATAAAGACCTGTCTAATTTCGTCAGCATAACCATGCAGTGTAATATCTTCATTTAAATCCTTGTTTATTTTAACTTTACCGTCAAGAATACTCGGGTAGAGAAAGTTTAATACTTCATCAATTAGCTGATTCATCTTGAATTCCGCTTTTTCTTTACCGATTAATTCTTTTTTCGATAAAAGCAGGAACTGAGAGATGCGAAAATTTAGTTGGTCTAATTCACTTGAAATAATCTCCAAATACTTCATATTTGGATAATCTGCTTTCAGTAATTGAATAAATCCCTGAATAGATGTAAGCGGGTTCCTAAATTCATGAATGAAACTGGACGTCATTTGTCCAAGAAGTGTTAACCGATCCTGATGGGTCGAGTCGATGAATAAGGTTTTTTCTTCAATGATTTTGTTTTTTGCCTCTGTATAATGAGAAACGGCAAAATAAAGAAATTTATCGAAGCAAAAATTAATTCTATTCATCGATTCCTGAAGATCGGGCCAAGAAATACCCGTTTTACTTAAATAGCTATATAAAATCGTTCTGCCCAAATTAACATTATAAACAAAGTCGCCAATGTTAATATTAGCCATTACTCTTTCTTGTGAAATTTTTTTCGCTAGACTTTCAAGCGTCACTAAAATTTCCTCGTCCGTCATCTCATGCATAGTTAATACAACGTTAAGAAGTGCTATAGCATTTTTACGAATTTCCCCTAAAAAAGGGTCCCCTTTAGAGATAACACTTGAATTATCCCATTCTCGTAATAATTTTTCTTTATTTTTAGCAAAAAAGGCAATTAAATCGGTTTGTTTATCTGTAAACATATTAACCCCCTCTGTAGAAACTTTCTTACAAAGATAATTCGCTTATTCTGAGTAAAACCCTTTATTAATTGAAAGAAAAAAAATTTCCCAATATCAGTCTTGATAAATCTTAATTGGGAAATAAAATCATACGTTTTTAACATGGATGTAATATTTTCCTTGTCAAAGCGTTTATTCAATAGTATATTCGATTATGGAATCAATTGAATATTTCCACAGGGGGGGCTGCTTTATGCGGCTGAGAGTGAACGTTCGAGTTCTGACCCTATGAACCTGTTAGTTAACACTAGCGTAGGGATGTGGTTTGCCGGATCGTTAAGCAATGCAGACAATTCCTTATGTCTCATTGCTTTTTTTTCGTTTAAATTTAGGGCGCCATCTTGTTTAAGGAAGATATCAAACGAATCCAAAACGTTTAATAGGGGGAAACAGGAGTGAACAAAAAGAGAAGTAACACACTATTTATTACGGAAATTGCTGTTTTTACCGCACTTGCCTACTTACTTGATCTGTTATCAGGTTTCTTAATGGTAAGATTTTGGCCGCAGGGTGGATCCATTTCTATTGCTATGGTCCCAATTTTCCTCATGGCCTATCGCTGGGGAATAAAGGGTGGCCTACTAACAGGCTTCTTACTAGGTCTATTACAATTTATCCTAGGTTTTGCCCAAATTTATACCATTGTTCAAGGTATTATCGATTATTTTATTGCTTTTACAGTAGTGGGCTTAGCAGGCGTTTTTGTTGGTCAAATTCAAAAAGCCCTTGCTGAAGGTAATAAAGGGAAATGGATGATATTCACAATAATTGGCGCCTTTTTTGGAAGTTTTCTCCGTTATCTATGTCATGTTGTTTCTGGGATCGTTTTCTTCGGTGAATATGCACCTAAGGACCAGCCGGTAACAACCTACTCGCTCATATATAATGGAACCTATATGCTCCCAAGCTTCGTTATCAGTGCGATTATCATCATTCTTGTGATCGGTGCAATGCCAAAGAAAAGTTTTTTACAAGAACATTAAAATGGAGTGAAAAAGAAAGGCAAACTGCTTTTCTTTTTTTTTCGAACATTTGTCACAAAATTAGTATGCCCTTTCCCTAAAAAAGTGTTAAAATGTCAATATAGAAAGATAATCATTCTCAATTAACCTAGATAAGGGTGATATACATGTTTGGATCGTTAAAAGCAGGAGATAAGGGAAAGATTATTGACATTTCTCATGTCGGTCACCTGGTACAAAGACGTTTACTTGATTTAGGGATAACAGAAGGCTCAGAAGTGTGCGTGAAATGTGTCATGCCATTTGGCGGTCCAATTATGATTGAATCATGCGGACAATGTGTCGGTATCCGCCGCAAAGAGGCAGTTCAGATTGAAGTGGAGAGAATATAATGGAAATCGCTCTTATCGGAAACCCTAATACCGGGAAAACATCATTGTTTAATAATCTAACAGGTTCCTATGAGTATGTCGGTAACTGGAGTGGTGTAACCGTTGAAAAGAAAGTCGGCGTTTTCAAAAATAATATTGGTCATTTAATAGATTTGCCAGGTGTATATACCCTTAATCCATTGTCAAAGGATGAAGGGGTGGTCACTTCCTTTTTCTTGAATGAATCGGTTGACCGCCTGTTAAATATATTGGATGCTTCACAATTAGAACGAAATCTACATTTGACCCTGCAATTACTTGAATTTGAAAAGCCAGCTCTTATTGGTCTAAATATGATAGATGTCGCCAATAAGCGCGGGATTCATATAGACGCATCTAAGTTATCGGAAGTTCTTGGTGTACCAGTCGTTCCAGTCGTAGCAAGAAGTGGAAAAGGCTGCGATAAACTAGTAGATGTCATCGCAACAAAATCAATTCAGCCAACGAAAAAGAACCTCGTTTATTATGGAAAAGAGGTTGAGGAAGCAATCACGGCATTGACCGTTGAAATAATCGGAAAAACCAATCATTCTGCACGTTTTCTGGCGATTCAGTATTTTGAAGGAAATGAATATGTTCAGGAATATGTAAATAGTATTGCAGATTCCGAAAAATTGAAGACCATTAGTGCAAATTTGGAAATTAAATTACAGGAGCTATATGATAGTAAATCATTAGCAAACCTCATCTATTTAAAAAGAAAAGAAGTCATTGAGGGTATCGTGGCAGATGTAGCTAGAAAAAGTAATTCGGATATTCCACTGTCGGAAAAAATTGACAGTATTGTTACGAATCGTTTCTTAGGGATGCCGATTTTCTTATTGCTCATGTATTTTATGTTCATGCTGACATTTGATTGGCTGGGAACGCCCTTATCTGATGCTCTTGATGCCCTTTTCACTGGACCGGTTACAGTCGGATTCGAGAAGGTGCTAACAGCCATAAATGCTTCGGAGTTTATTCATGCTTTAATAATTAATGGATTGGTCGCAGGTGTTGGCGGTGTTCTCGTGTTTGTACCGCAAATTTTTATTCTGTTCTTCTTTATTTCGTTATTAGAAGATTCCGGGTACATGGCCAGGGTTGCCTTGGTTATGGACCGAATTATGGAATCAGTCGGATTGAATGGGAAGGCCTTTATCCCGATGATGATTGGCTTCGGCTGTAATGTTCCTGGAATCATGGCGGCACGAACGATTGAAACACCAAGGGAACGGTTATTAACCATTTTACTTACGCCATTAATGTCCTGTTCGGCCCGTTTACCCGTATATGCTTTATTTGTGGGTGCCTTTTTTGCCGGTAATAAGGCATTTGTTGTTCTAAGCCTTTATGTCCTTGGAATTGTTGTGGCCTTAATCTTGGCTAAAATCTTTTCTTCAACAATTTTAAAATCAGAAACTTCCTTATTTGTGATTGAATTGCCGCCGTATCGTCTACCTCAATTCCAATCACTATGGAGAAGCACTTGGGATAAAGGAAAAGGCTTCGTAAGAAAGGCTGGAACCTTTATTTTCGCTGGTTCGGTCTTTATCTGGCTGTTATCATATGCAGGTCCCAATGGATTAAACGTGGATATGGATCACAGCTATTTAGCTGCAATTGGAAATGCGATTGCGCCAATTTTTGCGCCGCTTGGCTTTTCTACATGGCAGGCATCCGCGTCATTAATCACAGGATTCCTAGCCAAAGAAGCGATTATTTCGACGATGAATATTATCTATTTTGTACCGAATGATGCCAGTTTGCAGGGCTTATTAGCAGATTATTATACCCCGCTTGCGGCTTATAGTTTCATGGTATTCATTTTGTTGTATATTCCGTGCTTAGCAACTGTAGCAACCATTTATAAAGAAACAGCATCGAAAAAGTGGACAGCTTTTTCGATGATCTATGCCTTCGCAATTGCCTATGTTTTATCCTTAATCATTTATCAAGGCGGCAAATTGTTCGGATGGGTTTAATTCTAAGAAAAGCCGCTGAGGTGCAAGAGCTGAACAAATTTGAAAGTCCCAAATTGTATACTTTCTTATCTATTAAAAAGAGGTGGAGCAAATGATTGCCAGTGTTTTGATAGGTGTAGCTATCTTTGGATACGCGATTTGGCATTTTGTGAAATTCATAAATAAATCTAAAAAAGGAAAATGTGCCGCCTGTGAGTTGAAAAACTCCTGTTCAAGCCAGTGCAGTATTCCGCCAAAAGTGTAATAAAAGTCTCGTAAAAAACTGCTATCTTAAGACGATAGCAGTTTTTTATTCTTATGATTTGAATGATGAATGGGATTTGTGTAAAATTACACTAGAAGCTATTGAAGGAAGGGCTTAATGTGACCAGGGAAGAAATTATCATGCAGGTTTCTGAAAAGCTTCGGTTAATCCGGACTGAAGCAGGTTATACCCAGGATAAAATGGCAGATATTATTGGTATTTCAAAGAAAACGCTTGTGCAAATTGAGAAGGGAAGAGTTCTTGCCAATTGGTCTACTGTTGTTGCCATTTGCGCACTTTTTCGTGAAACAGAAACAGTACAATTTTTATTTGGGAACGAGCCCTTGGAAGTATTGGAGACAGTCGCCAGAGAAGGTATTGATTATCGCAGAATGAAAACAATGGGCGGCCGGTTATGGTGGAAAGCGATATCAAAGAAAAACGGATTTATCCTTCAGCAAAATATTCTCAGCAAACATTTTCGAATATTAGACGCGGGGAATTATCGAATCTACAGCAGTTTCGATGAAAAAATGACAAAGCAGCGCTTTAAAGAATTGACTAAAAGTGAAGAATAGAGGAAACAGAAAAGACGGGTTTCAGACCTGTCTTTTTTTGTTAATCGATTATTTTCTAGTAAACAGTCATAAATTCCAAACATTCATCGAAAAGTATACCTGTTATAGAGAATACAGACAAAGGATGTCATCGATTTGGTATTTAAAGATAGATTACGTGGCATTTTCAAAAATTGGAGAAAGTGGCATTTACTTCAGGTGATTGTGTTAGCTGCCTTGATTATGATTCTAAGTTTTTTTGGACTTCTTTATTATTTTTCCAAGGATGCTGACATATCAGAACTGAAAAATGAACTTCCACAGCCAACGGTTTTTTATGATATTAATGGGAAAGTAGCAAGTAAAGTATCGGCCAATAAAAATGAAGGGGTTCCAATCACGGAAATCCCGAATTCCATGACAAATGCTATTGTTGCCATTGAGGACCACCGTTTTTATCAACATAGCGGTGTTGATTTAATCGGTACGTCCAGGGCTCTTTTCCGCGACCTAAAAGCTGGCGCGATGGTTGAGGGCGGCAGTACCATCACACAGCAATTAACGAAAAATACGATCCTCACTTCGGAAAAAACAGTAAAAAGAAAAATGGAAGAAGTATTTTTAGCATTGGCAGTTGAACGAGAATATTCGAAACAGGAAATCCTGCAGATGTATTTAAACCAAATATATTTTGGCAACGGTGCCTATGGAATTAAACAAGCTGCCAGTAAATATTTTGCAAAAGAGGTTAAGGACCTTTCGATTAGTGAATCCGCCTTACTAGCTGGTCTAATTAATGCTCCCTCTGCCCTAAATCCATACGAAAATATGGAAAAGGCAACGGAAAGGCGAAATCTTGTGCTCGCAAGAATGCAGGAGCAAGGCTATATCACAAATCAGCAGGCTGAAACGGCAAAACATGAAAAGGTGGTTCTTGATGATAAGGGCGGAGACCCGTTCCGCGGTAAATTTCCTTATTATGTCGACCAAGTTTTGGATGAGGCGATAAAACAGTACGGCTTCACTCAAGATGAATTGTTGACAGGCGGGTATCAGATTTATACCGAACTTGATCCGGCGATGCAAACGGCGATGGAAAACACATATCAAAATGACGCCTTATTTCCACAAGGCAAGGACCGGCTTGTCCAAAGCGGCGGCGTCTTAGTGGACCCGAAAACAGGTGGTATCAGGGCTCTTGTCGGCGGCAGAGGAGATCATACGTTTAGAGGTTATAACCGCGCATCGCAGTTAGAGGCACAACCTGGATCTTCCTTCAAGCCATTGGTAGTTTATACCCCGGCCCTTGAAGAAGGCTGGAAAATCACGGACATGTTAAAGGATGAACAGATGAAGTTCGGCACTTATGAACCGAGCAATTATAATCATCAATATGAAGGCGAAGTACCAATGTATGAGGCGGTTAAGGAATCAAAAAACGTGTCGGCTGTCTGGCTGTTAAATGAATTAGGAATCGAAAAGGGATTAGATGCGGTTAACCGCTTTGGCATTACCTTGGATAAGGGTGACCGTAATTTAGCTATCGCCCTCGGCGGTTTGCATAAAGGCGTTTCTCCAATCGAGATGGCTGAAGCCTTTTCTGTTTTTCCAAATAACGGGGTTCTTATTAATGCGCATGTGATTAAAAAGATTGTTAATGTTAAAGGCGATGTAGTTGCTGAGTCGAAGACCAAGGAGGAGCGCGTGACGACAAAAGCGGTCAGCGACAATATGACAACAATGCTGCTGGGCGTCGTTGAACAAGGGACTGGAAAAGCAGCACAAATCCCAGGCCGGGAAACGGCGGGTAAAACAGGCTCCACCCAGGTTCCGATTCAAGGAATCAACGGGCTGAAGGATCAATGGTTTGTTGGGTATACACCACAGCTAGTGGGTGCCATCTGGGTTGGTTATGATAAAACCGATGCCGACCACTATATCACTCCAACGAGCGGCACAGGTTCTGCTGTTATCTTCAGTGAAGTGATGAAGGAAGCACTAAAAGGCTATCCAAACGAAAGCTTTAATGTGCCGCACATTTCCTCGTTAATTGAAAAGCGGAAAAAGGAAGAAGAAGAAAAGAATCTTGATAATTTTCAAAAGAAATTCAATAACGAGGTCCAAAAGTGGGAAGAAAAATGGAATAAACAAAAGGAAAAGTGGGATAAGAAGGAGAAGGACAAAGGTAAGGGAAAGGGCAAAGGAAAGGATAAAGGAAAAGATAAAGGAAAAGAGCATTAATTCAGGGAGGTACGAAGAAATTCGTGCCTTTTTCTGCTTAGACTAGTGCTTGATGAAAATGGTATTAGGTTAAAGGAGAGAGGATCTACTTCAACGTTTGGCAGAAAAAAGAGGGTTAAAGTTGAAGTAGAGAGGGTCTACTTCAACGTTTGGCAGAAAAAAGAGGGTTAAAGTTGAAGTAGAGAGGGTCTACTTCAACGTTTGGTTGAAAAAAGAGGGTTAAAGTTAAAGTAGAGAGGATCTACTTCAACGTTTGGCAGAAAAAAGAGGGTTAAAGTTGAAGTAGAGAGGGTCTACTTCAACGTTTGGTTGAAAAAAGAGGGTTAAAGTTGAAGTAGAGAGGGTCTACTTCAACGTTTGGCAGAAAAAAGAGGGTTAAAGTTGAAGTAGAGAGGATCTACTTCAACGTTTGGCAGAAAAAAGAGGGTTAAAGTTGAAGTAGAGAGGGTCTACTTCAACTTAAAAGTGAAAATAGAGGAAAAAAGTGCAAGTAGAGAGTTTCTATTTACACTTTTACCTAAGAAATGACTACCGCTATTGAAGAGGAGAGGGTCTGCAACAGAACCGCAAATAAAGCCATCTCCATATCGAAATTTTGAATTATTCCATATTAAGTAAAAGGAAAAATTACTCAAAGTGTAGCCACCGGCCTGTTCCTGTCGTTTTAAAATTTTGATGCAAAATTCTTCTAATCACATTTACCGAAACAATCCCCCCACACCAATCCTGAACCAAACTCGTAGTAATCTTCCGATCCGGAAAAAGAAGCTTTAGTTCCTTCACACTGCGCAGCACAGCAGAATCAACATCCTCCTCGCATCCGCAATTATCACAAACGATTTTCCCCCCGGAAATGGAAATCACAAAAGATTGGCACAAAGAACAAATGATACGCTTCCTGAGTCTCTCATATTCGTAATGGGGAACACGAGGATAAGGCGATTCAACTATATGCATAGAAACTAAAAGATCTGCCAGCTTCGTATGCTTGCCATTCAGCTTTCCCGACCACGAATTTAATTTTTTCATGAGTGTATTTAGCTGTGTAGGATAAATAATAGGCTCATTTTTGGGAGCTTGATAAAGTGTAAACTCGGGGTTAATAAACACTACCCACGATACAACGGGTAGGTAGTAACCATGTTTTTGAAGCAATTGGCGGAATAAGGTTTCACATCGTTTTAGTTGGTCTAGCGGATTCTTTAATAGCTTTCCAGTCTTCATGGATTTGAAATCACCATTATCATAATAATGATCGCCTTCATGGTTTTTTACATCAAAAAGGAATAATTTCTCCTGAATAATTAAAGTGTCGATTTGGAACTTCGAATTATTTAACTCAAGCAGCAAATCATTTAGAATCAAACATTCACTCTTAATCTTCTCCGTTAAGGAATCAAACATTACTTCTCCTTCATAGCCCTTTTTCAGATTCAAATAATTCCATTTTTCTTCTTCGGTCAAATCCGATCGTGCATCCAAACTTCTTAAAATTATTATTTCTTCACGTTCCGTTCGAGGTTTGTAAGCCATACAGCACTTCCTCTCTCATAATTTTCACATCCATGTTAATTCTACAAAAAGATACCAATTAACTGGAATGAATATATGAACATTTACTGACAAAACTTGGTGAAAGACAATGCCCGAAAATTTTATCTTAAACAAGCAGAGTTTTGCAGGTAAAATAAATTTTAAGATGAACAAAATATTGAGCTGGTCGTCTAATAAATAAATATAAAAAATAAGGATGATGGTTGAAAGAGAGGATTATTGTCGAATGGATGCATTGATAAAAAATGCAAAAGAAGGGGATCATTTAGCATTCGCCATGTTGTTTAAAGAAAATTATCCATTACTTGTAAAATATTTGATGAAAATTACAATGAATCCTGATACAGCTGAAGAATTGGCACAGGAAACGATGGCGAAATGTATACAAAAAATACATCTTTATAATGGTCAAAGTAAATTTTCCACCTGGCTGGTTTCGATTGCGACAAATACATACATTGACCAATGCAGAAAGAAAAAGCGAGAGAAAAACTGGCAGGCACAAGAGGAAGTATACCGTAAATTGAAGTGGCATTTCGAAAGTAGAAATGAAGAATGGAATGATGCGTTGGAGGCACTGGCGCGATTACCGGAGGATGTCAGGATTCCAATCATTTTGAAACACTATTATGGATATTCCTACGAAGAAATTGGCGATTGGATGAAAATATCTTCGGGAACGGTTAAATCAAGGGTGCATAATGGAATAAAGTCAGTAAGAAGGGAGCTGAAATTAAGTGAAGAAACAGAAGGTCATCATACTGGGCAACGAACAACTAGATAAACAGGACTCAGCTGCTATTCACGAACTGCAAGAGGGGTTACATCATCTAGATCAATTCCCTGTCTATACTCCAGACCTTTCATGGTTTGAACAAAGGGTGGCAGCAGAGAAGCAGCAAATCCGAAAAAAGCTCATCAGGGATTTATCGATATTTTTAATCATCGCATTGATTATTTTAACAGGAATAATTGTATCCCTATTTCAGATGCCAGTCGTGTTTATGTTTCTGCAATTATTTACCACTATCTTTATTGTGTTTTATACAGGGGCACGTTTCCTTAAGAAGGTGAGTGGATGAAGGTCGATTATTCACCAACTTTAATCATCATTGTTGCTGCCATTTTATTAATGCAGAGCATCTATTTATTTTTGGATGCACGGAAACGTAGTCATAACTATTGGTTTTGGGGGATTGTTGGACTTATCCAAGCACCAATGCCAACGCTATTTTACCTGATTTTTATTAGAAAAATTTTTCATAAAAAAGCGGGGAATATAAATGATAATCGTGACCACTGATTGCATCCCTGGCAAAATGTTCACAAAAAATTCACTCCTTAGTCACTAAAGTGTAATTTCTATCACTTATTAGCCCTTCCTATTATGATACCTTGAAAATGTTTAAGTAAAAAAATCAAAATGGGGTGGGATGGTTATGGGTGAGTATTCAATTGTACTATTAATCGGCAGTTTTTTAATCCTTTCTTATTATATCGGATATACAATTTATAAAGCATAGGCTGCAGACAAATGTCTGCAGTTTTTTATTTGGCTGTGTTAAAAGTGAATGTTGATCTCCGTTCCAGGCGCTTCGCTTTCCGCGGGGCGGGCGGTAAGCCTCCTCGGCGCTAAAGCGCCTGCGGGGTCTCACCTGTCCCGCTGCTCCCGCAGGAGTCTCGCGCCTGAAACGAAGAGCAACTTTGTGCTCAAAATCAACAATGTTCTTTAACACAGCCTTTTATTTTAATAAAACGAGTATGATTGGGTATATATATTGAAGTAGCATGAATTTGTGAGGTGGAATGCACATGGAGAATTTTAGAATTGAAAAGGATACACTGGGTGAAGTTCGTGTCCCCGCAGATAAATATTGGGGAGCGCAAACACAGCGGAGTAAGGAAAACTTTAAAATTGGCACCGAAAAAATGCCTTTGGAACTCATTTATGGCTTAGCTTTAATTAAAAAATCAGCAGCAATAGTGAATCAACAATTGGGTAAGCTAAGTGAATTAAAAATGGAGGCAATAAAAAAAGTATCTGATGAAATATTAAATGGAAACTTCGATGAACAATTTCCGTTATCTGTCTGGCAAACTGGAAGTGGCACGCAGTCCAATATGAACGTCAATGAGGTGATTGCGAACCGTGCCAACGAATGGTTGAAGGAACAAGGCAGTGCTGAAAAAATCCACCCGAATGATGATGTCAATATGTCGCAAAGCTCCAACGATACCTTTCCAACAGCCATGCATATTGCGGCCTTTATAAAAGTAACGGAATCGCTGCTTCCAGCAATTCAAGAGTTAAAACAGACACTCCTTGAAAAAGAAAAGGCTTTTTCTACTATTGTAAAAATAGGAAGAACGCATTTACAGGATGCTACGCCATTAACTCTCGGCCAAGAAATAAGCGGCTGGCGGGCAATGCTGGAAAAGAATGAAAGAATGATTTCGGAAGCTAGCAGCTATCTGCTGGATTTGGCAATAGGAGGTACGGCAGTTGGGACAGGAATCAATGCTGACCCTCAGTTTGGAGAAAAGGTTTCTGCGAAGCTTTCTACGCTGACAGGACATCCATTCCGGTCTGCAGAAAATAAATTTCACGCCTTAACAAGTCATGATGAAATTGTTTACGTCCATGGTTCCATCAAAGCATTAGCAGCAGATTTAATGAAAATCGCCAATGATGTCCGCTGGCTCGCAAGCGGGCCGCGCAGCGGGATTGGCGAGCTAACCATCCCAGCCAATGAGCCAGGGAGCTCCATCATGCCTGGAAAAGTAAATCCAACACAAAGTGAAGCGTTAACGATGGTGGTGTGCCAAGTTTTTGGCAATGATGCGACAATTGGTGTTGCGGCAAGCCAGGGGAATTTTGAATTAAATGTGTTTAAACCGGTGATTATTCATAATTTAATCCAATCCATAAGGCTTCTTTCTGATGGAATGAGGTCATTTAATAAAAATTGTGTCGTGGGAATAGAAGCTAACGAAAAAAAAATCAAGGAACATGTAGAACAGTCTTTAATGCTAGTGACAGCGTTAAATCCTCATATAGGCTATGAAAAAGCGGCACAAATAGCCAAATTGGCCTTTAAAGAAAACAGCACATTAAAAGAAGCGGCCATTAAAACCGGTTTTGTCTCAGCGGAACAATTTGACCAATGGATTAAACCTGAAAATATGGTTTAAAGTACCGCAAATGAAAGCCCCCTCCGGTGTGGGAGGGGGCTAAGCCATATTATTAATTTATTGTATAAATGGGTTTACTAAAAATTAGTGTTTGAAGCCGCCAAGTTGAGATTCTGCCATTTGAACAAGACGCTTCGTAATTTCTCCTCCGACAGAACCATTGGCACGTGAAGTCGTATCTGCACCAAGATTTACACCAAACTCTGAAGCAATTTCATACTTCATTTGATCAAGTGCTTGTTGAACGCCTGGTACTACAAGTTGATTAGAGCTGTTGTTAGCTGCCATAGTTGAATAACACTCCTCTTAATAAATTTGGGGTCAGTATGGAATTGAACCATAATTTTGCCGCCTGGGCCTAACCCATATTATTATTGTTCCTTTTAGTAAATGGTTGGATGATCCGGAGTTGCACCGGTTGCTACCCTAGTTGGTTGGTTTCATCCATCGGTGTAATTGTTGCTTTGTAATCTTTATTATGATTAATTCTTGAAGACTTATTCGAAATATTAATTGGTAGTTTATCCCACTACTTAGGGCGGATAATCTAACATAAACTAAAGTTAACTTACAATCAAAAGGGTGAAGTGTATGACAGTATGCCCAGTCTGCAATGGTTTCCGCGACGTCTATTTAATATGTACCTATTGCGGCGAACCTATGCTGGAAAACGGCCGGATTATGGATTTTTATGATAATTATAGTCCATATATGGAAATTGATTTAATGAAAATGGAGGATGGCTATTCCGACACAAATTCAGGACAAAATTGTCCGCATTTATACCGCTGTCCATCCTGCCATCATGATGAAATCATATTGATAAAAGAATAAGCCCCCGTTCCCAGATAGGGACGGAGGCGTTAGAAATGATTTTATGGTCTGATTCTTAATTCTGTATCAACATCAAAGAAATGAGCCTTGTTTAAGTCAAATGCTAAGTCTAATTTATCACCTGGTTTAACATCGGCACGTGAATCAAGCCTTGCGACGAAGTCTTGATCGCCAATAGATGAGTAAACCATTAACTCGGCACCGGTTAATTCTGCAACATCGATATTAGCGGTAATTTTTGTTCCAGCAGATGCCTCAATGAAAATAGGTTCATCATGGATATCTTCTGGGCGGGTCCCAAGGATGATTGATTTTCCAACATAGCCTTGCTCGCGAAGGAATTTCATCTTACCTTCCGGAACAGCGATAGCGGTTTTGCCAATGAAAAATTTGCCATCTTCAAGTTTTCCATGGAAGAAATTCATTGCTGGCGAACCAATAAAGCCACCGACAAACACATTTTCCGGCTTTTCATAGACTTCTTTAGGCGAACCAACCTGTTGAATGACTCCGTCTTTCATAACAACTAAACGGGTAGCCATTGTCATGGCCTCTGTTTGGTCGTGAGTAACATAGATGGTTGTTGTATCTAAGCGGCGGTGCAGTTTAGCAATCTCAGCACGCATTTGTACACGAAGCTTGGCATCAAGATTGGATAACGGTTCATCCATTAAGAATACCTTGGCATCACGGACAATGGCACGGCCTAATGCTACACGTTGGCGCTGACCGCCTGAAAGAGCTTTTGGTTTCCGAGTTAAATATGCTTCTAAGCCAAGGATTTTGGCAGCTTCCTGAACACGGCGGTCAATTTCGGCTTTTGGAAATTTACGCAACTTCAATCCGAATGCCATGTTATCATAAACTGTCATATGCGGATAAAGGGCGTAGTTTTGGAATACCATCGCGATATCGCGGTCTTTCGGAGCGACATCGTTTACTCTTTTGCCATCAATGTAAAAATCACCTTTTGAAATGTCTTCAAGTCCAGCAATCATGCGAAGTGTAGTTGACTTACCACAGCCAGACGGACCAACAAAGACGATAAATTCCTTATCCTCGATATGTAGATTGAAATCTTGAACAGCGGTAACTTTATTATCATAAATTTTAAAAATATGATCTAATTTTAACTCTGCCATGTGAATTACCTCCTTGTTTTTCTTGTTAATCTCAGTTTACAGGTTCAGGGAGGAAAAAAGTATGGACAGGTTGCACAAAAAATGAAAACGCTTTTTTGGGCACATTGTTTACTTATGATTCTGTTCAAACAGGAGGCAAGCTAAAAAGACAGTAAAGGCCCCGTGAAAATCCTTTAAGCCAATTCCAGTTTTTTCGCAAAATTTATCAATCCGATATTGGAGGGTGTTTCGGTGAATATACAATCGTTTCGCAGTTAAACTAGCATTTAAATTGTTTTCTAGAAAAATCTTGACGGTCGAAAACAATTCCGGGTCATCCTGGAATAGTTCGATTACCTCTTGGTTGACTTTGTGCTTTAATTCCTCGGGCAGATGATGTGCTAAAAAAGCAGGAAAAACCCGTTCAAATGTAAAGATATGCGGGTTGACCAAATTGTTCATCCCAAAAGAAAAGTATTCTTGCTCCTGACGGAATTTTTCACGGAGCTCCAAGGTAAAAGAATGTAGTTTCCCAATGAAAAATGAAATTTTTACATAAAAATCGCTTTCTAATGTTTCCGACATCGAAATTAGTTCTTCTTCTGAAAGAGAAATTTGTGTTTTCTCTTCAATTACAATACCCCTGCTTCCGTTTTCCCAAATGATTAGTACATCCTCAGTAAAAAAGCCTTTTAAAGCGGACTCCATTTCAATTTGATTCGCATCATCGCTGCTCATATGGAATTGAATCAACCGAAAACTCGTTTCAGATGGGTAACTTGGAAGAGGACCGTTCGAAAATAGAAATTCATACCAGCCATTTGAAGCGGAATGATTGGCTGTTGTTTGAACCTCAACTAGTTTGAAAATCGTTTTAAGGAGGTTTAGTTCTTTTTCACTTACGTCTGTTTTAGGAATGCCAATCCACTCATTCTCTGCTTCGTTACATAAGATATACAATTGGTCAGCAGGGTTCTCAGGTTGATTAAGAAACATAATGGCATTCTCATATATGGACAATAATTTACTTAACATCGGTCATTTTCCCCATTATCAAAAATTTTCTTGAAATCTATTTCTATTATACCAGTAAAGACTGACAATAAAAAAAGGCTGAGCCTTTGGGATAAAATTGCCGGCTAGCCTTTATTGATACTTAATGTTTATTCGCATTCATACGGTGGTTGTTCTTCAGTTAGTTCACGTGCTTCTTCAATATTTGTGGAATCGTGACGTGCGTGGACGGAACCGCCTGACATTCCTTCATTGATCATCCGGTCAATATCCAGATAGACTTTATCTCTTCCTTCATAAACAGAACCTTGTACAGCTAGCTTATCTTTATCTTTTTCCAAGACAATCAATCCTTTCGCAACTATATTGTTAGTTTGTGGAAAGGTTAATCGAACTATTCATAAACGTGATAAAGCATTAATTCATGGATTTGGCTTGTTAATGCGTCAATATCTTTTTGTTCAGGTGTATTTGTGGTGAATTCAATTTTTCCTGTTTGGTGATAGATTCCTGTATACCTTTGCTTTTTGTAATAAAAGGAAAAGTTCCAGCCGGGAATATTTTTATTTTCAAATAATGGCTTGAACTGAAAATGCATCAACACTTACCTCATCCCCTTGCCTAGTACTGCCTCTAGCTTACCTTGTTTAGGAAATAATTTAAACAAAATTAATACTGGTTTCCTGTTAATTGGAGGAACAGGCGGCAGAGGTTGGCTATTTTCCTTTCTTCAATCTCCGTCTCATCGAAGCTCATCGGCTTTGAATTGGCTTCATAGATATAATACTGGCCAGTTTTACTTACGCCTGCGTCTATTGAAAACTCGCCAAAAAAGCCGAATTGTTCCGATAAGGCTTCACCGACAAAAGGAACAACGGTTTGAATGAACTGATCATGTTCTGTTGATTGTAAAAGCTCATATGGAAGCAGTCTGCCTCCGGTGGGAATATGGGTCGTAATCTCTTGTTCCTGAGCCTGCCTAATCCCGACCCCTGTAAGCGTATAACCGTTATCCTCAGCATGAGCAAGAATGCGAAAATCAAAGCGGTAACCCTCAAATTCGGCTGAATTAATTTCTTCTTGGGCCAAATAGTTTTTCTTAAAAAGCTTTTCCTTCCAATTTTCCCAGAAATAATCAAAGGATTTGTAGGATTCACTGTGTTCAACCCCTTCAAGTTGAAATTCTGAAGGGTTCTTCAGCTTGAGCCGGAAAATACCTTTTCCCTTTGCTGATTGCCTGGGTTTTAAATAAATAGTTGTATGTTTTTTCAAAAATGACCACAGGTCCTTTTTATCCTCGACAAGGATAGTTTGCGGTAAAAATTTTTGTACCACCGTGTGATTTTTCAATAACTGATAAAGCTCATATTTATCGATAAAACAGGGATTAAAAAAAGGGATATTGTTTTCTTTTAACCTGGATATCAAAGCTTGGAAGGGTTCATTTTGTTCTGATTTCCGAAATGGAATTCGGTTATAAACAAGGTCTGGATAAGGGAATTTATCCTTTATCCAACGGTTTTTATCAAGTGCAAACGTGTAGCCAATAATAAAATCCTTTGTCGTTCCTTCAGGAGTAAAGACAAAGCTTACTCCATTTAATGAAATAAGCTTTTTTTGCAATTCGATAAAAAGCGGGCCGTTGCCTGCAATGGAGCCATTCGCTTTCTGTGCTGTTAAGATTCCAATCAGTGGGCCTGGTGAATTATTTTTCATTTGAATAGTTCCTCAGGATGTAATAATGCTTGCTCCGTTAGAAAAACAGCATAGGCAATTGATAATTTGCGTGTTAGGAAATCAACTTCTTTCAATTCCGGATGACTAAAAATCGATCTGCCCGGCTTGGAATTCGCTTCAAAGAGCCATACATTCCCTTTACGGTCGATGCCTAAATCAAAACCGATCTCGCCAATAATGCCTTCAATATTTCTGTCTAACGATTTACTAAGCTGAAGTGCTGCACTGGTCAGCTTTTCGAAATATAAATCAGCTTCTTCCTTTGGGAAAATTTCTGCGAGTGTTTTAATATCTCCACCACTACGGGCATGCGTAGTCACGCTTCCGTGCCCGGCAATCTTCGCTGCGATTGCGGACACCTGCCATTTACCGTAGTCATCCTTATTAGTATGGACACGAAAATCAATCGAGCGAGTCTCGTTTCGAAGCAAGGAAATGCCCCGCTGCACTATCATTTTTTCTAAGGATTGATGTGCAAATACAGATTGAAACAACCTGTCTAAACTGACAAATTTACGTAAGCGATTTATATAAGCTTCATCCTGATAGCGACAATAATAACTTCCAGATTGTTTGTCGAAAATCACCTGATGAATCCCTAATCCAAGACTGCCGTTTTTTGGCTTAATAAAAATATGGCCATATTTAGCCAGCATCGTTTCGATGGCTGCAAAGGAGGTAAACGGCTGAGTCTCTGGGAGGTATTCAGTAACCTGAACATCCCTTAGCAGGAGTTCATAAATATCAAGTTTATTGAAAAATCCAGGATTGTACCACGGAATCAGGTATTCTTTTTGTAATCGGTCTCTTACTTTCATCAATTTTGGGTTGCTCTCACTTTTTCGATTGGGAAGACGGTCATAAATTACATTTGGAAAAGGAACCTCAATCGTTTTCCAAGCGTGATTTTGAAAAAAGTACCCTTCTATCGTTCCTTGCTCCCAATCAATATGCTGCTCCCCGAAAACAAACGCGAGAGCGCCGACTGTTTTATTAACCGAAAGGAGTTTTGAAAAAAACAATGTACGTTCGCCGATTGGCTGCAAGGGAATGGACGAAAATCCTGCCGTGAAAATACCAACGAGCGGACCAATATAAAGACTTTGGTTTTCGATAAAGGCATGGAGCGGGATAGTGAAATCGGGAAACTTGATTACCTTCTGAATTTTCCTGCTGATCACAATGCGGTCATTTTCATCAGGGTGTGGGAAAAAGTCAACAGCAATTGATTTGGAGCCAAAAGCGATTCGCTTTATCTGTTTATCCCGAAGAATGGCCTTAGGACAGAACACAACCATTTGATCATTTTGAGCAACCTCAATGAGATAATGTTGTCTCATAATAGCTCTTCCTTTCATGCGGAGCCGTTTCGGAAAGGTATTTGCCATAAAGCAGCGGATTTAGGTGGATGGACTCCTTTAAATCTGGCCGTGTTTGCAAGAGAACCTTTCTTCCAGGTTTGGAATTGATATCAAGGACCCAAATCGATCCATTTTTGGCGATGCCAATATCTACCCCAATCTCAAATAATGGCATAAATTCTTTTTCAAGCAGGGGAGGTAGGCTGGTAAGAATGTAGTCTAATTCCTGGCGAATATATTCCCCTTTTACGGGTGGAAGTGAAGTCAGCCAATCTGTAAACGTGATGACGGTTCCACCTGCACTTAAGTTTGAGAGGAGACCCCCTGTACTACCAATCCGAATTCCCCTGCCGAGTTCGCCCCAGATTCCATGTGCACTTTTTTGCAACAGAACACGAATGTCAAAGGGCTGGAGTTCATTGTTCGACAGTTCCAGATAAGGCTGGAGCAGAAAATCACGCTGCTTGATTAATGGTTGCAGCCATTGAAGGAGTTTTGCCTCATTTGGGAAAATCCGTGAAATGATTTTCTTCTGTTTTTCTGTCTTTACATGAAAGGATTTGTCGTTTTTTTTCAAATAATAAATACCATAGCCTTGAGAACCATTAATTGGCTTTAAAATTATCTTTTTCTTGGCCGCTAATTCTTTTAGAATGATTCCAGTATCTGAAACGGATTGGGTTTCAGGCAAATAGGAGGCTAAACTAGAGTTTCTTAACGATTTATGGATTTCAAGTTTATTAGGTAATCCATAGCCTAAAAAAGTAATATCATTTCTGCTTTTCAACCAAGAAACAATCGGAAGGCATTGTTTGGAATGCTCATCCTCACCGTAAAAACAGCGGTCGTAAATGATGGATGGGATTGGCAATTCATTCTCCAGCCAGCAATTTGTCATTGAATCAAACTTTTTCCCTTTTACCTGAAGTGTATGCGGATTGATATCGGAGGGAAGGAAACGGAATACCTCCATTTCGCACGATTCAGCATGTCTGGCAATTTCATTTATATAAGCATGTTCGCTTTCCATATTCAACGTCATAATGCCAAATGTAATCATTTTAATGTCACTCCTTTAATGGCTTGGTTTCAAAGCCAAGCTGCGTACAAAATTGAATAATCGCCTTTGCGGACGGTCTTATTTTTCCAACATCATCCTCGAAGTTTTTAGAAGGCTTGGAATTCACCTCGATTATCCAAATCCTCCCATCGAGGTCGACGCCGATGTCGATGCCAAGTTCTCCAGTTATTCCTGCTGAGTTACTGCCAATAACCGTAGCCGTTTCAAGCGCCAATTCCTTCATCAGTTCGAGTGTTGCTAAAGATTTCTTTCCGCCGAGACAAGTCCCTAATGCCGTCAACGGTCGTGTAATGGTTCCGCCTCTAGCAATATTGGAAACAAACTCCCCATTAGCAGCAATTCTTGCCACAGTTGATGTGATTTTCCAATGGTTAGTAAGACTTTTATGACATAAAACCCTAAAATCCATGGCACAAGCCTGATTTGTAACTAAATCAAGTCCCTGCTGAATAATATAAATCTGATTATGAAGGATTGGTTTTACCAGCTGATAAATTTCGTCTAGGGTAACTCCCTCCCCAACGGTATCAATCTGACTTGTTATTGAGGATTGAAAAGTGTAGTAATTTTCCCTTTCCTTTTTCACTTTAATAATGTTCCTGCCTTGACTGCCATGTATCGGCTTAAGAAAGACAGTTTCGTATTTTTGGATGAAATCATGCAGGTGTTCCTTTGAGAAGAGTTTTGTCTCGGGAATATAAGCCAAGAGCTGTTTCTCATTGCTTAACTGCTCATACACTTCCCATTTAGAAAGAAAACGGTCATTAAAAATCGGAATCGTTAGTTGTTCCAGCCGTTTGCGGAACTGTTTATAGGACTCCTTTTGTTCAAGCCTTCTGGAATGGATGCGGTTGTAAATCACATCAGGCAGGGGGAGTTCAAATGGATGCCATTTTCCGTCCATAAGGTAATATGCTTCGTTTAAAAATTGGTCATAAGCAAAGACGTAAAAAAAACCACCCTGCTCCGATATACCGTGATGAAGTTCCTCGCAAAAGGAATGGATAGAACGAAAGTGAAGATCTTCCTGCCTATTTGAGGTGAAATTAGTAAGTAAACCGACCACTGGACCAAGCTTCAGGGTATGGCTATCTGCCAGGTACATGGCCTGAAACTTATAGCATTGAAGCGGCAGACAAAAATCTGTTATCATGTTTGCCGGGAAAATCAGCTCATTTGCAGCCATTTCTACTGTTTGTAAGGTTGTAGTGATTGTTTTTTGCCCTAGCGTGATGTTCAAATCCTGGTGTGCTCCTATTTTTAATTGGATAAACAATTGGTTGGACATTTGTACAATGAAGTTATTTCTTTCTGTTGGTTTCCCGGGCACAATCTTAATGGGGGTTAAAGATAATGACATAATCACTCCTCATTTGTGTAAAAATAGGCATTCGCTGATAGTATCGTATGTGAAAATAATTTAGATGGTGATTTGAACATTCTCGCATTTAAACGAATAGTTTGTTATAGTTGTGAAGAATTGTTACCAAAAAAGGAGTGAACCTAATGGCAGTTAATTTGTATGATTCCGCCTATGCCTTAGAAAACGCGATCCGACAAAGTGAAGAGTATGCTCAATTAAAGCAGGCGTACAGTGAAGTGAATGCCGATCCGGCCTCAAAGCAAATGTTTGACGGGTTCCGGCAAATTCAAATGAATCTGCAGCAAAAACAAATGATGGGCCAGGATATTTCTGAACAAGAAATACAACAGGCACAGTCAACAGTGGCACTCGTGCAGCAGAATCCGAAAATTGCCCATCTTATGCAAGCGGAGCAGCGGATGAGCATGATAATTGGTGAATTAAATAAAGTCATTATGAAACCATTAGAAGACCTATATGGTCAAATGTAAGACTTCATACTAAGCCCTTGGTGCCAAACCGGGGTTTTTCTTTTTCAATCGGATGGTCATCTCCTCTGTTCTATAAATGAGTGAAAAGTCATAAAAGTGATATAAGGGTAATTTCACCAAGAACAGGGGGCAACATAATGATTTATCGCTTACTTGCGTTAAATATTGATGGCACGCTTCTTCAAACAAATGGAAAAATTCATAAGTCAACAAAGGAAGCGGTTGAATATGTACAGCAAAAAGGAATTTATGTAACACTTGTAACCTCGCGCAGCTTTCCTTCAGCAAAAAAGGTTGCTAAGGCGTTAAAAATAAAGTCACCATTGATCACACATCAAGGCGCCTATATTGCAAGTACCGCGGAAAAGCCGATTTATGTGAAAAGGATTAATGAAAACATTACCTATGATGCAGTTAGTTTTTTAGAGGCATTACCGTGCCAAATCCGCTTAGTCACTGAACAATTTTCTTTAGCGAATAGGTTAAAGCTTAACAATCATTTGTTGGCAAAAACGGTGTTTACTTCAGGCGACCCTGTTTTCTATTCCCAGCAATTTGTTTCATCACTAAGTGAATATTTACATGACCAGCCGGTTACTCCTCCCAAGATTGAGGTTTATTTTGAGGATAAGAGTGATTTAAAGGATGCAAAAAATGCTCTAGGTAAAATGTTTACCGAGATTGAAATAATCGAGCTGGATTCCTTACGTTTGGATATTGTTCCTGCCGGAGTTTCAAAGTTAACAGGATTAACTTACCTAGGAAAGCAGCTTGGAATCCGCAGGAGTGAAATGGTTTATATTGGTGATGGTCTGGATGATATTCCCTTAATAGAAGCAGCAGGTCTTGGTGTTTCGATGTGGAACGCTGATTTCGAGGTGAAAAGGGCATCGGATTGGATAACCAGGTCCAAAAATGAAAATGGTGTTGCCTATATGGTTAAGGAACACTTCCGCAAACAGCAGCCAATTGAGTTTTTAAGAAAGATGAATATCATAAAAAAGTAAATTTTGAAGATATCAACGGCAGCAGCAGCCGTTGATATTTTTATGTAAAAATATACCAGCTTATTGACCTTGTTTTTGCAATTCGGTACACTTAAGGAAGTTTACTATTGAAAGGTGATATCATTGCGAATTTCGATAATAGGGTTAGAGGATGAAAGATTTAATCGACCGCTCCAGCTGATTGCTAATTTGTTTTTTGAAGAATCAAAGATTATATATGCAAATGCGGAAGAAGCGGATATTCAGATACAATTCCATTTGCAAATTCAGGAAAATATTTCTGTTTCTGCTGAATTAAAGGACAACCTTGGAAAAATATTTGCCGCCGAATACCAAAAGGAATTATTCCGGGCGGGGTCTGAAAAGGAAAAATTCAAACAAATAAAAAATGCTGTTGCCCATGTTTATTTAACCGTCCTGCAGGATTTGACAGGCATTAAGCAAAAGTGGGGCATTCTTACTGGAATCAGACCGACGAAATTGCTTCATCGGAAAGTCCAAGAAGGTATTCCATTAGAGGCTGCCCATCAGCAATTAAAGGCCGATTATTTAATCACTGATGAAAAGATTGAGTTGATGCAGCAAATTGTCGACCGCCAGCTCAGCGTTGTTCCTGACCTATATTCGCTGCAAAAAGAAGTCAGTATTTATATTGGAATACCCTTTTGTCCGACGAAATGTGCGTATTGTACTTTTCCTGCATACGCGATTAACGGACGCCAAGGATCGGTGGATTCCTTCCTTGGTGGCCTTCATTATGAAATGAAGAAAATCGGTGCCTGGCTGAAGGAAAAAGGTGTCCGGATTACAACAGTCTATTATGGTGGAGGAACCCCGACCAGCATAACGGCTGAAGAGATGGATATGCTTTATGAAGAAATGTACATGTCGTTTCCTGATGTTGAAAACATCCGTGAAATTACCGTGGAGGCGGGGCGCCCGGATACGATTACCCCTGAGAAATTAGATATTTTGAAAAAGTGGAATATCGACCGGATCAGTATTAATCCACAATCGTATACGCAAGAAACGTTAAAAGCGATTGGCAGACACCATACTGTTTCCGAAACGATTGAAAAGTATCACATGGCTCGTGCAAGCGGCATGAACAATATCAATATGGACTTAATTATTGGCTTGCCAGGTGAGGGTGTCTCTGAATTTACCCATTCGTTAGCTGAAACGGAAAAGCTGATGCCTGAATCCTTGACCGTTCATACTTTATCGTTCAAGCGTGCTTCGGAAATGACCAAGAACAAGGAAAAATACAAAGTGGCGGACCGGAATGAGGTTGAAAAAATGATGGAGCTTGCTGAGGTCTGGACGGCGGACCATGGCTATACACCATATTACCTTTATCGGCAAAAGAACATTCTCGGTAATCTTGAGAATGTCGGTTACTCACTTCCGAATCAGGAAAGCATCTATAACATTATGATTATGGAAGAACAGCAGACAATTATCGGGCTCGGCTGCGGGGCAGCTAGCAAGTTTATAGATTCGGTTACCGGAAAGATTACCCACTTTGCAAATCCGAAGGACCCTAAAACCTATAATGACAGCTTTGAAGCTTATACAGAAGATAAAATAAAAATTCTAGATGAGTTATTTTCAGAGAAAGGTTCTCCTGCTTAATTTAAGCAGGAGTTTTTTTCATATTGGCGTAAACAATGACAAAAGTGGGATTAGCGATGGAAACCAAGAAAACTTGGTAAGTTCGGCCGTTTATAAGAGGTATAAGCTACCGAAACTGAGAAATGCCGCTGTCTTCGGTAGCTTATAAAGGGTATAAGCTACCGAAACTGAGAAAGTCGAGCAAGTTCGGTAGCTTATAAAGGGTATAAGCGACCGGAACTGAGAAGGTCTTGTAAGTTCGGTAGCTTATAAAGGGTATAAGCTACTGGAACCGAGAAAGTCGAGCAAGTTCGGTAGCTTATAAAGGGTATAAACGACCGAAACTAAGAAGGTCGAGTAAGTTCGGTAGCTTATAAAGGGTATAAACGACCGAAACCGAGAAAGTCGTGTAAGTTCGGTAGCTTAAAAAGGGTATAAACGACCGAAACTGAGAAGGTCGTCCAAGTTCGGTAGCTTAAAAAGGGTATAAGCTACCGAAACCGAGAAAGTCGTCCAAGTTCGGTCGCCAATAAAGAATATTTAACAAGGATACTTACCTAATTTACTCATAATAGGACCATTTACCATATCCTATTTGTTTAAAGTTTTTCTTAAGAATCCGCCCAATCATTTTTTTTGATTCGATTATCATACACCAATGATAGACTTCATTCGTAGTGATTTTTCTATCGGGAAAGAGAATTTTAATTCCTCCACAATCCGTAAAACAGCCAATTCAATTTCCTCTTGATGATTGCATTTCTCACAAACTATTTTATTTCTCCTGACAGATAGCGAAAATGAACAACACGATGGACAAAATATCCGCTTTTGCACCTGGTCATAATTATATGGAGGCAATCTGGTATTTACCGATTCAGTTTTGTGAAGTGAAATTAGTTGGTCAGCAAGCTTTTCGTGGGTTCCATATAATTTAGATGGAACCATGTTCAATTTTTGCATAAAACGATTAAGTTGGGTAGGATAAATAATTGGAAAGCTGCGTGGGGCTTGTAAAAGGGTCAGCTCGGGGTTGATATAGACCAAGTAGGCTTCAACATGTAAATTAACACGGAGTTTTTGGAGTAATTGCCGGAATAGGGATTCACACCGTCTTAGCTGCATCAGAGGATCCTTGGCTTCATCTCCATTTGCATAATAAAGTTTTTCATTTTCATAGTAGTAGCCGCCTTCGAAATTTTTCACATCAATTAGGTAAATCGACTTTTGAAAAATAATACTTGTGTCGATTTGAAATTCACTGTTGTTAACCTCTAGAAGCAAACCATTTAAGACTAAACATTCATTCTGTAGCTTCTCCGTTAACAAATCAAACTTTATTTCTCCTTCAAAGCCCTTCTCAAGGTTTTTATAGTTCTTCTTTTCTTGCTGGGATAAAATCTTTCGCAAATTTAGCGACCGCATAACGATCAATTCCTTTGGTAGCGGGCGGGGCATTTTAAGCATAATCCATCATCCTTTTGATTATTATTTCTAAATATAATTTTATTAAAGATTGCCGCTGAGACCAGTACAAACTTTGACTATTTTGTTAACTTTTATTATTTCAAAAAAGGTTGATAAATTTGTTCTGCAAAGTTATTTTTGACTGACAAATTTAGTTCTTAAAAAAGGATAATATTTTCTTAATGTCGAATATTTAATTGGATTGTCCATAGAACTTTTTTTAAAAAATGCTTTCATTAATGGAGGGGAATATAGCTATGATGCAAACGCCTTTAACGATGACGCAAATGATGGAAAGAGCTGAAAAGTATTTTCCAAAGAAACAGGTAGTATCCAGAACGGCAAACGGCATTCAGCGATTCACTTACAAACAAATTGCCGATAGAACGAGAAGACTTGCCGACAGCTTAACAAAATTAGGTGTAACAAAAGGCGACATGGTAGGAACATTAGCGTGGAATCATCACCGTCACTTAGAAGCCTATTTTGCCATCCCATGTATGGGTGCCGTGCTACACACCGTAAACATCCGGCTATCACCCCAGCATATTACCTACATTATTAATCACGCAGAGGACAAGGTTCTCATTGTTGACCCAGACATCCTGCCATTACTTGAAAGCTGTGCCGCTGAACTAAAGACCGTTAAGGCATTTATCGTCATGACCGATGATAAAGAACTTCCAGAAACAATACTCACTCCAGTCTATCATTATGAAAAACTATTGGCTGAAGCAAATCCGGAATATCACTACCCGGAAGATTTGGATGAAAATGATCCGGCTGGAATGTGCTATACGTCGGCAACCACTGGAAATCCAAAGGGTGTTGTTTATTCCCACCGCGGGATTGTTCTCCACAGTATGGCACTAGGCCTAGCGGACAGCGCCGCATTAAGTGAAAAAGATGTAGCACTTCCTGTTGTACCGATGTTCCATGCCAATGCATGGGGGATGCCATTTTCCGCCGTCTGGTTTGGTACATCGCTAGTACTGCCTGGACCGTATTTTACCCCAAAATTGCTTGCAGAGCTGATTGAGCAGGAAAAAGTTACCGTAACGGCTGGAGTTCCAACCATTTGGCTTGGCTTGTTAAAGGAACTTGACGAGGGCTCCTATGACCTGAGCAGTTTAAGAGGTGTTTTATGCGGAGGATCTGCAGCACCGAAAGGGATGATTAAGGCATTTGAACAACGTCATAACATTCCATTCATGCATGCGTATGGCATGACGGAGACCAGTCCGCTCGTAGTCATTTCCACTCTAAAAAGCTACCAAGAAGAATTGGATTACGAGGAAAGATTAGAATTAAGAGCAAAGCAAGGAACACTTGTCCCAGGACTAGAAATAAAAATCTTAGGTAAAGACGGTGAAGTAGCCTGGGATGGCAAAGAAATGGGCGAATTGTGTATTAGAGGACCATGGATTGCCTCCGAATATTATAAAGACGAGCGAACCGAAGAGGCCTTCCGTGATGGCTGGCTCCATACCGGCGATGTTGTCACGATTGATGTGGAAGGCTTTGTGAAAATCGTTGATCGGACAAAAGACTTAATTAAGAGCGGCGGCGAGTGGATTTCATCAGTTGATCTAGAAAATGCCTTAATGGCTCATGACGCTGTATTTGAAGCGGCAGTAGTTGCTGTTCCTCATGAACAATGGCAGGAGCGCCCTGTCGCCTGCGTCGTTTTAAAGGAAGCCTATAAAGGAAATACAACGAAAGAAGAGCTGTTAGAATTCTTAAAACCACAGTTTGCCAAATGGTGGATTCCAGACGATATCCTGTTTCTTGATGAAATTCCGAAGACTTCTGTAGGGAAATTTCTGAAAATGACATTAAGGGATCAAGTGCAAAAGGAAGCACTTAAAAAAGGTTAAGAAATGGGGACAAGGGCACTAGCCTTTGTCCCTATTCATGTTTATTAACCGGAAAAGAAAATTTGTTATATTAAGAAAACTGTTTTTATTCCATTCAATTCCATTATATAATGGAATTGAATGAAGAAATTGGGGGGGGATATCAGGTGTCAATCAATTTTGTTACGGATAAGGTGAATTTGAAAGTAGTTGGCCGTGTTGCAACGGTGGAGATGAACAGACCGGAAGCTTTAAACGCAATGGATTTAGATATGATTAAGGGGCTTGTCTGTAAGCTGAAAGAAATTAGTGAATCTGACGATATTGATATTGTTGTGTTAAGCGGTAAAGGAAAAGCCTTTTCGGCAGGCGGGGATATTAAAACGATGCTTTCAAACATGAATGAGAGCGATTTCTTTCCAGTGATGGACTGTATTAGTGAATTGATTATTACACTTTACAGCATTCCGAAATTAACAATCAGCGCCATCTCAGGTGCGGCGGCAGGATTGGGTTTCAGTTTAGCATTAGCAACAGACTATATAATTGCTGACAAAACAAGCAAACTGGCAATGAATTTTATCGGCATCGGCCTGATTCCTGATGGGGGAGCCCATTTCTTTTTGGAAAAAAGAGTCGGTGAAACAAAAGCAAAGCAAATTATCTGGGATGGAAAAATGATGGGTGCCGAAGAAGCACTAAAGTCGGGGCTAATTCAGGAAGTAGCGGAAGATGGTATTCAAGGGACGTTAGATGCTAGAATAACGGATTGGTTAAGCAGGCCTGTGCAAGCAATGATAAGAACGAAGAAAATAATGGCCGAAAAGAACCGCCCACAATTGCTAAAAATATTAGAACTAGAAAAATACGGTCAGCGAAAAATGCGGGAAACCCTTGATCATCAAGAAGGCATCAAGGCATTTATTGAAAAAAGAAAACCAAATTTCAGAGGAAAATAAACAACGAAGCCAATCGGCTTCGTTTTTTTATGAATGAAAAAGCAGTAGTTTACCACCTGGTGAGGTGCAGCGGTGTGTATGCTCTAATAGGTTTTTCTCTGATAATAGTTGTTCACCTAACTTCTTAGCAGAAGCATCATCTTCAGCTTGGAAGCTTTCGTCTAAAATCTTTTCACCATTCGCTTCAAAGGCAGTTAATTTATACGTTTTCATTTCAATATCCCCTTTTTCCAAGATTCCTACTACTATTTTCACATAATTCGTTCAATTGGGCAAAAGAAATTGAAACCATTATGCGGTTTACTCGTATTAAAGTAAGAGAGGAGTGTGTGAAATGGTTCTTAAACTTGAACATGTCACAAAACGGTTTGGGAAATTTACCGCCGTAGATGATTTATCGTTGGAAATTCCTGAAAAAGAAATGTTTGGCTTTTTAGGGGCAAATGGTGCCGGGAAAACGACAACATTTCGGATGATTCTAGGTCTGCTTGATTCGAGCGGTGGGCAGATTACTTGGGATGGAAAGCCAATCAATTATTCCACCAGCCATTTGGTCGGTTATCTTCCTGAGGAAAGAGGCTTGTACCCGAAGTTAAAAGTCCGTGATCAAATCGTCTATTTAGCGAGATTAAGAGGGATGCCGAAGAGCGAGGCGCTAATTGAATTGAAAACTTGGCTAGAGCGCTTTAAAATTCCGGAGTATGAGAATAAAAAGGTTGAAGAGCTATCAAAGGGTAACCAACAAAAAATCCAATTTATTGCCGCCGTTGTACACAAACCGAAATTATTAATCCTTGATGAGCCATTTAGCGGTCTTGACCCGGTAAATGTTGAAATGCTGAAGGAAGCCGTTTTAGCTTTGAAAGAAAATGGAGCGACCATCGTGTTTTCGAGTCATCAAATGCACCATGTGGAGGAAATGTGTGAACATCTTTGTATCATGCATAAAGGAAGCCCGGTTGTGCATGGTGGATTAAAGGAAATCAAGCGCTCATTTGGAAAAAAGAATCTCGTTATTCATGCAGATTTTCCATTAGCATCATTGGAAAATTATCCTGGTGTCGTCAAGGCGAAAACGACAATGGAAGGAATTCAACTGCAGATCGAAGGAGAATATGTTGCCGAAAAGATCCTGAAAGAGATTGTTGGTAAAGGATTTATCAGAAGATTCTCCCTTGAAGAGCCTTCTTTAAATGATATTTTTATCGAGAAAGTAGGTAATTCTTATGAATAGTTTCTGGATTATCTTGTTCCATACTTATTTAAATAAACTGAAGAGTAAATCGTTTATTATCACAACCATTATTACGGTGGTAATTGTATTAGCCCTGACAAACATTAATAATATCATCGATATGTTTGATAAAAATGGCGGGAAAGATAAGGTGGCCGTACTCGATGAAACAGGCCAGCTGTTTGAGCCTTTTAAGAAGCAGGTTAATACCATTAACAAAGATATTAATCTTACACTTTACAAAGGCAGTGAAAAAGAGGCAGAAAAAGCGGTAGAAAAAGGCGATTTTAGAGGGGTCATTCAATTACGTTATAATAACGAGAAATTACCGGAGGCAACTTTTAAAGCCATGAGTATCGCGGAATCCTCCCTGTTTACTGACCTGCAAACAGGACTGCAGCAATTAAAAACCATGCTGGCCGCTTCTCAAATCAATTTGGCGCCGGCGCAGCTGCAGAAGCTCTATGAACCGGTTTCTTTTGAAAAATTTGCCCTTGAGAAAAATGCAAAGACGGAAGAAGAACTTAACCAAGCCCGCGGCCTTGTCTATGTCTTGCTGTTTATTATTTATTTTTCCGTCATTATGTATGCTACCATGATTGCGATGGAAGTGGCGACGGAAAAGTCTTCACGGGTAATGGAAATATTAATCTCGAGTGTCTCGCCGATTAAGCAAATGTTTGCCAAAATAATCGGGATTGGACTTTTAAGTCTAACCCAATTAGCAGCGTTTCTACTCGTAGGTTACTTCTCGCTAACAAGAAATTTAGAGTCATTAAAAGAAGGCTTTTTTGGCGTGTATGGATTCAGCGATATTCCAGTCGTAACAATTGTCTATGCGGTGATTTTCTTTATTCTGGGCTATTTTCTTTATGCGACACTTGCGGCCTTTTTGGGCTCGCTTGTCAGTCGGATTGAAGATGTGCAGCAAATGATTACCCCAATGACGTTCCTTGTGGTTGGCGGATTTATGATTGCCATGTTTGGTCTTGGGAAACCAGATGCAGCATTTATTACTGTCACCTCGTATATTCCTTTCTTCACACCGATGATAATGTTTTTGCGTGTGGGAATGCTGACAATCCCAGCTTGGGAGGCAATTTTAGGAATTGCCATCCTGTTAGCAACCATTGTTGCTTTAGCCGTATTTGGCGCCCGTGTATACCGTGGCGGTGTCTTAATGTACGGGAAGTCCAACTCCTTTAAAGATATTAAAAAGGCGTTACAATTAACAAAGAACGAATAGGTTTGTTGGAGCTTTGCCATTTTGGTAAAGCTCTTTATTATTTTTTCGGATGGAACGTGCATTCGCATTTTGGAAGTGCTACAATTGAGAAAAGAGAATGAAAGGAATATTTATGAAAAAAATATCATTTATCCATGCAGCAGATTTGCATTTGGACAGCCCAATGGTTGGATTAAAACATTTGCCAGCAAACATCTTTACAAGGGTGAAGGAAAGCACCTTTACGGCCTTAAAAAAGCTTACGGCTACAGCCATTGAACAGCAGGTTGATTTTGTTATTTTAGCAGGCGATTTATTTGATGGTGAGGACCGGAGCTTGCGGGCACAATCGCGTTTTCGTATGGAAATGCTTAAGCTCTCAGAACAAGAAATACCTGTTTATGTCGTCCATGGTAATCACGATCATTTAAACGGTTCGTGGGTTCACCTTGACATGCCTGAAAATGTTCATGTATTTAATAGTGAGGTTGAAACAAAGAGACTAGAGACGAAAAGCGGAGAAATCGTCCATCTTTCCGGCTTTAGCTATCCTACTCGGCATGTATTCGCCCGGAAAATAGATGATTATCAGATGCTAGCCGGGGCTGATTTTCATATTGGTATTCTTCATGGAAATGAAAGTTCCGGAACCGAGCATGATAACTACGCTCCATTTACAATCAAGGATTTACAGAAAAAAGATTTTGATTATTGGGCATTAGGTCATATCCATAAACGTTGTATTTTGTCAGAAAATCCACCGATTATTTACCCAGGCAATATCCAAGGAAGGAATAAGAAAGAAACCGGGAGCAAGGGCTTTTATCATGTAACCTTGTCAGATGCCGAGACCGAACTGGATTTTATTGAATCGTCTGATATTGTTTGGGAGGAGGTAACTCTTGACGCTGCTTCAGCGAAAAATTTTCATGATATTCTTCAATTATGCCAATCTACCATCGATAAACTTAGAAGAGACAAAACAGGAGTCTTTCTAACACTCTTTATAGAGAATATTCAGCTGGATAATGACCTCGAAAAAAGAAGCTTGGATAGCGAACTTATAGAGCTGATTTTAGACGTCGAAAGAGAGGAGGAATCTTTTGTTTGGCTAGTCGGCTTAAATATCAAGGAAAGTCAGCAAATAGACAAAGAACAATTGAAAATGGAAGCAAATTTTTATGCAGAACTTTTTGAGACAATCGAACATTATGACGATGTTAATTATGCTCTAGCTCCGTTGTATGAACACCATTTAGGGAGAAAATATTTATCCCATTTATCTGAGACAGAGCAGGAAGAGTTGATTGAAAAGTCGGAGAAATTGTTAATTACATTGCTTAATCCATCATAGGAAAGGGGGAGCGGCATTTGAGAATTATTGAGATGCACATATACGGCTATGGGCAATTGGAAAATGTGAAAATTACCAATATTGCCAATTTTCAAGTTTTATTTGGTGAAAATGAAGCGGGGAAGTCTACAATTATGGCCTTTATCCATGGGATTTTATTCGGATTTCCAACTAGACTGCAATCAGAGCTTCGCTATGAACCAAAACATAGTACTAAGTATGGCGGCAAGATTAGAATTTATCATGAAGAGCACGGGTTTGCGGTCATTGAACGTGTTAAAGGTAAGGCCGTAGGCGATGTAAAGGTGGTCATGGACAATGGAAATATCGGAGACGAAGAACTACTAAAAGAATTAGTAGCAAACTTTGATAAAAGCCTATTCCAAGCGATATTTTCCTTTAATATCCATGGGTTGCAAAACATTCATCAATTGAAGGGTGAGGATATTGGTAAATTCCTATTTTCAGCAGGAACATTAGGAACAGAACGGCTATCAAAAACGGAATCGGCTCTGCAGAAAGAGCTGGATTCCCGCTTTAAACCATCAGGAAAGAAACCTATATTGAATGAAAAATTACAGGCGATTCATGACATTAACGGTGAATTAAAAAAAGCGGCCGCAAAAAATAAAGAATATGAAAACCTGGTTGAAAAGAAAGAAATGATGCAACAGGAAATGGGAGAAATAAATTGCTCCCTTGAGGAAATTCAAAATAGACTCGAAAAACTGAATGAATGGAAGAGAATAGATGCTATTGTTAAAGAGGAAATATGGACAAAGAAGGAGCTGGCCGAGCTGGGAGAAATCGACTTCCCTGCCCGTGGGATTGAACGCATAGAAAAATTAAATCAGCTCATTCACCCGTACAATGCCGAGATTCTAAGCCTTTCTGGAAGAATCGAAACCGTAAAAAAAGAATTAGCTGCAATTCAGCCAGAGCCAAATTTTCTTGAAACCGAGCCTGCAATCTTAGCACTGCTTGATCAAGTCCCGCTTTATGAGCAATTGAAGCTTGAGAAGCAGCAATGTGAAATGAAACTAGCGGAGGATAACGAAAAACTTTCCGTTACAAGCGAAAAACTTCATTTATCATTGAAGGAAGAAGACATCTTTACCATCAATACAAATATTTATATGAAAAACCAGGTTGAAATCATTTCACGGAAAAGACAAAATCTGGCAGAGGCAAGGGAAGAGTTAGAGGATCGCTATCAAGAAGAAAAAAACCTATTGGAAGAAATAGAAACAGAGGTTCGATTGGCAGAGCGTCAAGTTCTCCCTAAACAGGAAAGGGAACGGCTTGAGGAGCAAGTAGGTTACGGTAATGATAAGAAGAGCTTAGAATGGGAATTAAAGGCCTTACAAGATAAAGTTTCATTCATTGAAGAAGAAAATGAACGGGATAAGGCCGAAAGAGCAAGCATTAAAAGGCAGAAAAAGTATCAGTTTTTTCTTTTTGAGCTGATTTTTGTTGGGCTTTCATTGTATGGTATGTTATCAAAGAATTGGATTTTGTTCTTCTTAGGGGTGCTAGGCTGTATTGGAATGGTCATTTTTATGACGAAAAGCACTAAACAGTCCAATAGTAAGAACATGGATCAAACACTTGATAGTTTAAGAGAAAAGGAAAGGCAGTTAATTCAAAAACTACAAACTGCTGAATATGAAGATTTTACAAAACTCGAGAACCAATTAATGCTTGATAATCAACGGCTGGAAGAGCTGCAAATGTTAAAAATCAAGTTAAAACAACAGCAATCCCAATATGAAAGGATTATGGCCAAATTTGCTGAATGGGAAATGGAGTCAGCGCAAAATAAAGAAAAACTGTTATCGATAAGCAGTGAATTACAAATACCTGAATACATCGCTACAACTTTTTTGCTGGAAGCTTTTGAACTAATTGAACAATATAAATCCATTTGCAGGGAGAAAAAGCAATTATATACAAGACTAGAGCAAATCAATCAGCAGCAGTCGAAATTAGCAGATGGGCTGAAATCCTATGAAACCCGCTTTTTGCCTGAAAAAGGCTTAGATTTACACAATACGGCCTATCTCCTGAGAAACAAACTTAAGGAAGAGCATGAAAAGCAAATTAAGACTCAAGAGAGACGGGAAAAGCTTGCCGGTCTTGAAGCAGATAGGAAGCAAAGGTCCCAAGAGCTAGAGCATTTAAAGGTAGAATATAAAAAGCTCTTACATGCAGCAAAGGTGGAGACAGAGCAGCAATTCTATGAACTAGGTGCAAAAGCCGAAAAACAAGGGAAGCTTCTCGAAAGGCTCGAAACCATCCAAAGCCAGCTACAATACTCAATTCTTTCTGAACAAGATAGGGATGGCTTTTTATTGATTCATAACAGTGATGAATTAGGAAGAGAATGTAATCAGGAAGCACAGCATTTCCAGGGAAAATTAAAAAGGCTTCATGAGGAGCAAGCATCAATTAACTATGAGATTCAAATACTTGAAGAAGGCGGCGTTTATTCTGACATTCTTCATCACTACAAGCAGAAAAAATTTGAATTGGATGAAGCAGCGAGAGAGTGGTCTGTCTATTGTCTAGCCCAGGAGCTCTTGTCCAGCACGATTGAAAAATATAAAAACGTTCACTTGCCGAGGATGCTCTTGAAAGCGGAAGAATACTTGTCCTTTCTTACTAATGGCAATTATCAAAAGATTCATCTCCAGCATTCAGGCCTTGGTTTCTTAGTAGAGCGTGAGGACCGGACGCTATTTGAAGCAAATGAACTTAGTCAAGCTACAACCGAACAATTATATGTATCGATTCGACTTGCCTTAGCGACAACACTTTATGAAAACTATCGATTTCCAATTATTATTGATGATAGCTTTGTCAATTTTGATGCAGAAAGAACACAAAAGGTAATTGAGCTCCTCAAAAGGCTAGAACATAATCAAATTTTATTTTTCACTTGTCATAGCCATTTACTTCCTCTCTTTCCAAAGGAGAATGTTCTAAGTTTGCAAAAGGCGCTGTTCAGATAATTTCATAGAGTAATAGTTGGATATGTTATACTCTTAATAGTGGAAGGAGCGTGATTAGCTTGAGTAAAGGAATTTTAAATTATGATGTAGGATCACATGTGGAATTATATCTATTAATAAAAAGTTCCACAAAAGGGACTGCCAGTAATGGAAAACCATTTTTAACATTAATCCTCCAAGATCAAAGCGGTGAAATTGAAGCTAAACTTTGGGATGCCAGTGAGGAAGACGAAAAGAGCTATGCAGCGCAAAATATAGTCAAGATACAAGGTGATGTACAAAATTACCGTGGGAAAAGTCAGCTCAAAATTCGTCAGATTCGAAAAGCCGGCCCTTCTGACGGTGTGAAGCTAGAAGATTTTCTTGAGACTGCACCTCTAAGTCAAGAAGAGATGGTCGGCAAGCTGACCCAGTATATTTTTGAAATGAATAATTCTAATATCCAAAGAATCACTCGCCACTTAATCAAAAAGCATCAAAAGGCCTTTTTGGAATACCCGGCAGCAACTAAAAATCATCATGAATTTGTTTCCGGGCTCGCATATCACGTGGTAAGCATGCTTGATCTCGCCAAGGCGCTTGCTTTATTATATCCGAGCCTTGATAGAGACTTGCTGTATGCGGGTGTTATTCTGCATGATATGGGCAAGGTAATGGAATTATCAGGTCCGATATCAACGGTCTATACAATTGAAGGAAATTTACTTGGCCATATTACGATTATGATCAATGAAATTGGTAAAGCGGCAGAAGAACTAGGGATTGAAGGGGAAGAAATTCTAATTCTTCAGCATCTTGTCCTTAGCCATCATGGAAAGGCCGAATGGGGGAGTCCGAAACCACCATTAATAAAAGAGGCAGAGATTCTTCATTACATTGATAACCTTGATGCAAAAATGAATATGCTTGACCGTGCCTTAGAAAGAGTGAAACCTGGTGAGTTTTCCGAGCGGATCTTTGCCTTGGATAACCGGTCATTTTATAAGCCTGTTTTTAATAAATAACCCTAAATGGGTTATTTTTTTTATCGGAAATGAATATTTTTGTGATAGTCGAATAAGTTGTAATAAAAAGTGGACAACCACTGTTGAAGGGAGCAAGAGAAATTGACTATACCAATTTGGATTTATGCAGTTGTGGTTGGAATTGCTGTCAGTGCCCTAATGGCAATCAAAACAGGCAGGGAAGAGCGACAGTTAGAGCTTGAAACCATTGAACAAGAAGGAGAAATTTATATCAAACGATTGGAGCAGGCAAAGGAAATGCGCCGTGAAGGAGAAGAATAAAAAAAGGAGGGACTCAAACCCAGAGTCTCTCCTTTTACATTATTGTTGTGCAGATGTTTGTGGCTTAAGCGCATCTTTTAAGTCTTTGTCGCTTACTTTTACATTTGCGTCTTTAAGTTCACGCTGCATTGCTTTATTAATGTCTTCGCTTGTTAATTTCTTTGATTTTAATTCCTTTTCAAGCTCTTTCTTCATTTCTGCAAATGGTTTTTTCTCTTTCTTCTCCGTTACTTGGATAATATGATATCCATGTTCTGACTTAACTGGAGCACTAATTTCATTAACCTTAAGTGCATATGCTGCCTTCTCAAATTCAGGAACCATTGCTTTAGGACCAAACCAGCCTAAGTCACCGCCATTTTGTGCAGAACCTGTATCTGTTGAATATTCCTTTGCAACTTCGTCAAATTTAGCGCCGCCGTCCAGCTTTTTCTTTACTTCATTTGCTGTAGCTTCATCCTTAACAAGAATATGGCGGGCTTTTATATCAGGATATGTATCATAATATTCCTTTAATTCTTCATCAGTTACCTTAACGTCTTTGAGTGCCGCTTGTTCTTGCATCATGCCAAGCTTCATCGTTTTCTTTAAATCATCTACGCCTTTATAGCCATATTGGGCAATGGTGGCATCAAAATTTTCACCTAGATCAGCTTTTAATTGATCAATTTTTTCATTTAATTCTTTATCTGTTACTTTGTATTTCTTGGAAAGAACTTTTTCAAATACAAGCTGTTGAAGAGCTTGGTCTCCGTACTTCTCCTTCATCGTCTTGTAAAGCTCATCTTGTGTAACATTTCCAGCTTTGCTTTCTGCAACCGTAGTAGAACCGCTTTGACCACACGCACCTAATGTAAGAACACCGCCAGCTAATGTGAGGGATAATATCCATTTCTTCATGATGAATCTCTCCTAAATAGTTAATTTCTTGTGAGTTAATTTGTCCACAATGTTAACTATAACATAAATGGGAACTACTGCAAAAATATAAGCGGTATTAGTTTATTAAATTTTCACAACAGTATGTAACAGTATGTAATACAAACAAAAAGCGATGCGGCAAACCTCATCGCTTCCGTTTTAGCGGATTGCTTGTAAAAGTATAAATCCAACTATAATTATTGGATTATGTATATAAAATTTCCAGATAGGAAGAGATCAGTAATATCGTGATTAGAACATTAATCGTACGAAACACTTTATGCTGGTTTTCTTCCGGGATTTCCTTTTGAATACAAAGAGAATTGGTCATTTTATTTACATAAAACAAGATAAAAATGGCAAAGACAATAAAAACGGAGATCATCGATGATTCCCTCCCTGTTGTACGTATTATTCTTTATACAATATCAAATATTAAGAAAAAAAGATAGTTATAAAGAATGGAAGAATATAGATTTTTAAAAATGATTTTTTTGATATTCAAAAAAAGGTTTACCCAAGCCTATAAAAGGTTAATAATGAATTTAGGTTTTGTATCGGTTTGAAAAGAGGGTCATTGTATGAATGAACATGAATTGCTATTGGAAAGAATTAATCTTCTTGAATATCATCAGAAGCTGTTATTAAAGCTGCTAAAAAACCCTGAACTCAAATTTTATCAGTTAGTGATTGAAAATGGGATAACCAAGCAGGAAAAAGAAAAGTTTTATTATTTATGTGACGAATTGAGCATGAAACTGGAAGAACAAAAAGCGGAGGGGTATGTCTACTTTCAACCGCTTTTCGATGAATTATCAGCATCTTTACCAACAGAATTGTCTATGAAAGAAGTAATAAATGCATGCCTCGCTCAGAATATCTATAAGCCTCTATTTTTGGAGTTAGCAAAATACTTATAAATAATCTTTAAGCAAGCTCTTGGTTTGTTTTTACTGCTTTTCTTAATTTCCCGTTTTCTTCAGTAAACTCAGTTTCAATATTATGGAAAGATCGCTCGAATATTCCCATGAAATCGTCACCATAAATATTGCGAACGATCGCCATCATTTCGATAATGTCCGGAAATTTTCCGTATAAATCTCGAAGTGGCAAAGCTCCGGAAAATACTGCATTGCCATCAGGCTTATAGGTTTCTAATAGTTGAAGTAAAATCTCTTCCCCCTGGTCAGTGAGCTTAATGTACGTATTACGTTTGTCATTCTCCTTCTTGGAAAATTCCAATAAACCTCTTTCTTCTAACTTTTTTGAAAAATTAAAAGCTGTTGAGACATGCATAACGCCAAACTTGGCAACATCTGATATGGAAGCACCATTTAGATGGTAGGCAATCCAGAGGATATGATGCTCATTAATATTTAGGTCAAAGGGCTTTATCCATTGCTGCCAGTCTTTCTCAATCGATTTCCATAAGGCTTTACTTAATTGTGCAATTCTCTGACTAAAGAGAAGCGCTTCCTTCATTGAATATTGTTTCTCCGTCATCCCAATTTTCACCTACTTTTACATTTCTCTATTATCATTATGCCAATAAAATAAAAATTAATAAAGATATAAATTCACAAAATCTTTAGAAATTGAGAAATATTATGTTGAAGTTTAAATTTTCAGACCCTTTAGCTGTTAAATTGTCCTATTCTCCTTGTTTTTAGGAGACGACTTGTTCATAAGAATGGACGGTGAAACATATAAATAGTTACAACGGTTGTTCGAAATTTCTAATTCAGTAGGGGGATAAAAAATGAAGAGTATCACTGTGATGTTTTTTATCTTAAGTGTTATTCTGTTTTTGGGAACTTGTAAATATATTTTGGACTTAAAAAGACCTGGTGTTTATCCGCCTAAACAAGTCTTAAAGAAACGCGCAGCAGCATTAGCAGGTGGCGGCGGGATCTTCTTGCTGGCTGCTTTTATGCTGTCCTATTTTTTATAGAAAATTGAATTTAAGAAAAGAACCCAAGGGGGTTCTTTTCTTAAAAAGGATCCGCTGCATTATTTTTGAATGACGGAAGCTGAAGTTAATTTCGTTCTTTTAAAAATGGATTGAGCAATTGGATACAAAATAACCATTATTACGGTATTGAGTGCAATAGCTGGTAACACACCTGCTGCAAATAGTACGGCGAATGTTTTTGGCAATCCTGCAATGAAATAGGCTGATGCTAAGAACACCGAACCTGAAACTAATGTTCCTAATGCTGATAAAACTCCCACACTAACAATCGAGTTGCGGTATTTTTTTAAAGCTAAAAACAACCCGAAAAATACTAACGCAGTAATGGGCTTATCAATGATATTAGGAATTTGTCCGCCAGGGAACCCGGTCGTTAAGGCAGATAGTACTCCGGTCACAATGGCCAAAAGCAGAACGCTTTTAATCTCTGGAACAAGAATAATCCCTAAAAACATCATTGCCAGCATCATGTCAGGCTTAATACCGAAAAAATTGGGTGTTACTGTGTGCAAGACTACCCCAATCCCGGCTAAAAGTGCTAAAATTACAAGGTTTTTCGTATTCATTTCTCATCTCTCCTCTGCTCTTCTAAGCAATTTTAGTTCCTCCCACAGTGCGCTCATTGCCTGCAGCGAAAAACTTATCATCATTATAACATATTAATATAATTTTAATAAAGATATAATTTTCAGATAATTATATTCATCGTGAGAATTATAGCTGCTTATTAATAGCTACTGCCATTTCCTGTAACAGTTGCCCTGAATAATCACTTTGGTTATTTTTCCAGACGGCACCGAAACCATCACCTTTTCCATAGCGCGGTATCAAATGCATATGGTAATGAAAGACAGATTGCCCCGCATGTTCTCCGTTATTATTGATGGTGTTTAAGCCAATCGGTTCGAATTCTCTTTTTAAGGCATTAGCAATGGCAGGGACCACTTCAAATAGATTTCTCGCCATCTCAGGAGTTAATTCAAATAAATTCTCTTTATGTACTTTCGGAATGACGAGAGTATGACCTTTTGTAACCTGACTAATATCTAAAAAAGCCACGACATGCTCGTTCTCAAATACCTTTGCTGCAGGTATTTCCCCATTAACAATTTTACAAAAAATACAATCGCTCATGAATAACACAGCCCTTCTATTTGGTTTGTATTATATTACCACAGGAGATGGAGAAATAAAAAAGAAAAAGACAGGATTCGCATGGAATCCTGCCCTCTCGAAGGGGATTGCTTCAAAGTGACGTTCAATTAGGAGTGTTCTTTGATAAACACCTCATTTTTCATAGAGTGTTTTTTTATAAAGAGACATCATTGTTCAAGCTGACCATCCCCTATATAGTTTTTATATGTTTTTCCAACTTATAAAAACGGGTCGCGATCTGCGGTAAACACCTCATTTAATGTTTATTTTTTAAGATAAACAGTTGGTGTTGAACTCTAAATGGTTCCCATGTACATTGTACAATACAACCATCCCCTTATCTGATACGATTTGGAAGCTAACTTATATTGAAATGTTATTGTCTTTAACAGACACCTCATTTCAAGTTTTGATGAATTTCTTCATCGAAGTAAGTTGTTTCCCCTTCGAATATTATGATGTCCGATAGCGAAAGAAATATACAAAAAATAACGAAAAAGTGAATTCCTATTTTTATTACAGATATTTTGATAAAATAAACAATAATCATGCTACGGAAGGACGTTGCCAATGTCTTTATTATCAATCGAAAACCTTGTTGGTGGATATACAAGAAACCCGGTCTTAAAGGATGTTTCCTTTGAAGTTCAGAATGGTGAGCTGGTCGGACTTATTGGTTTGAATGGGGCGGGGAAAAGTACGACGATTAAACATATCATCGGCTTAATGGAGCCGCACCAAGGGGCAATAAAAATAAAGGGACAAACCTTTACCGAGGACAAAGAAGCCTATCGACGTTTGTTCACCTTTGTTCCAGAAACACCCGTTTTATATGAAGAATTGACACTTGATGAGCATTTGCGGCTTACCGCTATGGCTTACGGTTTAGATGAGTCCACTTATAATGAACGCGTTCCTCACCTGCTATCAGAATTTCGAATGGAAAAACGATTAAAATGGTTTCCGGCTCATTTTTCTAAAGGAATGAAACAAAAGGTGATGATTATGTGTGCCTTCCTCGTGCAGCCATCACTTTATATTGTTGATGAACCTTTTGTCGGCCTTGATCCGCTTGGAATTCAATCGCTGCTTGATTTGATGAAAAAAATGAAAGAAAACGGTGCCGGTATCTTAATGTCGACGCATATTCTGGCAACGGCGGAAAAGTATTGTGACCGTTTTATCATCCTGCATGAAGGAAAGATTCGTGCCAAAGGGACCCTAGCAGAGCTAAGGGAGCAATTCTCTTTGCCTTCAGCTTCTTTAGATGATTTGTATATTCAATTGACGAAGGAAGAAAATTATGTTTGATGATAAAAAGCTTTGGAAAGAGCGGGCTGGCGGCCGCGTCAAGGATTTAGGAAGGTATTTGCGATACATATTTAATGGCCATCTTGTAATTGTGTTGTTGTTTCTGATTGGAACAGGAGCCTTTTATTATCAAAAATGGATTAAAACACTTTCAGCCGAATTCCCTGCCGAACTCGTAATCGCAATTCTAATCGGTATTTTGTTAACGTACAGTCCAGTTTATAATTTTCTCCTTGAAGCGGATCAGGTCTTTTTAATCCCGCTGGAAAATAAATTAAAGGGATACTTCCTGCGTTCAGGTGTAATAAGTCTAACATTTCAAGGGTATATTCTCTTAATGGTTCTAGCAGTACTTATGCCGATGTATGCCCATATTAACAGCAGCGGCTTTCGTTTATTTGTCCCATACCTGGCTGTTTTGTTATTTGTCAAAGCCTGGAATATGGCAGTTAATTGGAGAATCCATTATTTCGTTCAGCCTTCTGTATATAAATGGGACATGGTTGTCCGTTATTTTATCAATGCTGCTTTTACGTATTTATTATTAAAACAAGCTAACCTGCTATTCCTGTTGCTGATAGTTGTGGTAATGGCGTTTTATTATCGTTCATTTTTTGTTCGAACAAGTAATATGGGGCTCAAATGGGATATATTAATTGACGGGGAAGGGAAACGAATGGCTTCCTTTTACCGCCTCGCCAATATGTTTACTGATGTGCCGCAGTTAAAAGTTACAGTCAAAAGGCGAAAATGGCTCGACATTTTGATTAATCGGATTGCTTTTACGAAGGACAAGACCTATCTGTATTTATATTCACGGGCATTTTTGCGCTCATCGGATTATCTGGGGCTATTTATCCGCCTAACGGTCATTGGCGCACTTGGGATCTATTTTATTTCTTTTGGCTTGGGGCAGATGCTGCTTAGCGTTTTATTTTTATATTTGACGGGGTTTCAATTGCTGCCTCTTTGGAATCATCATCAAAACAAGCTTTGGGTTGATTTATATCCAGTAGCTCCAAAAAGTAAAATCGCAGCTTTCCATAAGTTAATGATGGTCATTTTATTAATCCAAACGGCAATTTTTGCTTTATTTATCCTAATTAAAGGTGAGATGATGATTGCACTGTTAGCATTATTGGCAGGTGCTGTGTTTAGTTATTTATTCGTTTATCTATACAGTAGAAAACGGTTAAAAGTATAGTTGAAAATCTCCTTTCGTGTTGAAGGGAGATTTTTCTGGCCGATAGGAAAGTATAACTTTCCTATCAGGCATAAGTGCAACTACGCCTCATGAACCGCCTAACGGCTCGCCAATCGGCGAGTTTTCTTTAAAACTTTTATGAGGTTGCCGTCGTAATGAAGGTTATGTCATTGGAGAAGGGGGTGGAATAACGTGAACGAATATGAATTAAAGGTTTACGAAGAAGTAGAAGAATGGAAACGGAAATTATCTAGACGTTCAGGAATGATAAATCGCTTATCGAAAAAAGCCCAAGGGAAAATTAATGGCTGGATTCCCGAGAAGGTTCATGAGGTAATGACGGAGAGCATAAAGGCAATGGTAAAAGCCACATTATTTGGCTCGCAGGCAACGACAGTGAAAGATCAGGCACGCGGGTTAACACTCGCTGAAAGAGATGAATTGGCACGCAGGAAAATTGCGGCCTATCAGAAGACAGCGGTGGCGGAGGGAGCGGGGACCGGCGCGGGCGGAATACTACTTGGTCTCGCGGACTTTCCCTTATTACTTACAATCAAGATGAAATTTCTGTTTGAAGCAGCTTCCGTTTATGGTTTTAATACTAAGGAATATGAAGAACGGTTATTTATTCTCCATGTTTTTCAGCTTGCTTTTTCAAGTAATGAAATTCGCAGAACTACATTAGCCGATATTGAAAATTGGGAAAGCCGCAAGCATGACCTTGTTGAAATGGATTGGCGAAAGTTTCAGCAGGAATATCGGGATTATATTGACCTTGCGAAGCTATTTCAGCTTGTCCCTGGTATTGGAGCGATTGTCGGTGCCTATGCCAATAATAATCTTTTAAAGCAGTTAGGCGAAACCGCAATGAACGCCTATCGCCTGAGGCTGCTACAAAAATCCCCTGAACTATGAAAAGGTCAGGGGATTTACTATTGTCCAGCTCCAGCGCCCTAGCGGCTAATGTCCTTCGCTCTCCGCCCTACGATAAGTCAAGCACGAATGCGCCTCCGGCTCTTCGTGTTTCCTTTATCTCAGTTGGAGCGCTCCAGGCCATACGCCGCTGACCAGGGCGCTTGCGCTTTTCTTATTATTCATTTCCGTGAATTTTAATTGCTGCTGCGCCAAGCGTTTTTGCGGCAATTAGCATCGCGTTTTCATCGATATCAAATTTGGGATGATGATGTGGATAACCTTGCGAATTACCAAGCGGTTTGGCTCCGGTGAAAAAGAATGTTCCTGGCACCTTTTCTAAATAATAGGCAAAATCCTCGCCACCCATTTGCAGCTCAGTTTCCTCGATTGTTTTCACCTCAGCAACATCCTGAGCGCAGGCAATTAAAAACTCAGTTTCCTTTGCATGATTAACTACTGCTGGGTACCCTCTGACAAAATCATAGTTATAGGCACAGTCAGACGTAAAACATGTACCATGGATGACGCGTTCTATTTCCTCCTCAATGAATGTTCGAACCTCTTCATTAAAGGTCCGGACGGTTCCAACAAGCTTTGCCTTGTCTGCAATGACATTGAAGGCATTTTGCGCCGTAAAGGAGGCGACCGTAACAACGGCAGATTCCACGGGATTGACTCTGCGGCTGACGATTTGCTGGAGATTTACTACCAGCTGTGAGGCGGTTACAATCGCATCTTTCGTTTTATGAGGCTGTGCACCATGTCCGCCTTGGCCTTGAATTTCAATTTCAAAGCGGTCAGCCGCCGCCATAATTGGACCTATTCGATATTGGATAGTTCCAGTCGGTTCTCCGGCCCATAAATGGGTGCCGAATATGACATCGACTCCATCTAAACAGCCGTCCTCAATCATTGGTTTCGCCCCGCCGGGTGCATATTCTTCTGCGTGTTGGTGAATAAAGATGTATGTACCTTCAAGCTCGTCTTTAAGTTCATTTAATGCTTTAGCGAGCAAGAGAAGTGTTGCCGTATGTCCGTCATGTCCACAGGCATGCATAACGCCAGGCACCAATGACTTGTAGGGAACATCTTTTTCATCTTGGATGGGCAATGCGTCAAAGTCCGCCCGTAATGCAACCGTTTTACCCGGCTTGCTGCCATACACTCGTGCAACCACGCCATTGCCGCCAACCTTATCTTTTACTTCTATATTGAGCTTTTCATAAAAGGATTGGATAAATTTTGCCGTTTCATCTTCATGAAAGGAAAGTTCCGGATGCTGGTGCAGGTATCTGCGGATAGCAACCATATCTTCATAGGAAGCTTCTAATTTGGAAAACAATTTTTCTAGCATTTATAATCCCCCCAACTGCTTAATAGTATTTTCAAACTATTTTAACACTTTTCTTCAAATAAGACATTAGAAAACTCGCCGTTAGGCGAAGACAGAGCGTAGTTGCACTTATGCCTGATTGGAAAGTTATACTTTCCTATCGGCTAAAAAAGGCCGACAAAGTCAGCCGCTTTAAAAATTTAGATCAAAAACATTGCTACTATTGTGGTTACGATGAGGCCCAAAATGACCGGTACGAGGTTTCGTCTTGCGAGTTCGAATGGGTCAACATTACAGATGGCGGCTGCCGGAATTAACGCCCATGGGATAAGTGTACCGCCGCCTACCCAAATGGCGGCAATTTGCCCAAGTGCTGTCAGCGTGGCCGCCCCTTTACCAATTGCGATGGCAAATAAACTTGCAACCGATCCGGCAAGGGAAATTCCCGAGAATCCGGAACCATCTAGTCCGGTAATAGCGCCAACTGTTGTTAAAGTAACAGCCCCGACTGCTTTACTTAAGGGAACAACGCCAGCAAGGGCAACACCTAAATCATTGACGATTCCTTGCGAAGCTTTTGGTAAAAAGTCGCCAATAATTTTTCCAAATCCGGAATCACCTAAATAGAAAAAAGCAGCGATTGGGATTACGGGGCCAAATACCTTAAATCCGAAGGTGAATCCTTCAATTAAATATTGAGTTGTTTTTTCAAGTCCCTTGTTTTTGTGACTTGTTAATGTGATCAATAAAAGAATTAGGATCGAGGTTCCGCCGATTAATGCAGTTGCATCCCCGCCTGCTAAATCGAGGATAGACATGGCAGCCACGTCAGCTGCAAATAATAATGGAACGAGGATAGCGAAGAATCGTTTTTGGGCTGTGGATAAAAGTTCCGGCTGGTTGGAAACTTCTGTCGGTGACTGCGATACAACTGCCGGTGCCGTTTTCAGAACGCCCTGCTTCATATCCCTTTTTAAAAAGTAAAAGGCAGCCACAGTTGTCACAAGTCCCATAATAAATACCAACGGGATGCTGGCATTAATAACGTCTTGGATAGGAAGTCCGGCAGCATCAGCCGTCAGTTTTGGTGCTGCCTGAATCACAAAGTCTCCCGATAAGGCAATCCCGTGTCCGAACAAGTTCATCGCCATCGCAACGCCAAGTGCCGGAAGTCCTGCTCTAATCGCCACCGGTAGAAGAACAGCTCCTAGAAGGGCTACTGCAGGTGAAGGCCAGAAGAACCAGGAAATGACCATCATGAGAATACCAATAGTCCAATAGGCAAGAGTAGGGTTACGGATCAATTTTCGAAAAGGAGAAATCATGACATCATTAATCCCGGTTGTTGTTAACGTGTTGCTCATGGCGACAATGATGGAAATCACAAGAATAGTAGACAATAACTCGGTAATGGCATAGCTGAAACTATTAAAGATACTGCTAATCGCATGACTTAAACTGCCGGTGGCTGTAATCGCGATTAAGAATATCCCGGCAATACAAACAATCGTCGTATCGCGTCGCATGATCATAACCCCGATAATAAGCGCAATAAAGACTACATATATCCAATGAAGAGCAGTAAGCTCGACAATCATTCATTTTCCTCCTCTCTACTACCCAAGGATCATGGGCATTCGCCCTGTTTGGATGTAATACAGAATATGAAAATTGCAACAAGTGGTGAGGAGGAAAGGAAGAAATTTTATTTAAAAAAGGAAATAAAAAAATGGAGTAATATCCTCCATTTCAGCTGTAACAAAGCCTATTCCGTTATCGTATATTTGCTTACGTATGAGCCGCTTTCGAAAATTTTTGGCTGCAGGTTATTCACGAACGCATTAGTTTGGTGTGTTCCAAAAAAAGACTCGGAACTTTGCCACGTTTGATAGGAAAGTTCATTTTCCCACACCGTCATGATGACATATGTATTAGAAGATAACGGGCGAAGAATTCGAAATGAACTAAACCCTGACTGATTCTCCACTTTTCTGATACTATTTTTCATTTGATGTTCAAATACGGGGCGTCCTTCTTCTGTCACAGGAATATTGTTCATGACCGCAAAGCCCTCTTTTTTTAATTCACCGCTTGCTTCCAGCACTTCATAGCGGCGCGGTTCTTTAAATAAGGTTTTTCCGTTTGTTTCATGAAGTAATAAGGCTCCATTCTGATTGACCATGGTCACCATTACTTCTTCTGGATATGTGTTTTCCATCCTTTTTAAAAAATCGAATGTTCCTGCGGTCAAAAAGATGTTCATTTGCATCTTCCCCTTTCAATAATAATTTTCTACTAGTCTATACTGATAATTCTCCAGTATGCTCACTGTTAAATCAAATAATTTATCGCGAGAAATACGACTTTTTTTTGACAGTTATTATCGTTATCTATACACAAATAGGATAAACAGATATAGTGGAGAGAGTTTACATCAAGCGAAAGTTTTTAAATTTATGCGTAATATATTAAAATGGAATGCAGACATGTCTTTGAAAGGTGGATTTTATTCATGAATAGAACATTTAATGAAACATTTTTAAAAGCAGCCAGAGGAGAGAAAACAGATCATGTACCTGTCTGGTATATGCGCCAAGCTGGGCGGTCCCAGCCGGAGTACCGGGAAATTAAAGAAAAGTATTCGCTATTTGAAATCACACATCAGCCTGAACTCTGTGCATATGTTACACGCTTACCTGTTGAACAGTACAACGTTGATGCAGCAATTCTTTACAAAGATATCATGACTCCACTTCCAGCGATGGGGATGAATGTGGAAATTAAGGGTGGAATTGGACCAGTAATTGACAATCCGATCCAATCACTAGCCGATGTTGAAAAATTAACAGAAATTCATCCGGAAGAAGATGTTCCGTATGTATTAGACACAATCAAGTTATTAACGAGAGAGCAATTGAATGTGCCATTAATTGGTTTTTCTGGAGCACCGTTTACCCTTGCTAGCTACATGATAGAAGGCGGCCCTTCAAAAAACTACAATAAGACAAAAGCGTTCATGTATACAGAGCCTAAAGCATGGTTTGCATTAATGGATAAACTAGGCGATATGGTTATTACATACGTGAAGTCACAAATAAAGGCTGGCGCAAAGGCAATCCAGATTTTTGATTCATGGGTTGGGGCCTTAAATGTAGAGGATTACCGTTATTTCATTAAGCCTATTATGAATCGAATCTTTGCGTCATTAAAAGAAGAAAATGTTCCGTTAATTATGTTCGGTGTTGGCGCAAGCCACCTGGCATTAGAATGGAATGACCTTCCTATCGATGTTGTTGGGTTAGACTGGCGCTTGCCAATTCAACAGGCAAGAGCACTTGGCATTCATAAAACTGTTCAAGGCAACCTTGATCCTGCTATTCTCTTAGCTCCTTGGGAGGTTATTGAGGAAAGAGCAAAAGCAATCTTAGACCAAGGCATGGCACAAGACGGTTATATCTTTAATTTAGGTCACGGGGTATTCCCATCTGTTAAACCAGAAACGTTGAAAAGATTAGCATCATTCATACATGAGTATTCTGCCTCCAAATCAAGTCGCTAGGTGCTCGTCAGCAAGTGTTAAAATTGGTAAGCTGTCCAGTTTTTTGGCACAATAGAATGAGCTGCTTTTTAAGGGTCATTAGGATTAGTAGAATCATGGCCCTTTTTTACCTAAAAAAGCAAACGCGTAGAGACTTAAAAATGAGGTGCTAGCAATATGACAAAGAAGAAAATGGGCCTCCTTGTAATGGCTTACGGAACCCCATATAAATTAGAGGATTTAGAAAGATATTATACGCATATTCGTCATGGCCGGAAACCAACTCCAGAGATGATTGACGAGCTTCGCAGTCGTTACGAAGCAATCGGCGGGATTTCTCCACTTGCAAAAATCACTCTTGACCAGGCGGAAAAGCTTGAAGAGCACTTAAATAAAATTCAAGATCAAATCGAATTTAAAATGTATTTAGGGTTAAAACACATCGAACCATTCATTGAAGATGCTGTTAAACAAATGCATGAAGACGGGATTGAAGAGGCAGTTAGCATTGTCCTGGCGCCTCATTTTTCAACCTTTAGTGTCAAATCATACAACGGAAGAGCTGTAGAGGAAGCAGAAAAATTGGGCGGCTTAAAAATTAGAACAATTGAAAGCTGGTATCAGGAGCCAAAATTTATTGGCTATTGGGCCGAAAAAGTGAAACAAATCTTCGAACAGTTGCCGGAAGAAGAAAAAGATGAAGCAGTACTTATTGTATCAGCACATAGCTTGCCAGAGAAGATCTTACAATTTCAAGACCCTTATCCAAAACAGCTTCAGGAAACAGCTGATTTAATTGCGGAACAAGCAGGAATAAAGAATTATCAAATTGGCTGGCAAAGTGCCGGAAATACTCCAGAGCCATGGATTGGGCCAGACGTACAGGATTTAACAAGGGATTTATATAAAGAACATCATTATAAAGCATTTGTTTACGCACCTGTCGGGTTTGTCTGTGATCACCTAGAAGTGCTATATGATAATGATTTTGAATGTAAAAATGTAACGGACGAAATAGGAGCAAGCTACTACCGTCCGGAAATGCCGAATGCCAAGGAAGAATTTATAGATTGCTTAGCAGCTGTCGTTCTTAAAATGGCAGCGGAATGAACATTGTAGGAAAATAAACGGAAGAAGGTGACGTCCGTGACGGAAGAAAAACAAAAGGTTGTCATTATTGGAGGAGGAATAACAGGGCTCGCGTCGGCTTTCTATCTTCAAAAAACAATCCAGGAACATAAACTGCCAATCGAAATTCAACTCATAGAAGCATCACACCGTCTCGGAGGAAAGATGCAGACCGCCCATCGCGACGGATACACGATAGAAAGAGGCCCGGATTCATTTTTGGCGCGGAAAACAAGCATTATACGACTGGCAAAGGAAGTTGGGATGGATGACCAATTAATTCCTAATTCCACGGGTAAATCGTATGTTCTCGTTAACGAGAAACTGCACTCTATGCCCGGAGGTTCGATCATGGGAATTCCTACAGAGATAGGACCATTTCTTACAACAGGTCTTTTTTCCGTTCCCGGTAAACTAAGAGCTGCGGCTGATTTTATTCTCCCTCGGTCTGAAAGTGGAAAAGACCAATCATTAGGCGAGTTCTTTAGAAGAAGATTGGGCAATGAAGTGGTTGAAAATTTAATCGAACCGTTATTATCAGGCATTTATGCCGGTGATATTGACCAATTGAGCCTAATGTCCACGTTCCCGCAATTTTACGAGGTGGAACAGAAATACCGAAGCCTGATCATGGGAATGAAAAGATCCTCCCCAACACAACCGAAAAAACCTGAGACTAAGGAAAAAACAAAAGGTGCTTTTTTAACCTTCAAAAGCGGTCTTCAATCATTTGCGGAAGCGATTGAAGCAAAACTGGACCCTAAGTCGATTTTAAAAGGGCACCGTGTTGATAAAATTACTAAAGTACAGCAAAAATATGAAATTTACCTTAATAATGGGGAAACGATAAAGGCGGATTGTATTATTGCCGCTACCCCACACAAGGTAACGCAAATGATGTTTTCAACCTATAGCTTTTTTGATCCATTTAAATCCGTGCCATCAACATCCGTTGCTACAGTAGCATTAGCCTTTCCAAAAGAAGCAATTAAGAAAGATATTGATGGAACAGGATTTGTTGTTTCAAGAAACAGCGATTATTCCATCACTGCCTGTACTTGGACACATAAAAAGTGGGCTCATTCTACTCCAGAAGGGAAAGTATTGCTCCGCTGTTATGTAGGAAGAGCGGGAGATGAAACAATTGTCGACCTTTCAGATGATCAAATCATTAAAATTGTGCTCGATGACCTAAAGAAAACCATGGATATCACGATGAATCCTGATTTCGCGCTTGTTTCCCGTTGGAAGAATTCGATGCCGCAATATACCGTAGGACACAAACAACGGTTAACAGGCATTTTAGAGCAAGTAAAAGCAGAGTTACCAGGAGTATTCTTGGCTGGTTCATCTTATGGAGGCGTCGGCATTCCCGATTGCATTGATCAAGGAGAGGCAGCCGTCCAGAACGTACTCGATTACTTAAAAGTGAACAATATTTCAAAAGAAGCTGTCTATTAATGTCAGCTTCTTTTTTTTCCTTGCCATCAAATAAAAATGGATGTATACTCTTAAAGTATTAACTGACTGAAATATTCATACGGTCATTTATGGATATTTGAAGTCAAACTAAATGTGTATGTTTTAAGGATTGTCACTCATGATAGTCCCTATTTTTAGCAGTATAATGACCAAATGAACAAAATAGTCATTAATATAAAAGGAGGTTTTCAAGGTGAAAAACATCTTGTTAAAGGAAGAGCTATTGACGATTTTCAAAAATAAAAAAGTGCTTATTCCCATTATTGCCGTTATGTTTGTCCCTGTTATGTATGCCGGTATGTTTTTATGGGCGTTCTGGGATCCATATGACAAACTAAACGAGCTGCCAGTTGCGGTTGTGAATCAAGACGCAGGTGCAACACTTGACGGCAATCACCTTAAATTGGGTGATGACTTGGTTGCAAAGCTAAAGAAAAGCAAGGACTTTGGTTTTGAATTTGTTGATAAAGAAGAAGGCTATAAAAATCTAAAAGACCAAAAATATTATATGGTCATTGAAATTCCAAAGGATTTTTCCAAGAACGCCACCACCTTATTGGACGAAAAGCCGAAAAAACTAGAACTAATTTATACCCCAAACGAGAGCTATAACTTCCTTTCAGCGCAAATCGGCGGTACAGCAGCAGAAAAGATTAAAACAGCTGTTGCTGAAAAGGTAACCGAGACATATGCTGAAACAATGTTTGATAAAATTACCGAGCTTGCTGACGGCGTTGTAAAAGCAAGCGATGGTGCAGGTCAATTAAGCGACGGCTCAGTTGATTTAAATAAAGGCTCCGAGGATTTAAATGAAGGTCTTGCGACGCTGGCAAAGAAATCGATTGAATTTAACAATGGGATGAAAACAGCGGATGCTGGTTCTACTAAACTTGCCGCAGGCTCAACTGAACTGAAAAACGGGTTAGCAAAAGCAGATGCCAATCTGCCATTGCTTATTGCTGGTACAAAAGATGCCTACTTAGGTGCTGAACAATTAAAGCGTGACCTTCCAGCAGGGATTGCCTCTGGGATTGAAAAAGAATTAACCGGAAGTGTTGGTGAACTAAACAATGGTATTGATCAGTTTAAGTCTCAATTATCCGGGATGTTAGCGGCACAAATTGCTGAGCAAACCATTACAGAACAAACAGAAAAAATGCAGAAATTAGCTCAAACCTTAATTGATAACAAAGTAGACCCGGCACTCGTACAAGGAATAATGGCTAATGAGCAAAAAAATGCACCAACGAAAGAACAGTTACAACAACAAATCTTAGCAGAATTAAACCCGAAACTAGACGCAGGCTTTAAGCAATTTAAATCAGGCGTTAATGAAAAATTAGCCGGCTCAACGAACGGCTTGGAAGATAAAATTAAAGCACAAACAACCCCTTATTTCGATCAATTGATTACCGGTATTGGCAAAATTAATAGTGGTCAGCAAGATCTTCAAAAAGGGATTCATGACTTATATGCAGGTTCAGGAGAGTTGAAAAATGGCGCTTCTGACCTTTCAAATGGGATGAACCAATTAACAGCAGGTGCCTCCGCCATTACATCTGGAGCAGGGCAATTGGCCGATGGTTCGGACCAATTAAAAGATGGTACAACGAAACTTTCAGATGGTGCCAAAGAGTTGGCTGATAAGTTATCAGATGGTGCCAAAGAAGCTTCAAAGGTTCATTCTGATGATAAAACCTATAATATGATGGCAGATCCAGTAAAACTCAATAATGAAAAAATTAATCATGTGCCTAACTATGGAACAGGATTTGCACCATACTTCCTTTCTCTAGGTTTGTTTGTTGGTGCACTGCTGTTATCGATTGTCTTTCCGCTTCGTGATGCGGCGGTCGTGCCTTCAAGTGGATTTAATTGGTTTTTTAGCAAGTTTTCGATTATGGCCGGTGTTGGGATTATCCAAGCTATAGTTGCCGACATTATTCTTCTTGCAGGGTTAGGACTTGAAGTTCAAAGTATACCGATATTTATTTTGTTCTCAATCATTACAAGTTTAACTTTTGTCGCGTTAATTCAGCTTCTTGTTTCAGTATTTGCTGATGCAGGGCGATTCATTGCAATTGTTATTCTTATTTTCCAATTAACAACAAGCGCAGGAACATTCCCGCTTGAATTAATTCCAAACTTCTTACAGCATTTTAATGCATTCCTGCCAATGACGTATTCTGTGAGTGGCTTAAAGGCAGTAATTTCAAGCGGCGACTTTAGCTTCATGTGGCAAAACTTTATGATTCTATCGAGCTTCCTTGCTGCATTCGCCCTTGTTACTATCTTGTATTTTACAATGAGACATAAACATCAGTTTAAACATCAAAATACTACTTTAGTAAGTGAATAAGTTTTACGAACCAGCCGTAATGTTTTCGGCTGGTTTTTCTAATTTTTATCTGCTTAATGAAAAGAATTGAATATTTGAGTATATTAAAAGTGAGTCTATTGAGATGGAGGATTATTCATGAAACTAACAGTTATCGGTTTTTGGGGCGGATACCCGAAACAGAATGCAGCCAGCTCTGGCTATTTACTTGAACATTATGGCTTTCAATTATTAATCGATTGCGGGAGCGGAGTTCTTTCCAAATTGCAAAATATTACTCAGCCAGACGAGCTGGATGCGGTCATCATTTCTCACTATCATCCTGACCACATCGCAGATATTGGTGTCCTGCAGCATGCTAGACTGATTCAAGGGTTTTTAGGCAAGGAATTCCCAACATTACCCCTATATGGACATGAATTTGACAAACATGAATTTGCCAAATTGACTTATAAAAATATTACTCAAGGTGTTGCCTATGATCCCACTAGTACAATTATGATAGGACCATTCCAAGTTTCATTTTTAAAAACTAATCATCCTGTCCCATGCTATGCGATGAGAATCGAAGCAGGCGGGAAAGCGATTGTGTACACAGCTGATAGTTCCTTTAAAGAAGAGTTTATCGAATTCAGCCGCAACTCCGATGTTTTACTATGTGAATGCAATTTTTACGGGCATCAAAACGGCCAGTCAGCAGGACATATGAACAGCGTGGAGGCAGGTCAATTTGCAGAAAAAGCAGCTGTTAAACAGTTAATTCTCACCCATCTGCCCCATTACGGAACTTTATCTGATTTAATTAATGAGGCCTCGGGCGAATATACTGGTATAATTAAACTTGCAGACGAGTTTCTATCAATTTCACTATAAGAAGGGGCAGAATAAAATGTTATTTATTGATAATAAAGGCATCACCGACCCGCGTATTAATCTTGCGATTGAAGAATATGCGTTGAAAAATCTTGATATCAACGAAACGTATTTATTATTTTACATAAATGAACCATCCATCATCATTGGAAAAAATCAAAACACGATTGAAGAAATTAATACAGAGTATGTAGAGAGTAATGGGATTCACGTTGTTCGCAGGTTATCAGGCGGTGGAGCGGTATACCATGATCTTGGCAATTTGAATTTTAGTTTTATTACGAAGGATGATGGAGAAAGCTTTCATAATTTCCGCAAATTTACGGAGCCGGTAATTGCAGCACTGAACAAATTAGGCGTAAATGCTGAGCTCAGCGGCAGAAATGATATTGAGGTAGAGGGAAGAAAAATTTCCGGAAATGCGCAGTTTTCAACGAAGGGAAGAATGTTCAGTCACGGCACCCTGATGCTTAATTCCGAAATAGAAAACGTTGTATCAGCGTTAAGAGTTAAAAAAGATAAGATTGAATCAAAGGGAATTAAATCAGTTCGCAGCCGTGTTGCCAACATTTCCGAGTTTATAACAGAAAAAATCGAAATGGATGAGTTCCGTTCGTTGCTTCTAAAATACATTTTCGACGGGCAAGAGGAAATACCAGAATATGTGCTGACGGAAGAGGATTGGGAACAGATTCATCAGCTCTCTAAAGAACGCTACCGCAACTGGGAATGGAATTATGGGAAATCACCTAATTTCAATCTCCAGCATTCTCATCGTTTTCCAGTGGGCTCCATCGATGTCCGTCTAGAAGTAAACAAAGGCATTTTAGAGAATTGTAAAATTTACGGCGACTTTTTTGGCGTCGGCGACGTCAGAGAAATTGAAAATTGCTTAAAGGACATTCGCTACGAAAAAAGCGAAATCGAAAAAGCACTAGCAGCAATTGATACGAGCTATTATTTTGGGAAAATTACGAAGGAAGAATTCATTAACTTAATTTACTAACAACAAGGCTGTGTTAAAGAACATTGTTGATTTTGAGCACCATGTTGATTGGAGTGGAAGGCGTGAGACTCCTGCGGGAGCAGCGGGACAGGTGAGACCCCGCAGGCGCTATAGCGCCGAGGAGGCTCACCGCCCGCCCCGCGAACCGCTCGCGCCTGGAACGGAAATCAACATTTACTTTTAACACAGCCAAAAACACGGTGAAAACACCGTGTTTTTTGTTGCAAATTTATTTCTTGCACTTGAATACTTAAGATTCTAGCAATATAATATATTTAGAAAATTTCTACGAATTTATGAATGACTATTCATTCACTTAGGGGAGGGAAATCATGAATCTATCATTAAAGCTTCATGAAACAGCTAAGAAATTTGCTGATAAACCGGCGTATTATTTTATGGATCAAGCAAGTACTTATGCAGAACTAGATGGGGCGATTACAAGATTCGCTTCAGGTCTTGAAAAACTAGGGGTCAAAAAAGGGGATCATATTGCCTTATTATTGGGGAACTCACCACATTTTGTAATCAGCTTATATGGGGCGCTGCGGCTAGGGGTAACCGTCATTCCCGTAAATCCAATTTATACACCAGATGAAATTGGCTATATTTTAAATAACGGCGATGTGAAAACGGTCGTTGCACTTGACTTAGCGATCCCATTGGCGGAAAAAATGCATACGTTTCTGCCTAAAGTAGAGAATTATGTATTCTGTGAAACAACGCCAAACAGTATTGTCCAATCAGAAATTGAAAATCTTACTGTCTACCCAAAAATGAAATCGTTTTCAGAGATTGTTGCTGCGGGGGAATTGTCTTTCCAAGGTCCTGAACTAAAGGAAGAGGATACCGCGATTATTCTTTATACCTCCGGAACTACCGGAAAACCAAAGGGTGCGATGTTAACCCATAAGAATTTATTTAGTAACGCCAACGATGTCAGCGAATACCTAAAAATGAATAATGATGACAGAGTAGTAACAGCGCTGCCAATGTTTCATGTTTTTTGCTTAACGGTATCCTTAAATGCACCATTATTAAGCGGTGCAACAATGTTAATTGTGCCGAAATTTAGTCCTAAGGAAATTTTTGCGCTTGTTAAAGACTATGAAGCCACTGTTTTTGCCGGTGTCCCGACCATGTATAATTTCCTTCATCAATATCCTGAAGGAAATCCTGATGACCTGAAATCATTGCGTTTGTGCATTTCAGGCGGGGCTTCGATGCCTGTCGCTTTATTAAAGAATTTTGAACAGAAATTTAATGTGTTGGTTTCTGAAGGGTATGGGTTATCAGAGGCGTCGCCTGTCACAAGCTTTAACCCGCTTGACCGTCCGCGCAAGCCTGGCTCGATTGGTACATCAATACTAAGAGTGGAGAATAAAGTGGTCGATGAATTAGGGGAAGAGGTTCCTGTCGGCGCTGTTGGTGAACTAATTGTCCGCGGTCCAAATGTAATGAAGGGCTATTATAAAATGCCGGAGGAAACTGCCGCAGCAATCCGCAATGGCTGGCTTCATACCGGTGATATGGCGAGAATGGATGAAGAGGGATATTTCTATATCGTCGATCGGAAAAAAGATTTAATTCTTGTTGGCGGCTATAATGTTTATCCACGAGAGGTTGAAGAAGTCCTCTACAATCATCCTGATGTGGTTGAAGTCGCTGTTGTCGGTGTTCCCGACTCTAACCAAGGTGAAGCAGTAAATGCCTATGTTGTCAGAAAAAATCCGGAACTTAACAAGGAGCAAGTCCTCGAATATTGTAAGGAGCATCTTGCTAAGTATAAAGTCCCAACGACGATTGAGTTTTTGGAGGAACTGCCTAAGAACACGACAGGAAAGATATTAAGGCGTGCCCTTAAGGTCCAGGTTACACAAGCTGTTGGAAAATAATTTTTATAGAAATTTTTAATGAAAAAGGCAGGCATTTGGCCTGCCTTTTTAGAATTTATGTACTGAAGGGGTGAAAAAATTGGAGCAAATTTTACTTGAGATTAAAAATCATGCGGCGATAGTTACCATTAATCGGGCCGAAGCATTAAATGCTTTTAATTATGAGACATTACTTGAATTGCAGAGCAAAGTGGAACAAATTCGTATCAACCCGGATATCCGCGCTGTCATATTTATTGGAGCAGGAGAGAAGGCCTTTAGTGTTGGTGCCGATTTAAAAGAACGAAAAAACCTTACAGATGAGCAAGTGAAGCGAAATTTGTTTAAAATAAATGAGGTTTTCAATGCCATTGATCAACTACCGCAGCCAACGATTGCAGCCATTAATGGCTTTGCCTTTGGCGGCGGCATGGAACTTGCCTTGGCCTGCGATTTTCGGTTTGCAGCAAAAGAGGCATTAATGGGTCTAACCGAAACGAGCCTTGCTATTATTCCAGGTGCTGGCGGAACACAGCGGCTTCCAAGACTAATCGGTCAGGCAAGAGCATTGGAGCTCATCCTGACCGCACGACGGCTGACAGCGGATGAGGCTTTCAACTACGGGCTTCTTACGAAAGTTGTTGAGCGAATAAATTTAGTAAATGAGAGCCTATCCTTTTGCAGACAATTGCTTGCAAATGGTCCAATTGCGCTCCAGCAAGCAAAGTTTGCGATTAAAAATGGGATGAATGCTGACATAAATACAGGGCTTCAAATTGAAAGAAAGGCTTACGAGATGACGCTCCCGACAGAAGACCGCGTCGAGGCCTTACAAGCTTTTTCTGAAAAAAGAAAACCAATTTTTAAAGGGAAATAAAACATGGCGGCCGCCATGTTTTTTTTATGCTTTGTTCTAATTTATCGCTTTTGTACTAAACTATGTATAGAGAGGTTGTACACAAAGGGGGACAAAATCATGGTGAGAAAAATGGGGGTCTATGCGGTTTTGGCCTTTGTCCTATATGGATTATTTTTTTATTGGTATTTATTTTATTTTGCCGATACGAAACTGCCATTTGAATATGAAGGTTCAAAAGCCGACCCATCAACATTTCTAAACGGAAGAGAGCTAGACTTAAGCGAGGATTATTCGAAAATTAGAAACCTCCTGTTTTTCTTATCGACTCCGTTCGAATGGCTTTTCTATTTTCTTATTTTATTATTTGGATTCTCAAAGGCATTTAAGCGCTGGGCTGAAAATACTTCTAAGTATAGACTGCTGCAAACGGCAATCTATCTGATTTGGTTATCCTTTTTTGCCTTTGTAGCGACATTACCTTTAAACTACATTAGTTATTCTTTATCGAAAACGTATCATATTTCAACACAAACCTTTGCCTCATGGATGAAAGACGAGCTGATTGACTTTTGGATTAATTATGGAACCTGGTTAATTATTGTTCCGATTCTTTACTGGCTGATGAAGAAAAGTCAAAAGCGCTGGTGGCTTTATGGCTGGCTGTTATCAATCCCGTTTACCATTTTCATGATGTTCCTGCAGCCGGTTGTCATCGACCCGTTATATAATGATTTTTATCCTTTAAAAAATAAGGAGCTGGAAACGAAGATTCTGACGCTTGCCGACAAGGCAGAGATTCCTGCGAAGCATGTATTTGAAGTAAATATGGCGAATAAAACGAACGCTTTAAATGCCTATGTAACGGGGATTGGCTCTAATGCTAGAATTGTCCTTTGGGATACGACTTTAAATAGGCTGTCGGATAACCAAATATTATTTATCATGGCCCACGAAATGTGCCATTATGTCGAGAAACATATTTATTTCGGGATAGGCGGCTACCTGCTGCTTTCGCTGCTCGGGCTTTATTTGACCTACAGGTTAATGAATTGGGCAGCACGGCGTTTTGGCAAGGAACTGAAAATCTCAGATGTAAGGGATATTCGCTCACTCCCATTATTTTTCATGATTCTGTCCATGCTGTTATTTGTGGCCAGCCCTTTAACAAATTTGACTTCCCGTTATGAGGAAAAACGGGCTGACAGGTATGCGATTGAAATGACCAAAAATCCAGAGGCAGCGATCACCTCTTTTCAGGAATTAACCCGCTCAGGATTAAGCCAGGTGAACCCGCCGTTCTTGGTAAAAATTTTCCGTTATACACATCCTCCGATGCTTGACCGTATTTCCACGCTTGAGGAATACCAGGTAAAACATCGAAATGAACAATAAAAATAAGGCTAAAGACAATCTCTATGTCTTTAGCCTTATTTTTTTTCAAAAGAAGAACCGTCTTGTCGACGGTTCGGTGGGAATGTGTTTTAAGTTCCAAATCGTTTATTAATTTCCTTCAGCTGCCCAGATAAACGGAGAAATAAATTTTTGTCACGACGGTCAATGGCCAAGTCAATTTTTTGCAATAATTTTTCCTTTTCAACCGTTAGCTGGATCTCGGATAGGAGCATGTCGATGTATAAATCTTGGACGAAGTTCTCTTTCATTCGATTGCGTTTCATGGCACCAAGCTTCATTAATTCGGTGTATGATTTTTCATTCATGAAAATCACCTCTGATGCTTTTTATAATTATATGGATTTTTTCGCTTAATATCAACGAATAATTATAATTTTCTGAAAAATATTTTCTTGGCATAAAATTTGTGAATAAATTCGCAACATTTCAAAATGGAGGTGGAATCCGAAACCAGTAGTGGTAAGATATGGTGGATACTATAAAAAGGAGTTGAATGTGTTGCAGGAAAAGATAATAGAAGATTATGAGGTTAATTCACGTACCATGTTTATTGTCCCGGTGAAATATGGAAGTAAAGTTTATTCCAAAATTTACGAAGTGGAGGATGTGTTTTTGTGTCCATTAAGCCCATTGGAGATTATCAAAAAAAGCTGCAATTATTTTGGAGTCGATTACGAAAGCAGGAGAAAGGGTTCCCGAAATATCATTGGCAATAAACGAAAGCTTCCGATTGTAATTGAATCAACTAACCAGCTCCTCTTTTTTCCTACGCTATCACCGTATAGCAAGGAATGTATTTGGATTGCATCTGAACATGTGAAGGATTATCAGCGTATCGGGCCACAAGAGGCATTAATCCTTTTCTATAATAAACAAACCCACCACTTCCCAGTGCCTTGCTCAACAATTGAAGCGCAAATGTTAAAAACTTCGTTATTAAAAACACGGCTTATGCAGAGAATAGAAAATAATGAGAAAAGGCTAAATTATATATTGAGCAGAACTAAACTGCCCCAGGCATTAGAAACCACTCGTCAATACGATAGTGAGTTTCATGTGAAAAATCCAAAATAAGTGCTTCTTATTTCTTACGCTAACGGGATAGGTGTTTTTTTAATAAATACGCTTCCATTAATTCTTGAACCTTGTTGCGAATTCTTGGATTAAAGTAATTATGGTTTTCTTCATAACCTTTATAAATAAACATAAACATCGTAAAGGCATCGTCCCGTTTAGTTTCAATGACTTGAAGTTTATTCTTTTTCAGATACTGTTTTACCTCAGAAAGTTCCTTCTGCACGTCCTTCATCGCTTCTTCGATTAAATCCAAATAAGGCTTCTTTAATTTAAATGGCGCATTTTCCACCACAGACAAATCTCGGTTTAAGACGATTAGTACCATCGGTAAATAAATAGCCTTCTCCATGATGTCACGATCTTCCTCAGGAATTCTGGTCATTTTGCTACCGCACCTTTCTATAATATCGAACTAATGTTCTTATTTAATTTTACAAAAAAGAAACGTTAAAAGCAATAGAACTTTTCCTTTAGTAGCTCGTCGATAATTGACGAGCTTTCTTTGTTGCAAAAAATGACCGATATATGAGAAAGTTTTTATTAATAGAAGGATATCTGATAGGGGAAAATGAATTAAATGAAGAAACCTTTAAAAATAAAAAAAGTCGTTTATAGGCGAAGTTCAAATCAAGAGCGAATGGGTGGTAAACAATGAGGGCAGATAGATATCAACATAATAAGAAAAAGAGAAGATGGACGTCCATTTTGCTTGTATGCCTATTACTAATCGGTGCAGTTGCTGGCTATGCCTATTTTCAGTTTAAACAAGGAGTTAACCAATCATTAAAAAAAATAAATAATGATAATAAACAAGCAAATGAGGTCTACACATTTGAAGGGAAGAAAGATCAGTATGGGGATACGAATATCCTCTTGCTAGGCAGTGACGCACGGGGAAAAGAAAAGGCCCGAGCAGATACAATCATGATTGCTCATTATAACGAAGACAAAGGGACATTTAAGCTGACTTCTATAATGAGAGATAGTTACGTCGAAATTCCTGGATATGGCAAGCATAAAATCAATTCGGCCTTTGCCCGCGGCGGGCCGGAATTAATAAGGAAGACAATTAAACAGAATTTTGATATCGATCTGCAATATTATGCAATTGTCGATTTTGATGGCTTTGTCCAGCTGATTGACGAGGCTTTCCCGGATGGCGTCGAAATAAATGTAGAGAAAAAGATGGAGAAAAATATTTATATGACGTTAGAGCCCGGTCTGCAAAGATTGAATGGCACGCAAATGCTTGGCTATGTACGCTTCCGGTATGATGCCATGAGCGATTTTGGAAGGGTAGAACGTCAGCAAAAAGCAGTTAAAGCGATTAGAGAGCAATTAAGCGGATTTAAAACGATTGCCAAACTCCCCAAATTAATTGGTGTCCTCAGCCCATACGTAAATACAAATATCGATACTGCAGATGCATTATTTATGGGTAAGGACTTCCTTTCTAGTAATAGAGGCACAATGGCTACACTTAGGATTCCGGTCGAAAATAGCTTTACGGAGCCGCGAATACAAGGGGAAGGAGCCGTTTTGGATATTGATGTCGAAAAAAACAAAGAGGCACTGCATCAATTTATTACCGAGTAACATCGTTCAAACCAACTAAAGAAAATGTAAGGAGATTCGGATGGACTTTGAAGCATTAAAAGATTGGTTTACACTTGAAAATATTATGAGTCTCATACAGGAATATCGAGCCTTAGGTCCGATACCGGGCATCTTGCTTATCGTCATTGAAGCATTTTTGCCGTTTCTCCCGTTGTTTATATTTGTAACGGCCAATGCAAATGCCTTTGGACTTTGGCTCGGATTTTTATATTCATGGCTGGGAGCGTGTTTGGGCGCATTCTTGGTTTTTATGCTCATTAGAAAATATGGACAAGGAAGGGTATTGATTTTTTTATCCAAGCACCCGAAGGTCCGAAGGCTGACGGACTGGGTAGAACGCCATGGATTTGGCCCCCTCTTTTTACTGCTTTGTTTTCCATTTACACCGTCAGCAGTCGTAAACATTGTTGTCGGTCTTTCGAAAATAAGAACGGCCCAATATATGCTGGCCGTGTGCATCGGGAAAATGGTGATGATTTTTACGATGAGCTTTATTGGTTATGATATTCGTTCACTGATTACTCAGCCCTACCGGACCGTTCTGGTATTAATTGTTATTCTCATTCTTTGGTTTGTTGGCAAAAGAATTGAAGGAAGAATGAATAAGACTATAGAAAATGACCATAATGAAGAAATAGATAGAAACAAAGAAAAGGAGAAACGGAGGCGCTTCAATGAAAATTGAATGGAAAAAGGAAGGCATGGAATGGGTTAAGGCATTTGCGATTGGAATTATTATTTTTGCGTTTATTCGTACCTTTTTCTTTTCCAACTATGTAGTAGAAGGCGAATCAATGATGCCGACCTTGCAGGATGGAAATAAGCTGGTGGTCAATAAGCTTGGTTACCAAGTAGGCGAGTTGAATCGCTTTGATGTCATTGTGTTTCACGCAAATGCGAAAGAAGATTTTGTCAAACGGATAATTGGTCTTCCAGGGGATAAAATTGAATATCGAAACGATGAGTTATACATTAATGGGCATAAGTATGAAGAGCCATTCTTAAATGTTTATAAACAAAAAGCACAAGGAGTTAAGATAACAGGTGATTTCAGCTTGAAGGAACTTACCGGAGAAAATATGGTGCCAGATGGGAAATTATTTGTGCTTGGCGATAATCGATTAGGCAGCTGGGACAGCCGCCAATTCGGATTCATTGCTACTGCTCAGGTTGTTGGAAAAGTGGACTTGCGTTACTGGCCGCTAAATGAAATGAATATTCATTTTTAAATTGGAGCACGATTACAAAAAATCGTGTTTTTTTTATTGGGCTTTGTTAAAGAACATTGTTGATTTTGAACACAATGTTGATTGGAGTGGAAGGCGCGAGACTCCTGCGGGAGCAGCGGGACAGGTGAGACCCCGCAGGCGCTTTAGCGCCGAGGAGGCTCACCGCCCGCCCCGCGGAAAGCGAAGCGCCTGGAACGGAAATCAACATTCCCTTTTAACACAGCCTTTTATTAAAAAGTTTTTCCATATTTGGTTTGATTCTGTTCCTGTGTTATCCAAACGCCTGTGCTCATTTTATGGTAGAATAAGAGATACATAGGAATGAGGAAAGCGGGGTTAGTTAATGTCATTAAGAATGGTAATTGGACGGTCAGGAAGCGGTAAAACAGCGATGTTTCTTGATGAAATAAAAAAAAGGCTAATCAAAGACCCAGAAGGAACACCGCTTATTTATCTCGTGCCGGAACAAATGACGTTTCTATCAGAATACCGATTAGCAACAGACTCAAGCGTTGGCGGGATGATTCGAGCACAGGTATTTAGTTTTTCCCGTTTAGCATGGAGAATTTTGCAGGAGACAGGCGGGATTAGCCGCTTACATTTAAGCAGTGTCGGGATGAGTATGTTAATTCGTAAAATAATTGACGAAAAGAAAGAGCAGTTAAAGCTTTTTCAACGGGCTGCCGATAAAAATGGCTTCGTCCAGCAAATAGAACAAATGATCACCGAATTTAAACGGTATTGTATTACACCCGAGGAGCTGACACAGGAGGCAGTAAATTCCAAAGCGTTACAAGATAAATTATCTGATTTAGAAATAATCTATCAACAGTTTGAAGATGAGATTTTTGGCAAATACATTGATTCAGAAGATTATTTTCGACTCTTAGCCGAGAAAATTACAGCCTCCGCATACTTAAAAGAGGCAGAAATCTATATTGATGGTTTTTATCATTTTTCACCGCAGGAATATCGAGTGATGGTGGAATTAATGAAACATTGTAAAAGTGTGTCCATCGCCATGACGACAGACCGTCTGGCCTTCGAGACGGCACCGGACGAACTTGATTTGTTCCGGGCTGCAAGCGAAACGTGTTACACCATTTATGAATTGGCAAAATCTGCGGGTATCGAAATCGATCAACCAGTAATCTTACGAGAGCAAAAAAAATGGAATCAGCCTTCTTTACTTTATTTAGAGGAAAGATTTGATGTGCGGCCAGTAGCTGCCTTTCATGGGGAGACAGCTATTCATATTAGTCAGGCAGTCAATCGAAGAGCTGAGATTGAAGGAATTGCCCGCGAAATTCGTCAAATAGTCCGGACAAAGGGGTACCGCTACAGAGATATCGCCTTGTTAATTAGAAATGGCGGCGATTATCATGAAATCGTTGAGCCGGTTTTCGCTGATTATCAGATTCCCTATTTTATCGATCAAAAACGAACGATGCTGAATCATCCTCTTATTGAATTGATTCGCTCAAGTCTTGAAGTAATTAATTCTTACTGGCGCTATGAACCTGTTTTTCGAGCTATCAAAACAGACCTGCTATATCCTTTGCAGGAAAATCCCAATAAAATGCGTGAGAAGATGGACAGGCTGGAAAACTATTGTCTTGCTTACGGAATCAACGGAAGTAAATGGACGAAAAAGGACCGTTGGATTTATCGGCGCGTTCGAGGACTAGAATTAGAGGCAAATGTCCAAACAGATGCAGAAAAAGGGATAGAACAAGAATTAAATGAATTAAAGCTAATGGTTACAGCACCGATTTTGCGGCTGTCGAGACGGTTGAAAAAAGCAGACTGTGGTCAAAAGCTGTGCGAAGCTGTTTATTTATATTTAGAAGAATTAGATATTCCGGAAAAGCTTGAAAACTGGAAAGCAGCTGCCGAAGAAAAGGGCAATCTTGTTCGGATGCGTGAGCACGAACAAGTGTGGAATGCTGTCATTGATTTGCTTGACCAATATGTCGAAATACTTGGTGACGAGCAAATTACGTTAAAATCATTTGCCGCTATTCTAGAGGCAGGATTTGAATCAATGCATTTTTCCCTCATTCCACCAGCACTTGACCAGGTCTTGATTGGCGATTTAGAAAAATCAAGGCTAAATGAAATGAAAATTGTTTTCGTCGCTGGGGTCAATGAAGGTGTATTGCCTGCGAAAATTTCTGATGAAGGAATATTGGCAGATGAAGATAGAGAAATGCTTTTAGCTGCCGGGATTAATGTCGCTCCAAGCAGCCGTACCCGTCTGCTTGATGAAAATTTCCTGGCTTACAAAGCCTTTACGGCACCATCTGATACGCTTTATGTCAGTTATCCACTCGCTAATGATGAAGGAAAGGCATTAATTCCTTCTTCGTACATTAAACGGTTAAAAGACATGTTTCCAGACGCAAGCGAACTTTTCTATGTAACAGATCCTGCTGAACTGCCTGAAAAAGGTCAGCTAAGCTTTATATCGAATTTTACGACCGCTTTGTCCTACCTCAATGCCCAGCTCCAATTGAAAAAGCGGAACTATCCAATTTCTGATTTGTGGTGGGATGTGTATAACTATTATCTTGAGGGTACCTGGAAAAACAAGGCTCAAAAGGTATTTTCCAGCCTGTTTTATTCCAACAGGACCATCCCTCTTTCGGAAGAAATAGCGAATGACTTATATGGGGAGACCATCCAGGCAAGTGTTTCTAGAATGGAATTATATAACTCCTGCGCCTTTTCTCATTTTGCTCAGCATGGCCTGAAGCTTCGTGAACGGCAAATTTTCCGCTTAGAGGCACCTGATATTGGCGAGTTATTTCATGCAGCCTTAAAGCAGATTGCTGATATTGTAAACGAACAAAAGATGTCCTGGGCAGGATTAACAAAGAAACAATGTGAAGACCTTTCTAAAGAAGCGGTTAAGACTTTAGCACCCAAACTGCAGCACGAAATATTACTGAGCTCAGAACGCCATCATTATATTAAACGCAAATTAGAGCAAATCATTACCCGAGCTTCCGTCGTCTTGAGTGAGCATGCAAAGGTAAGTGGATTCTCGCCAATTGGTTTGGAACTTGGCTTTGGACCAAATGGAAAGCTGCCGCCGTTATCCTTCACATTGAAGAATGGCAAGAGAATGGAATTGGCCGGGAGGATAGACAGAGTCGACCAGGCGAAAGCTGAAGACGACAGTGTTTATTTGCGGGTCATCGATTATAAATCAAGTGAAAAGGATGTCAATTTAAGTGAAGTGTATTATGGGCTTGCATTGCAAATGTTAACCTATCTTGATATTGTGGTCACCCACTCCAATGAATTAGTGGAAATGAAAGCAAGCCCGGCAGGAGTCCTTTATTTTCACGTCCATAATCCATTTATCAACGCTTCCAAAATGCTGACAAATGATGAAATTGAAAACGAAATGATGAAAAAGTTTAAAATGAATGGGCTGATGCTAAGCGATCAAAATGTCATTCAGCTCATGGATCAATCACTTGAATCCGGAGATTCGCAAATTATTGCAGCCGGAATAAAGAAAGATGGGAATTTATCGAAGAAGTCAAAAGTCGCAAGCATGGATGAGTTTGCTGATCTAAGACATCATGTCCGTAATTTATATCAAAAAACAGGCAATGCGATTATCGAAGGTCAAGTTGGCATCACACCTTATAAGCTGAAGGATAAAACTCCATGTAAGTTTTGTGCCTATAAATCGGTATGCCAATTTGATGAATCGCTTGAAAATAATCAATACAGGATTCTCACTCCGCAATCGAAGGAAGCTGTTTTGGAGCGAATTAGAAGCGAGGTAAGCGAAAATGAGTAATTTCATCATTCCACCCATGCCGGAAGGTGCCAATTGGACAGACGACCAATGGAAAGCGATTATGGCAAGGGATAAAGATATCCTTGTCGCTGCTGCTGCAGGTTCGGGAAAAACCGCTGTCCTTGTGGAACGGATTATCCAAAAAATTCTTTCTGTTGAATCCCCAGTTGATGTTGATGAACTGTTAATCGTGACATTTACGAACGCTTCAGCAGCAGAAATGCGCCACCGAATTGGTGAAGCTTTAGAAAAGGCTATTGATCAAGATCCAGGATCCCGGCATTTAAGAAAACAGCTTGGTTTATTGAATAAAGCATCGATTTCGACGCTTCACTCCTTTTGTATGGAGGTCATTCGTAAATATTATTACTTAATCGACGTTGATCCCGGATTCCGCATCGCCGATGAAACAGAGGCGCAGTTAATTAGGGATGAAGTAATCGATGAGTTGTTTGAAGAAGAATATGGAAAAAAAGATAATGAGTCATTTTTCAACTTAGTAGATTCGTTTACCAGTGATCGAAGTGACGCTGCCTTACAGGATATCGTTCGCTCAATCTACGATTTTGCTCGTTCAAGTCCGCTGCCAGACAAGTATTTACATGAAGTTGTATCGATGTATGATGTGGGGGAAATGACAAATGTAGAGGACCTTCCCTTTATTCAGTCGCTTCTATTTGATGTTAAATTGCAGCTTGAAGCAGCTAAGGAAATGATTAACAGAGGTTTGGAGGTAACGAAGCTTCCAAACGGACCGGCACCAAGAGCGGAAAATTTTTCGGATGATTTATGCGTCATTGATACATTATTAATGGCACAGCGGGACTCCTGGGCGACGCTGTATCAAGCAATGCAAACCTGGTCTTTTTCAAGGGCGAAACCGCTGAAGAAGGACCAGTATGACAAAGATTTATCTGAGAAAGCTCAAAAGCTCCGCGATAAAGCAAAGAAAAAAATCCAAGACATTAAGGACGAACTCTTTTCCCGAAAACCAGAAAGCTTTTTACGGGATTTGGCAGAAATGCGCCCATTGGTCGAAACACTTGTTCATCTTGTGAAAGAATTTTCCGTCCGTTTTGAAAAGGTAAAAAGAGAAAAAGGGCTTGTTGATTATTCGGATTTGGAGCATTACTGTTTGGACATATTGACAGAAGAAATTTCAGCTGAAGGAGAATTTCTTCCATCTGCAGCTGCTCTTGCCTATAAAAGTCATTTTAATGAAGTTTATTGTGATGAGTATCAGGACGTAAATATGGTGCAGGAAACGATTTTACGGCTGGTAACGAAAGAAGAAGAGCAGAATGGCAACCTGTTCATGGTCGGAGATGTTAAGCAATCGATCTATCGTTTCCGATTAGCTGAGCCCAATCTTTTTTTAGGAAAGTATAGCCGCTTTAGAGTGGACGGTGAGGCATCAGGACTCCGAATCGATTTAGCGCGTAATTTCAGAAGCCGCAAAGAAGTTCTTGATGGCACCAATTATTTATTCAAACAAATCATGGGTGTCAAGGTCGGCGAAATTAATTACGATGAGGCGGCCGAATTACGAAATGGCGCCCCATATCCTGAGAATGAGTTGTTTCCGATAGAGCTCATGCTGATTGATCAAAAGGCTGAAACAAAGGAAACACTACCAGACAGTGAAACAGAGTCAGAAGCGGAGCTGCCTGCCGAGTTTGATGCAGCTGATCTTGAGCAGTCCCAATTGGAAGCAAGAGTAATGGCGGCGAAAATTAAAGAGCTGGTTGCGAAGGGAGCACCGGTTTATAATACAAAAACGAAGTCCAGCAGGGCGATGATGTATCGGGATGTAGTGATTCTGCTTCGTTCGATGACGTGGGCGCCGCAAATCATGGAAGAGTTCAAGCAGCAAGGAATTCCGATTTATGCCAACCTATCAACTGGTTATTTTGAAGCTACGGAAGTAGCGGTAATGATGGCGCTTCTCCGCGTTATTGATAATCCCTACCAGGACATTCCGTTAGCGTCTGTACTCCGTTCCCCTATCGTTGGTTTGAACGAGGAGGAACTGGCAAAAATTCGCATTCATCAAAAGCGAGGTTCATTTTGGGAGGCAGTTTCTTCCTTTTGCAGGAACAAGTCGGCCGAAAACACAGAGGTGTTTTATGAAAAGGTCCGCCAGTTTTATGACTTACTAAAAGAGTGGCGGGGCATTGCACGTCAAGGGGCGCTGTCTGAGCTTATTTGGCAGCTTTACCGGGATACACAGTTCTATGATTTTGCAGGTGGCCTGCCAGGTGGAAAGCAGCGTCAGGCTAATTTAAGAGCCTTATATGATAGGGCGCGGCAATATGAACAAACCTCATTCCGGGGGCTTTTTCGCTTTTTACGCTTTATTGAACGGATGACTGAAAGAGGAGATGATCTCGGGGCCGCAAGGGCTCTTGGCGAACAGGAGGATGTGGTCCGGATTATGACCATTCACAGTAGTAAAGGACTGGAATTTCCCATTGTGTTTATTGCGGGAATGGCGAGGAACTTTAATATGGCTGATATTCGTAAACCATATATGCTCGATAAAGAATACGGATTTGCGGCCAAGTATGTAAATGCAGAAAAGCGGATTTCCTATCCATCGCTGCCACAGCTTGCCTTTAAGCGAAAGAAAAAAATGGAAATGCTTGCCGAGGAAATGCGCGTTTTATATGTGGCCATGACAAGGGCTAAAGAAAAGCTGTACATGACAGCGACATTAAAGGATGCCATGAAAAAAATCGACCAGTGGAATGACGTTTCATCCAATACGGAATGGTTGTTAAAGGATTATGAGCGAGCGTCGGCAATGAGCTATATCGACTGGGTTGGCCCAGCGCTTATCCGCCATCACGATTGCACAGATTTAAGGTTGGCAGGAGAGACTAATATGTTTGTCCCGAAAGAAATCACTAGACATCCTTCCTCCTGGAAAATTTCTTTAATGAATGCAGAAGAAATCCAAATACAAGAAATGGGGTTGGAAGAGGAAGACGGCCAATTCTTGGAGCGGGTCCAAAAAGGACAAACGGTCCAGGCAGCATCTGTTTTCGCCACTGAAATAAAGGAACAGCTGACATGGGAATATTCTTTTTCAAGTGCTGCGTCCCACCGCTCCAAACAATCGGTTTCCGAAATGAAGCGCCAAAGGGAAATGGTTGACGAGCAAAGTGGGACTGAGCTAGTTCGCAGCTTTAAAAAGTCAATCAGCAAACGGCCTAAGTTCATGCAGGAGAAATCTTTAAGCCCTGCAGAGCGGGGAACGGCCATGCATATGGTGATGCAGCATGTCGATTTGACAAAGAGAGTTAGTGAAGAAACGATTAACGAACAGTTAATGTGGATGGTCCAAAATGAATTGTTAACCCCTGAGCAGGCTGAAGTCATTGACAGCAAATTGATTGTTCAATTTTTCAACTCCCATTTAGGGCAAAGATATTTTCAAGCCAAAGCCATCCATCGGGAGATTCCATTTACACTTTCATTACCTGCCCATGAAGTTTATCCAGCCTGGAATGGGGAAGAAGAATCCGTTTTTGTCCAAGGGATTATTGACTGCATTCTTGTGGATGAAAATGGTTTAGTATTGATCGATTATAAATCAGATGGAATAACGGACCGATTCAAAGGTGGTTTTGAGCAAGCTAAACCAATTCTTGAAGACAGATACAGGCTCCAAATCAATTTATATACAAAGGCAATCGAACAAATTTGGAAACGAAAAGTCACTGAAAAATATTTATTTTTCTTTGATGGGGCCCATATATTAAAAGTGGAATAATTGCGGCCCTCCGCCCCTGTTCCATAAAAAAATGACATAGACCGGTGAGGTTTATGTCATTTTTTAATTGTTACCGGCTATAGGCTGGTCAATTACGTTTGTATCAAGTACATTGGTACCGCTCAAACCGGAATTTGTGACGATTAGTCCACCGGTGTTAAATCCACCAGAGCCGGCAAAAGTTTTCGTGCTGCTCTTTGGTGAGATATAAACGGTATCCCCGAATTGAATAATTCCTCCGCCTACATTAACAATTTGAACTGGACCGATTATCGCTGGCATCATAAACATCCTTTACAATTTTGAACTGCCTGGGAAATTAATTTACAGTAACATATGCGTTTATCCTATATCCTGTTCATGCCCTTCTAGCAGAAGTTGACGGATATGCTTAACTCTTGCTTCCATTGAAATATGTTTGCTGTTGCCGACATGTAATATCGCTGAGGAAGAAACGGCAGTGACCTTAATATTATTAACTTTTATAATCGGATTTAGATTATGTCGTACGATAGAAATTTTTTCAGTGATGGGCGGCAATGGCAGCTGCCTTTTAAAGATTGGATAGGAAGGAAAGTTTCCTTCGTCTCCGAAGAATATTTCTGCTTCCCTTTGCACTGCAAGTGCTCTAGAGAAGCCATTAATGATGCAGGAATCTCCTAATTGAATAACGGAGCAAAATGCTACCTCCTTTACTTGCAGGCTGTCGACACTAGAGGTTCGGGTCAGCATAACCAGGGGTCACATCCCGTTCTAATGGGACAAAAGGTCCAATTATTAAAGACTCTGGCGGTGTATCAAATGCGGCTGTCAGTTGAATTGTTTCCGTATCTCCAATCATAAATACGGAGGAGCTCGCAACCGCCAAGATATCTATATGATCGACATGGAGGACACGGTTATAAACTTCAAAATTCATTCCATCTTCATTCCTTTCACATTCTCAGGTAAATTATTTAAAAAGGCCCGTACACCATGTTGAATTTCCAGCTTAATTGCTTCAATAACTCTTTTCTCGATGGGGCTGGTCTGATTAGCCGATGCTGCATTGGCACTATTCGCTTTTAGATGATAGTCAATCCTATTAGGAAGTTGTTTGATAATATCTTCCTTTATAAAGGATAGATAGGATTCGTTTGGCGGAATGGCCAAGTTCCTCTGCGTTTCAGCAACGATTTGTGGTAAGTCTGTTTCTAAATATTCATGAATGCTCTCTTCAATTTCCATTGATAATCGCATTTGTTCTTTAGGAGGGAATGGGGTTTTTATTGATTGATTTTGTACGGCAAAGTCCTCAATACCGGATAAGTCGTTAGGATTTAAGCCAATATTTAACGTACCTTCAAGGGTCTCGACCTTCAATTGATCAAATTTATATTCAATTGTATCTACATGAATGGTTGGCTTTTCACTTATCTGTTTCAAATCACCCTGTAACTTTTGAATTGTTTGTTCTAAAACCGCAATCCTCTTTTCTTGTGCTTGAATATACATCTGCAGCCATTGAAGGTATTGGTAAACATCCTGATACACGTAAATCACCTCGTCTGCGAATCGCCTTTTCTGCTTGTGTTCTAACTATATGCAGCAACACATTTGGATTTGCTGATTTTCCACAAGTTCATAAGCCGGACAAGGTTTTCCGATTATCTGAGTGGTGCTTACGTTTTTGGTCTTATCTGACTGGTGCCTGTAATGGTACTGATGGTGCTAATAATTGCCCCTGTATTTCACCCGTGATTTGCCCCCCTGGTTTTATTCCGGGAGGTGCCGGTTTTGTGAAGCCCCCCGTATTATATAGATGGGCATGAGGCTTGATCATTCCAGCACTCCCGATTTGCAGGACAGAGGAATTGGTTATACCGCCAATTTTTATAGAATTTATTTGAATGGACTGCTGGATATAAAAATTCATGTTAGACCACCCATTTATTACATATTAAGGAAATTGTTTTGATCAATGACATCCGGATCTGATGTATTCGTTGAACTTACTCTGTTACTAACATCTACTTGATCACCAGTGTTAAAGGAACCAGCCCCTGAGAATGTTTTAGCCGTAGCAAATGGCATTATTTTATAGACATCGCCAATGTGGAAAACAGAACTATTTCCAAGTGTAATGACCTGTGCAACTCCAACTATCGCTGGCATGAGCAACACCCTTTATGATTATTTCTCTTTACATCCTATGTATGGGCGAATGTAATGTGATTCATTCGCCTATTTTAGTTGAAAATCCCCAGAAATATTGCCAATATTTCCATGAAAAATAGTTATATTCACACTATTTTCGTAATTAATTAGGACAATAAACTAAAAATAAGTCTAATTACCTAGTAATTTCGACACAGAATGATAAATTAGTAGGATATTCGATAGGGTTAAAACGTACTATTATGTGAGTAAGAGATCAGTCGGAAAAACAAACACTGAATCTCGATAAAGGCAAAGCTGATGAAAATCAGTGACGCAAAGCTACAGGGGCTAAGGTGCGAAGGCACTACGCCAGCCAGTTACCGAAAGATCAGGGTGTTTCATATTAGATATTCTTTTGTCTGCATAGCTGTATGCCTATGTGCTCATGGATGTTCTATGTTTATTAACCCCCCTTTCGGTAAAGGCGGGGTTATTTCTATTACACGGAGGTGAAAATCATTGAAAGTCGTGAATCTGACAAACGGAGCGGAACTGGCCAGCCAGGTTACAGCAGCGGACACCTTTTTTAAACGATTAAAAGGGCTGATGTTTTCGAAAAGCTTGCCAGCAGGACACGGCTTGTTAATCCAACCCTGCCAATCCATTCATACCTACTTCATGAACTATTCCATCGATGTTATTTACTTAAGCAAAGAGTTTGAAATTGTAGGATTAGACGAAACGGTAAAGCCTGCAAAAGTCGGGAAGTTTCATAGAAAAGCACAGTCCGTATTGGAACTGCCAGCAGGAACGATACGCGAAACAGGAACAAAAATCGGAAATTATTTAACTACTAAATGAAAAGGGGTTTTGACAAATGATGAAAAAAATGAAAGCTTTATTAACTGAAGAACAAGGACAAGGGATGACTGAGTATGGGTTAGTGTTAGGACTAATTGCAGTTGGGGTTGTAGCGGTCCTTATAACAATGCGCACAGAAATCACAGCTTTGTTTAATAGAGCAGTCACTGCTATTTCAGGAGCTGGCACTGAAGCTGGCAGCTGATCCATATAGAAATAAGTTGGAAATAAAGTATTATACAGCCTTGCGTTCAAACCAAACGTGAGGCTCTTTTCTTGAAAGGAGAGGGCATTTTGTGGAGTTCTAGTTTATTAATCGTTCTGTTAATCGTATGTGTCATTACCGATCTTAGGGAACGAAAAATCTACAATGCTGTATTATTTCCGTTTTTATTTGCGGCCATCATTCTCCACGTTGTAACAGGAGGATTACATGGGCTATCAGGGGCATTGCTAGGAACAGCGGTTGGTTTAGGGATTTTATTAATCCCCTATCTTCTTGGCGGCATGGGGGCAGGTGATGTAAAGCTTCTTGCGGTTATTGGCGGTATAAAAGGGATTGGATTTGTGTTAATGGCCTCCATTTATATGGCACTAGCAGGCGGGATTATCGCTATTTTTGTCCTCCTATTTCGAAAAGGCTTCATTACACGAATCCTGTACTTTTTTCAAGGTCTCAGACATGGAATGCGGCTTTCCCTTTTTGAAGATAAAACAACATTTCCCTACGGTGTGGCAATCGCAGCAGGTGCGTTTTTTCAATTTCTATTTCCTGGGGTCCTCCCATTATGAAAAGGGATGAACGGGGTCAGTCGCTCGTTGAAACAGCGCTATTACTTCCGATATTTTTATTAATTTTAGTTGGAATTCTAGATTTTGGCAGATTAACGTACTCCTATGCCCATTTGCATATGGCTGCGCAGGAAACCGTTCGCCTTGGCGGTTTAGGTAAAAAGGACACAGCCATCTCTTCCTTCGCCCATAACTATGTTCATTTAGGCGACACGACCAAATTGCAGGTGGATATAGCGCCAAAAGATACAATCAGGAAATCGGGGGATTATGTCAAAGTAACGCTGCGCTATCCTTTTCAATTTTATACACCGTTTGTTTCAAAGCTTTTCCCTTCAAAATTTTTGATTGAAACGGATTCAACGATTCGCGTTGAATAAGGGGTGAATATAGTGCTTCAGGTAATAAAAAAAATCGGAAAGGAAGAGCAAGGAAATACCCTTTTCTTTGGTGCAATCTCCTTAATGGTTATCTTGTTCATAGCGGGCTTAGCCTTAGATGGCAGTTTACTCTACATGAAAAAAAGCCAATTGCAAAAAGAAGCCAATGCTGCCGTTCTTTCAGGAGCGCAGGAACTTACATCCACTGAGCAAAAGGTGACCGGTACGGTTCAAACAATCTTAAATGCCCATAAGGACACAACCGCTTTGTCGAAGCTAGATATTAAGATGGGAGAAAAACTGGCGCTAACGTTAACGAAACCAGTGAATCTTACATTTGCCCGCCTGTTCGGCATAGAAAAAGTGAGTGTAAAGGCTCGTGCTGCTGCCGGATTGAATGCGATTGGGAAGTCAATCGGGGCGGCGCCGTTAGGAATTGATGAAAGTATTCCACTAGAATACTATAAAGAATATAAATTAAAGGTTGACTCATCAGATTCGCAGTCAGGGAATTTTGGAATCTTAGCACTTGGCGGCCCAGGGGCAAAGACATATGAACAAAACTTACGTGATGGCTATCAATCTGAAATTAGCATCAATTCTATAATAAATACAGAAACAGGTAATATCGCCGGAAAAACGAGAGATGTGATTAATCAGCGGGTCAATGGCTGCTCCCAGCCTCCGGGTGATTATAGTCTCCGCAATTGCTCGAGGATTATTCTTATTCTTGTTTATAAACCTTATAACTATACCGGTGGTCAAATGAAACAAATACAGGTCACAGGTTTTGCCTATTTTTATATCACAACGCCCATGAGTACAAATGATACCTCTATTACGGGAGTCTTTATCAAAAGAGCAGGGGAAGGCTCATTTGTTGAGGGGGCAAAGGACAAGGGAGCATACAGCATACGACTAACGGAGTAGGTGAGGCAATATGAAATCAAAAATGGTCTTAATGCTATCACTTATTATGGGGATCATTACAACCTTTTTGTTTTTCCAATATACAAAGCAAATGAAGACAGAAAAGACAGCTGCTATTCAAACGGTAGGTGTAGTAATAGCGAAAGAAAGAATCGAAAAGAATGAAAAGATTTCATCATCTAAGCTTGAAATTGTGCAAATGCCAGAAAATAGTGTCCTGCCGGAAGGAGTCAAAACAATTCCGGAAGCAGAAGGAAAGCTTGCCAACTCGATGATTGAAAAAGGCGAGCCGGTGCTTTCGCATCGGCTTGGCACTGAGAAGGAAGAAGGAGTCTATGTTTCCAGAAAGGTAAAGGAAGGCTACCGGGCAATTTCAATCGGAGTTGATATTAATCAATCGGTTACAAACCTGATTGAACCAGAAGACGAAGTAGATGTTATTTTTTCGAAAATAACGATGGATCCAGCGAATAATCCTGTATCCCAATCGACAATTTTGCTGAAGCAGGCACGGGTCCTAGCGGTAGGCAGAAAAATGCTGACGCCTGAAGATACAAAAGAGCCATATACAGAATACAGTTCGATAACATTAGAATTAAAGCCGGAAGATGCCATGAAGCTTGTTAATGCAAAAGAAGAGGGGAAAATTCATTTTATTCTGAATAAACGGCCATTAATAAGAGAATAAAAAGCTCAAAAAACAGTAAAGTTTTTGGAAGGTGACGATTCATGACAAGCCCAGTTGAAATGCAAACCGAACAAATGAATAGTAACCCCCGCGGTGGAAAAATAATAGCTGTTTGCAGCCCAAAAGGCGGGATTGGTCGTACTACCTTAACCGTTAATTTAGCAGTAGCGTTAATGAAAAAAAACTTTACTGTTAGTGTTTTGGATGGTGATTTTCAATTCGGTGACGTTAACCTTGCCATGGATTTGAAATTCTCCTTAACTATTAAAGAAGTGTTGGAAGTTCTAAAGTCACTCGATGGCCCTAGTCTCAATAATTATTTAGCTGTACATGAAAGCGGCGTAAGAGTCCTTTCAGCACCTGAACGCCCGGAATTTGCCGACTTAATTACGAATGAAGCAGTTAATAAAATTTTAGATGTAATGATCTCCCAACATGATTACGTGGTTGTTGACACGCCTGTTGGTTTACATGAGCAATCACTAAGAATTCTTGAAAGAGCCGACCAAGTCCTTGTAGTAACGAATTTGGAGATGGCTGCCTTAAAAAATACGAAGCTCTACCTTGAAACTCTCGACCTGCTAGGGCTAAGGTCAAGGGTTAAGGTTATAGTTAATCGAGCAAATATGGACAGTGTGATTAAGGCCATGGATGCAGCAAAAATATTAGCAGAACCCAATCCTATTTATATCCCAAATGATTTTCAAATTTGTTCGCAGTCGATTAATTTAGGTGTTCCATTTGTAATGAAGCATGCAAAATCAGAGGTGGCCAAGGGTGTCTTTAAAATGGCCGAAATAATTTCCGGCGGTAATAGTCCGAGTTCCAAGAAAGCGAAAAAAGGTCATTCACCATTATCAAAGCTTTTTTCCAAGAAACGTTCATAAAGGTGGGTTGGATGAATGAGTCTCTTAAATAGACTTCAAGAAAAAAAGATACTTTCGGGCGGGGAGTCCCAAAAAGAAGCTTCTTATGATGAATATCTGGCATCCCCGCCTACACCCGACATTCGCAAAGTATTTCGTGAACAGACTGCACAAGAAAAAAAGAAGGAAACACTAAAGACTGATAAGGCAGATAAACATCAGGAATTAAAAAATGTTATGCAAAAAAAAATTATTCAGGAGCTAAAAGAGCAAGAGATTGAGCAAATCGTCGGCAAGCTTGATGGAATGGCGATAGAAATCATAAAAGAAGATGAGGAATTTCGCGGGCAAATCGACAGAAAAAAAGTAGTCGATGAATTGATCAATGATTTAACAGGCTTTGGTCCAATAAATCCGCTCCTATTAGATGAAGAAGTTTCCGAAGTGATGGTAAACGGACCGAACCAAGTTTATTGTGAACGGAAAGGAAAATTAGTGCTATCAGAAGTTTCATTCCGTGACAACGAGCATGTCATGAATGTAATTGAAAAAATTGTTGCACCGCTCGGAAGGCGAATTGACGAAAGCTCGCCAATGGTTGATGCCAGGCTGCCAGATGGGTCAAGGGTCAATGCCATTATTCCTCCGCTCGCATTAAACGGACCAACAATCACTATTCGAAAATTTTCCAAGGATCCCTACCAAATTGAAGACTTAATTAACTTCGGAACGGTGACGGAAGAAATGGCAATATTTCTAGACGCCTGCGTGAAAGCACGCTTAAATATGTTTGTAAGCGGCGGAACGGGCTCTGGTAAAACAACTACACTGAATGTTTTATCTAATTTTATTCCGGATGATGAAAGGATTGTTACGATAGAGGATGCTGCGGAAATTCAGCTTGGACAGGACCATGTTGTTACCTTAGAGTCGAGACCACCCAATATTGAAGGTAAAGGAGCCATCTCGATTCGTGATCTAGTCAGGAATTCCTTAAGGATGAGACCGGATCGGATTGTTATTGGAGAGGTGCGCGGCGGGGAAGCACTTGATATGCTCCAAGCGATGAATACAGGGCATGATGGATCGCTTGCGACAGGTCATGCCAACAGTCCAAGGGATATGATTTCCCGCCTGGAAACAATGGTATTGTTAGCTGGAGTAGATTTGCCTATTAAAGCAATTCGTGAACAAATTTCTGGTGCGATTGATATCATTATTCAACAATCCCGTCTGAAAGACGGGTCAAGGAAAATTATCAATATTACTGAAGTGCAAGGGATGGAAGGTGATATTATCGTCCTGCAAGATATTTTTACCTTTAAACAAGATGGGCTTGTGGAAGGGAAAATCATTGGCAGGCTTGTCCCAACTGGTGTCCGTCCGAAATTTTATGAGCGGCTTGAGTCTTCGGGTATTCATATACCGCCATCAGTATTTTTTGAAAAAGAGGAGTGGGTACGATGATGTTTGCACTCTTGTTCTCTTTTTTATTATTTGTCTCATTTTTATGCTATTCGATTTTAGGAAAAATATTTCCTGCGAAAAAAAATTTTGAAAATCGAGTCCAGCATTATTTAGCAATCGAGGTTAAAAAAGAAACTCAAGATGAAGTTAGAGACAAACGCAAAACTTTCATAAAAATATTAAAACAAAGAATCCAGAAACAGGTGTTAACAAAGGAAAAAAACACGAAACTTGAAACGAAAATAGCTCGTGCGGGCCTCCCGCTAAAGCCGGAAGAATTCATCCTCTTTCAATGGATTTTAACGGCATTTGCGGGTGGTTTATTCTATTTAGTCACGGAAAATTGGTTGTTCATCTTAATTGGCGGGACACTAGGGTTCTTCTTCCCAAAATGGTATTTGCGAAAAAAACAGCGCAATCGGGTAGCAAGGTTTAATGAAGGCCTTGCTGATATGATAACCACCATTGTTGGCTCACTTAGAGCCGGCTTCAGTTTTCCACAGGCGTTAAAATCGGTCACTGAGGAAGCGGCTTCACCGATTAAGGAGGAAATGGAGTTCGTATTGAAAGAAATGCAGTATGGAAAAAGTATTGAAGATGCGTTGAACGATTTAAAGGAGCGTATGCCAAGTGAAGATTTGGATTTAATGATCCAAGCAATCTTAATTCAACGTCAAGTGGGCGGTAATCTTGCGACTGTTCTTGATAAGATTGTGGAAACCATCCGCGACCGGACCAAAATACAGAGGCAAATTACGACCTTAACTGCGCAGGGGCGGTTATCTGGATATGTCATTGCCTTGCTTCCGGTCATCCTTGGTTTAGTCCTTTACATGATTCAGCCGGAATATATTGGAACGCTATTTCAACATCCAATTGGCCTTGCAATGGTGGCTGCAGGTCTCATTTCAGGAATTATCGGGTTTATTTTGATCAAAAAAATTACTGCAATCGAGGTGTAGCGGGTGGTGTATCTATGTTTATTTATAACCGTCACACTTGGAGTATATGGGATTCTATTAATTAAACCCACAAAAAATGATCGTATGAAAGAGCGCGTAGACTTCTTTTTATTGGATACACAAGCGGGCAAGGAAGAAATTGTTGAAGAGAAACAGGAATCATTTTTCAAAAGAATGATTACTCCGGTTTTACTAGATTTTAAAAAGAGCTTTAGGAAGAGGATCCCGGGGGAGAAGGAAGTAATAATTGACTTAAAGCTACAGAAGGCGGGAAATCCATTTGGGATGACACCAGTTGATTTTCGGTTAGTCCAAGCTGTTTCCATTTGCCTCATTCCGATAATCTTCGCCGGTTATGGTGCAATCCTGCATGCCGGTAATGGAGTCATCATCATCTTTGTAATGATAGGAGTTCTTGTCGGGTTTTTTGCGCCCCATCTCTATTTAAAACAGAAAACAAAGGCTAGATGCCGCATTGCCTTAAGGGAATTTCCTGATGTTTTAGATTTGTTAACTGTTAGTCTTGAAGCGGGGCTTGGCTTTGATGCGGCGGTGTCAAAGGTAGTTTCCAAAAAAGAAGGTGTTCTAGTAGCTGAATTTCAACGTTGTATGGAGGAAATCCGCCTTGGTAAAACGAGAAGAGAGGCATTATCCGGCATTCGGGACAGGGTGGATGTCGATATGGTCAAATCCTTCATCAGTAGTGTCCTCCAGGCAGAAAAACTGGGAATTGGCATGGTGCGGGTGTTGAGAGTCCAATCAAATGAAGTTAGAGAACAGAGAAAGCAGCGGGCAGAAGAAGAGGCAATGAAAGCACCAATCAAAATGCTGTTCCCGTTAGTTTTGTTCATTTTTCCAAGTTTATTTATTGTATTGCTGGGACCGGCAGTCATTCAGTTTATTGATACCTTTAAAAATGGATGAAAATCAAATCCCTTTACGTAAGCGTAAGGGGATTTTTTGAATTTTATAAAAACTTGTTGTTAGATAAATCACTATCATTTATTCTTTTATTATAGTTAAAAAAAGGGATGATGATTATGAAATTTGTAACGGCTAAAAAAGACGGAGTAACTTTTGTTGGATTCGTAGATGATGAAAAAGGAAGAGTTCTACCATTAAATCAAGTAGAAGAGGTAAGATCAGGGGAAAAAAGCTTTCCTTCATCGATGATTAAGTGTATTGCTTCCGGAGAGAATTTTATCAATAAAGTAGATCAATTGCTCGATTGGGTGCAACATCAAATAAATGTTGATTCATTTTACATACCGATTGAGGACCTTACCATCCTTGCGCCAATCCCAAGACCGGAAAAGAATATCTTTTGTGTGGGGAAAAATTATGCGGAGCATGCGATTGAAATGGGGAGCGCCGAAGATATCCCTAAGGATGTTATGGTGTTTACCAAAGCCCCTACCACAGTTATTGCTCCTAATGGAACGATCCTTTCACATCATAATGTAACGAGCCAGCTGGATTATGAAGGAGAACTAGCAGTTATCATTGGAAAACAGGGCCGGGCGATAAAGAAAGAAGAGGCACTTGATTATGTTTTCGGGTATACCATTATTAATGATGTAACAGCGCGTGATTTACAATCAAGGCACAAGCAATTTTTCATCGGAAAAAGCTTGGATACGACATGCCCAATGGGACCGTGGATTGTCCATAAAAGCATGATAGACAATCCCAATCATTTGGATATTCAAACAAAAGTGAACGGAGAGGTAAGGCAAAACTCTAATACTAAGAATTTTATTTTTCCTGTCGAGGAGGTCATATCCGTATTATCAGCAGGTATGACGCTTGAACCGGGTGATATTATAGCAACGGGCACTCCTGCTGGTGTCGGAAAAGGATTCACCCCACCTAAATTTTTACAGTCTGATGATCAGATAGAAATTTCAATTGAAGGAATCGGTACTTTAATAAACAAGGTTGGAGATAACGAAGCCTGCGAATTATAAAAAAACATCCTACGTTTATCACATATCTGGGTTCATTTCTTCGTATTTTAAAATTGCCTATGGTATGATAAAGTCGAAAAAGTATACATAAGGAGGCAATTAAATGATTCACGGTCATGTAACAGCTTGGGCTTTAGCTCTAATATTATTTTTTGTAGCGCTTTTCTTGCATAAAGGCGGAAAGGCAAAAGGATTTAAAATTGTCCAAATGATTTTAAGAGTACTATATCTACTAATTATTGGAACTGGGATTGGGATGCTTGTTAAGACCGGTTTGGACACTGAACATATATTAAAAGCAGCTGCAGGACTGTGGGTAGTCTGTTTATTTGAAATGATTCTTGGTCGTGTCGCAAAAAACAGAAGGACGTCTGCTTTTTGGATCCAGTTTGTTGTTGCATGGGTGCTTGTTCTTTATTTAGGTTTTCATGTTTTACATATTTATGATATTTAATGAGAAAAAACTAAGGCTGCTGGGAATTAAATCTCGTCAGCCTTTTTATTTAGCAATAGACGATAAACAAGGTGACAACTTTCGCCTTTGGTTTTAATAATGGCTGTGTTAAAAGTGAATGTTGATTTCCGTTCCAGGCGCAAGCGGTTCGCGGGGCGGGCGGTGAGCCTCCTCGGCGCTAAAGCGCCTGCGGGGTCTCACCTGTCCCGCTGCTCCCGCAGGAGTCTTGCGCCTTCCACTCCAATCAACATTGTGCTCTAAATCAACAATGTGCTTTAACACAGCCTTAATATTAGTATTAGAAGAGAGGAGAGGATCTAGATGCTCGTAAAGGTGTTTGCTAATCTCCGGCAAATTTGCGGCGGGGTAACGGTAGAGGTGCAGCCTGATGGGGACCGGGTTATCGATGTGCTTAATAAAATGGTAGTTATGTTCCCTGCTTTAAAAGATGAAATTTTTACAGCAGAAAAAGAGCTGCTTCCATTTGTTCATGTGTACGTTAATGGAAGGAATATCATCCATCTTGACAATCTCCAAACTAGAGTTATAGAAAAGGACCAGTTTGCACTTTTCCCTCCAGTTGCAGGCGGCTGATATGATAATAAGAGATTTAGAGTTTCGTGGAATAAACCGGGAGCACCTCGGGATGTATTTTGAAGAACTCGGAGCAGTACAGGTTACTGATACCTTCCCTTACGTCTTTGCTGCAAAAGGCTGGAGTGCGCAAATCTTATCTGAAGAAGAAATTATCTTTACACCAAGCTTTAAAATAAATGCCGTTCAAATTCGTTTTGAAGCAGAGAATGAGGCGGCTCTTGCAGAACTCATTAAACATTTTCGTTACAAAACGACTAGGATAGGCGGTTAAAAAAGGCTCCTGCACATTTTACTTTCGCAGGAGCCTTTTCAGCTTTTATGCCAGTTGATTCTCGGGATCGATAATTCCTAACTCACGAAGCTTTTCATCCGGTACCAGTCCGTCTTTCCAGCCGCGGACTTGATAGTATTCTTCAAGCATGATATCCATTCGGCTGACAGACCCTGCACTGTTTCCAGAAGCAGGTTCTTCAGTGAAACGTTTTGGCAGGAAGTCATCGTCACGCTTATTAAAGCCGGCAAGATTATTATAATAACGCTCAAGATTATAAATTCTTTCTCCGGCATTCATCACGTCATCTGCCGTCAATTGGACTCCTGTCATTGAACTATATTGCTCGGCATAATGCTCAGCGTTTTCAGAGAAGGAGGAGAACTTACAAATATTCATAGAATCAGAGAAGGCAAGCATATCTTGAAATACTTTTAATAATTCCCCTTTCCCTTCTGGCTGCAGGCGGTCAGTTGGTTCAGGTATTCCGGCAATTTCACTGGCTACGGTATAACCGCGCAGGTGGCAGGCACCGCGGTTACTTGTTGCATAACCAAGGCCAATACCTTGGATTCCGCGAGGATCGTAAGCTGGAATAGATTGACCCTTAACGGACATGGATAATTCAGGAGCACCCCAAAGTGCTGTGGCACGTGCTGGACCTTCAGCAAGAACGCCGCCAAAGCCTTCGCGGAAAGCAATTTTTCTTGTTAATTCAATCATGGAGTCGGCGTCACCCCAGACTAGCTCTTCGGAAATGATCCCTTTTTCATAGGCCTCCATCGTTACAGAGAAGGCGTGCCCTAGCTCAATCGTATCAAGACCATATTCATTACAGCGGTCAATCATATAAGAAATCGCTTCCGCATCGCTTAACAAACAGTTGGAACCAAGCGACCAGGCAGACTCAAACTCAATACTTTCGACGCGTGTCTTATATTTACCATCTTTTACTTCAACTTCAATCTTGCAGCCAACCGGGCAGGCATGGCATGTGTTGTTGGCCACCCGTAAATGGGTGTTAACATATTCACCGCTGTGCTTTTCTGCCTCATCCCAGTGAGTAAGCTGTGAGTTTTTTGTTGGCAGAGCCCCGACTTCATTAATTAAGTTTGTTAACACGTTTGTACCATAAACGGATAATCCGCCTTTATTTGGTGCGGTTAAGCCGCCGTCAAGAATCGCTTTAACCGCCTTTTTGTTGGCTTCCTTATATTCACCATCCAATTTTGGCACTGGCATATTGCCTTTTTGCGCAGCCTTGATCACAATTGCCTTCAATTTTTTATAGCCGGCAACAGCAGCTGTACCGCCGCGGCCTGCTGCACGGTCATGTTCATTAATAAAGGAGGCGAAACGAACGGCATTTTCACCAGCTTGACCAATAGTCATCACACTTAGGTCAGACTCACCGTATTGGTCTTTCATTGCCTTGATAAATGCTCTTGTACTAGTTCCCCAATAGTCAGAAGCATCACGGATTTCTGCTTTACCATCTTCAATATAAAGGTAAACAGGCTTATCGCTTTTTCCAGTAAAAATAATATTATCGACGCCGGCCCATTTCAGACGTGCAGCTGTCCAGCCGCCGATATGGGAATCGGTAACAGTACCGGTTAGCGGAGATTTTGTTACCACACAAAGGCGTCCGCTCATAGACGAACGTGAACCGGTGACAGGACCTGTCATGATGCATAGAGCGTTTTCTGCCGATAACGGTTCGACTTCAGGACCGTTATCTAATACATATTTGACCCCAAGTCCCCGGCCGCCAATATACTTTTTGGCATCCTCTTCGTTGATGGACCTGTAGAAAATAGTCCCTTCCGTTAAATCAACTAACACTTCTTTGTTTTTAAACCCTCCTAGATTCAATGTTTTTCCCTCGCTTTCAATTAAATTAATCTCTTATCAACTAGCTAAGAAATTGCGCCAAAAATTATCTATAAACCCAATATTTATTATACACTTTTTAGAATATTATTAAAATTTAAATATATGTAAAGAATGATAATTTGATAAGATAATAGTATATTGCTGTTTTTGATATCGGGAGTAAACAAAGATTTTGAAAAGAGGAATAATCGATGGATGATTTAGAGCGTTATTCAAGACAAATTCTTTTTCGGGCGATCGGGGAAGAGGGACAGCGAAAATTGCTGACAAGCAGAGTAGCTATTGTTGGAGCAGGAGCACTTGGCACTGTGATTGCAAACCATCTTGTCCGCTCCGGTGTTGGCCAACTTAGGTTGATTGATCGTGATTTGGTGGAATTATCCAATCTGCAGCGGCAAACGCTTTTTGATGAGGAAGATGCCAGATTAAATCTGCCTAAGGCTATTGCTGCCCAAAAAAGATTAAATAAAATTAATTCTTCGATAACTGTTGAGGCAGTGATTGCTGACTTAAACCTCGATAATGCAGAAGAATTATTAAGCGGATTTGAAGTCATTGTCGATGGCACGGATAATTTTTTGACCCGGTTCTTAATTAATGATGTCGCTGTTAAATCCGGAACCCCGTGGGTACATGGTGCTGCGGTAAGTTCTAGAGGAATGTTTGCAGTGATAAAACCAGGGATTACTCCATGCTATCGCTGTCTGTTTCCACATGTGCCGGCCGGAACGGGTGAAACATGTGATACGGTCGGCGTCCTATCGCCGTTAACAGATATTATCGGCTCCTATCAAGCAATGGAAACAATTAAATTATTGGTCGAGGCGGATACCACTCCTAACCTGGAACAAATCGACATCTGGGATGTTACTGCGATGCAAATGGATATTTCTAACGGGAGGAATCCAAATTGTCCTGCATGTGTCCAAGGACAATTTGATTTTCTAGACAGGTCTTCTGAGCATCAGGTGGCATTTACGACCCTATGCGGCCGTAATACAGTTCAAATCAATCCAAGGAATAGAGGCGAGCTCGATTTAAAAAAATTGGCAGAGTATCTGAAGGTTAGCGGAAAAGTGGCGGGAAATGAATTTTTATTGCGTTTTTATCCTGAAGCAGATATTTCAATTGTCGTATTTAAGGATGCCCGCGTCCTCATTCATGGAACAAATGATATCGTTAAAGCAAAAATGCTCTATGCAAAATATATAGGGAACTAACCTTATGCCGCTAAAAAAAGAAGGGCATGGATTTTTTCCATGCCTCTTCCTTATGAAATCATTTTTTCAATTATTAATCGCTTTCCGGTATTTAGCGTGAATTCAAACCGGTCATTAATCTTTTCAAAGTAGCAAAAATGATGCTGAACGTTACAAATTTGCTCCTGGTTATCAAACACCATAAAGTTCACACCATCTTTTCGCTGTTCATCTGATAAAAACGATAAATGGTTATAACAATAGATGCAATCGAAAATGGAGATGTTTAATGAGTTTAAAGTGGTGATGAACTGGAAAAAGGCATCATCATGTATCCCTTCTAACAATCTTTCGAGTGAATAGATTAAATGTTTCCTAATCCGCACTAAATCATGGTCGCGGAGCATGATTGCCTCATTCCCAATACGGATTTTTCCTGATTCAAACAATATTCCCTTTTTCCAGCGATTCATCCGAAAGATTTCAATCTCCTGCTGCAGACAATCTTCTAGCATGGCAGCCTCTTCGGACTCCTCATCAAAAAATATCCATTGATCGTTTATTTGTTCAACAGTTCCTTCGGTATAGGCTCGCTTTTGAATTTCGAGTAGATATATTCGTTGTTGTCGATTCATTGTTAACCTCCGTGCCAGATGCTTACATATCCTTTTTAGACATCTTCCTGAAATTTTATAACCTGATTATTTTAAAAGAATAAGGATAAAACTCCCTAATCTTGATAACACTTACCCAAATTGATTACGAATTTTCAATTTATGGACAATTAACCAAAAATAATGGGCTGAATACACTAGAGCATGTAATAAAAGTAAGAAAAAGCTGGTTATCATTTTTTGATTTCCGGCAATGGGGAATGATAAAAACAAACAGAAAATGTCCGCAAAATTCCCCTTACTAAAGGATATTCCTGTAAAGGTCATTCTGATACAGAAGTCCTGTTAGCCTATAAAGAATGGGCATAAAAATGTGAGAATTCCTTAAGAAGGAAATAATTTTAAAAAATTGCGGATATATTGCCGTTTCAAGGTAAATTAATTTGGAATAAAAACCTGATTCAATTAAAATAGTTGTAGGGAAGGGGTAATCCTCTTCCCTTTTTATGAGGAGGAAAAGATATGAAAAAGTTGACACTCTTTTTGGCGGCGTTATTACTACTCTCATCAACTCCTGCAGATGCTGCTGTAAAAAAAGAAGGCAGGCTGTGGCAGGATGAATCGGTTTATTCAATCATGATAGACCGTTTCAACAATGGGGATATAAAAAATGATCTGGATGTTAATGCAAAAGATCCGCTTAGCTTTAACGGCGGTGACTTTCAAGGAATTATTGAAAGATTAGATTACATACATGATATGGGATTTACAGCGATTCGTTTGACTCCTATCTTTGCCAATGCCAAGAATGGCTACCATGGTTATTGGGTAGAGGATTTTTACAAGACGGACGAGCATTTTGGTACTATTAAGACTTTCCAAGAGCTTGTAAAAGAAGCGCATAAACGAAAGATGAAGGTAATTATCGATTTTGTCACCAATAACGTAGCAGTCAGTCATCCATGGGTAAGTGATGCCGGCAAGCAGGACTGGTTTCATGAAAAACGGGAGATTGGCGATTGGAATAATCAACAGGAGCTGGAAAATGGCTGGGTCGATGGTTTGCCGGACCTTAATCAGGACAACCCCGAGGTTAAGAAATACTTAATTGATGCAGCGAAATGGTGGATTAAGAAAACGGATGTCGATGGGTATAGTCTGCCAGAGGTAAACAATGTACCGCTTAGCTTTTGGGATGATTTTTCAAAGGAAGTGAAGAAAGAGAAGAAAGACTTTTTCCTGCTGGGTGTAATGTCAAAAAATACTTCCTCTGGCTTGAAGAAATACGAAACAGCAGGAATAGACAGCCTGTTTGATTACTCATATAATGCCGAATTAAGAAAAACGCTGGAAACAACAGATCAATCCTTCAGTAACCTTTATCCAAATGCTGTTGACAGTCAGCCATCCTTTTTACGGCCGAATTTTATGGATGATGAATATTCTGTAAGATTTACTAATGATATTGTGGAAAAGAGGCAATTCCCAGGCTCACGCTGGAAAACAGCGTTGACTTATCTTTATACCACCCCAGGAATTCCGATGGTTTATTACGGGACTGATATTGCCCTAAGCGGGGGAGAAATTCCCGATAATCGCCAGCAAATGAATTTCAGGACGGAGAAAGAACTGATTGATTATATAACCAAGATTGGCGAGTTAAGAAATCAGCTTCCATCCTTGACAAGAGGGACGATGGAAATCCTTTATGACAAGCAAGGCATGGTTGTTTATAAACGTGTTTATCAAGGTGAAACATCGGTTATTGCAATAAATAATACGAGCAAATCGCAGAAGGTAATCTTAACAGCTGAGCAGCTAGCGGGCGGCAAAGAGCTCCGCGGCTTACTTGCCGGGGACATTGTCCGCAGCCATGATAATCAATATATTTTCATAATCGATCGTGACAATTCTGAAATATATGTCCAAACAGAAAAAAGTGGAATTAATATCACACACATTGCATCGTTAATTCTTGTTTATATACTTGTCTTTATCTTCTTATTCTTTATCATCAAAAGAAGAAAAAATAAAATAATAGAATAAAACGCAACGGCGGGATGATTCCCGCCGTTGCGTTTTTCTTATCCATTAACAATTTTCCCGCCGTTGACGTGAATCATTTGGCCGCTGACATAGGAGGAGTCATCTGATGCCAGGAAAACATAGATTGGTGCGAGCTCGTATGGTTGTCCGGCTCTTCCCATCGGAGTAGTTGAACCAAATGTCGCTACTTTGTCAGCAGTAAATGTCGATGGGATCAGCGGCGTCCATATCGGTCCGGGAGCAACACCATTGACTCGGATTCCTTGTGGTGCCAATGATTTTGAAAGCGAGCGGGTAAAGGAGACAATCGCTCCTTTTGATGCAGAGTAATCCAATAATTGTTCATTTCCTTCGTACGCTGTGATTGAGGCGGTGTTTATAATCGATGCACCTGCCTTTAAAAAAGGAAGGGCCATTTTTGTCATATAAAAATAGGAAAAAATATTTGTCCTGAATGTTTTTTCGAGCTGGGCAGATGTAATATTCAGCAGGCTTGGCTGTGGATGCTGTTCAGCAGCATTGTTTACAAGAACGTCGAGCTTGCCAAATTCAGCAATTGTATGATTAACAACCTCCTTACAAAATTCCTCATTTCCAATATCACCAGCATAGAGAAGACATTTTCGCCCCTCCGCTTCAATAAGTTGCTTTGTCTCTTCCGCGTCCTGATGTTCTTCTAAGTATACTATCACGATATCTGCGCCTTCTTTGGCAAAATAAATAGCTGCAGATTTTCCAATACCACTGTCGGCGCCTGTGATAATGGCTGTTTTGCCCGCTAATTTTCCACTAGCCTGATAATTGGCATCAACAGAGGTCGGCCGGGGATTCATTTCACTTTCTAGCCCAGGCTGCCCGTTCTGATGCTGGGGTGGAAAGGTCGGCTTTTGTCTATTTTGATTATTGCTCATTTACGAAAACCTCCACATGTTTATTCAATTGTTAGTGTTTGATAAATGAGCTAAAATATGAAAAAAGGCGTGAAGGAAAACTCCTTCCGCCGTCGTTTAACGATAATTTATAAACTGCACATCAACTGTTAAGTCGGCTTCACGCACCAAGGAAATTATTTTTTGCAAATCATCTCGGTTTTTACCGCTAACCCGTACTTGATCGTCCTGTACCTGACTTTTCACCTTTACACCACTGTTTTTGATAATCGTATTAATCTTTTTGGCATTTTCTTTGTCGATACCTTGGACAAGCTTGGCTCTTTGGCGGACAGTGCCGCCAGATGCTTTTTCGATTTTTCCGTAATCTAGGTTTCTAACTGGGATACCTCGTTTAATCATTTTACTAAATAATACATCCTTCAGCTGGTCCATTTTGTATTCATCATCTGAAATGAGGACAAGCTCTTCTTTATCCAGTGAGACTTCACTTTTGCTGCCTTTAAAATCGTAGCGCGTGCCAATTTCTTTCATTGTTTGTGTAATTGCATTTGTGACCTCAGAAAAGTCCACTTTGGATACAATATCAAATGAGCTGTCTTTAGACATGGCAATACCTCCATTTATAAAATTATAAGCAAGATTCAACTTCTGCAAAAGTTTCCCTTTATGGCTACATTATAGTAAAATATAGCGGTTATAACAAGATTCAGGGAAATCTCCATGAAAAGAAAGGGGAATAAAAAATGTCTATAAATGAACTTGTTGGCCAAACAACAACATTAACGGTTGCCCGTAAAGCGGCTTTCGGCTATTTTTTAACGGACGGAAATGAAGATGTTTTGCTGCATATAAATCAAGCCAATCAAGAATTGGAAGAAGGGGATGAAGTAGAGGTTTTTCTTTATGTTGATTCGGAAGGACGAACTTCTGCTTCAACTACCATCCCGGAAATTGCTGTTGGCCATTATGCCTGGGTTAAGGTAACAGATTCAAATCCGAAAATTGGGGTTTTCTTAAATATTGGGCTTCCAAAGGATATTTTGTTAGGGATAGACGATTTGCCAACACATAAATCAGTCTGGCCCAAGGCGGGAGATTTAGTCTATATCACATTAAAGCTGAGCCGCAATTATCTGCTATATGCAAAGCTTGCTAGCGACCCAATTATAGAATCCATTTCCGTACAAGCAACAAGAGAAAATTTCAACAAAAATGTTCAGGGACATATATACCGAACAGCAAAGGTAGGAAGTTGGATTTATACGATAGAAGGATTTAAAGGGTTCATCCATGAATCGCAGCGGCAGCAAGAGCCCCGCTTAGGACAAAAGGTCGAAGGTCGGATTATCGATATAAAGGAAGACGGCTCGATTAACGTTTCCTTGCTTGCCAGGAAAGAGGAATCCCAAGATCAAGATGCAGAACGCATTTACGAATATTTACTGAGTAGAGATGGTGCCATGCCATTCAGCGATAAGAGTATGCCAGAAGAAATTCAAGAACGTTTTGGCTTAAGTAAGGGGGCATTTAAGCGTGCCCTCGGGAAATTGATGAAAGATGGCAAGGTGTATCAAGAAGGCAGCTGGACATATGTTAAGAAAGATTAAGCAGTTAAATACATACTCTTTTTTAGATTGCTTACACTAATAAGCGTAAGCAATCTGAAAGGGGTAAGGTTATGCCGCATACTTCCGATAATGACAAAAAAGCAAAAGATAATAATGCCCTAAGGCACGAAAAGAATATGATGCGCGAGAAAAATCGTCAGGCAGGAAAAAATCAATACTCAAAACAGACAGACCATAAATAAAAAATGAGAGTCCCTTTAATTTAGGGTTGTGTGTCTAAACTGGCTGTTGATTTCCGCTCCAGGCGGCTTCGCTTTCCGCGGGCGTGCCGGGGAGCCTCCTCGGCGCTGAAGCGCCTGCGGGGTCTCCCCTGCCCCGTACTCCCGCAGGAGTCTTCGCCGCCTTCCGCTCCAATCAACAGGGTTCTTTTAATCAGATAGATACCCTCATGAACAAAAAGACGCCTCAAAATTCACTTTTGGAATTTTAGAGTCGTCTTTTTTTACTGCTTTTCAGCACTATTGAAAAATTCAAATATTTTTAGTGCCCTCGATGTACCTCACTCATTTATTATTGGTTTGGCAATTGGTTTAAAAAGAATATCGAGATTGTTCCTGCGCCTGTATGGGATCCTATCGTGGAGCCAATCGAAGAAATATAGACTTCTTTCGGATGAAATGCTTCTTCAATCAGCGCTTTCATTTCTAAGGCCCCTGCTTCATTATCGGCATGGCTAATGCCAATTATTTGTTCCTTCAAATCTTTACCGCGCTCGTTCATAAGCTCAATAATCCGACGAAACACCTTCTTCTTTCCGCGGATTTTTTCGATAGGAACAAGTTTGCCATCTTCCACGTTTAATATAGGCTTGATATTCAATAATCCGCCCAAAAAGGCTGACGCTTTCGAGACCCGGCCGCCCTTTGCCAAATAGTCTAAATCCTCTACCGTAAAAAGATGCTCCATATGCTGGCTTCTAAATCGCACTTCTTTTAATATTTCTTCTTTCGCTGCATTTTTTGCGGCGAGCCTTGCTGCTTCCATGACTACAAGACCAAATCCAAGTGATGCACATTTTGTATCAACAATCGTTAAATGAAAGTTTGGATATTTTTCCTTCACTTGGTCAAGAATCATAACAGCGGTTGAATAAGTGCCGGATAATTCTGAAGAGAATGCTATGTATATACCGTCTTCATTTTTTTCCGCCATTTCGGTAAAGACTTCTTCAAACGCAAGTGGAGAAGCTTGAGAAGTTTTCGGGACAATTCCATTTCGGATTGCATTATAGACGGTTTTGGGGTCAATCGTTTTTACATCTTCAAATTCTTCATCATTAATATGGACCTTCAACGGGATTAAAGTAACATTATTTTCTTCATAAAAACTTTTTGGTAAATCGCATGCGCTGTCAGCGAGTATTTTTACCGGCATGAAGCTCACCTGCTTTCAAAACTTATATAGTTAGTTTCAGTTTATCGGTTTAGACTTAAAAATACAATTACCTATTTTGTGATTTAAAAGGGGGACATACCTTTGATTTGGCTTCAAACGAAAAAAATATTTATTGTAATTCTTGGTGCAATATTAAATGCACTAGCCATGAATTTTTTTCTTATCCCAGCGAATGTCTATTCCAGCGGTTTTACAGGAATCGCTCAATTACTTTCGAAGGTGCTTAGTGATTATTCACCAATCCATGTATCGATGGGCTTTTTATTACTTGTGCTAAATATACCTGTAGCCATTCTCGGTTGGAAGAAGGTAGGTAAATCTTTTACATTTTATAGTTTTATAAGTGTTGTGCTTTCATCTTTATTTCTCACAATAATCCCAGTCTACAAATTTTCACAAGATATTTTACTTAATGCTGTATTTGGTGGTGTCATTCAAGCTATTGGGGTTGGAATTACCTTGAAATGGGGAGCATCCACAGGCGGTGTCGATATCATCGCTATGGTTTTATCAAGGATGAAGGATAAACCGGTAGGGCCTTATATGTTTGTCTTAAACGCGATTATAGTAATGACTGCTGGGTATCTATATGGATGGGAGAAAGCTCTTTACACACTTGTTGTTTTATATGCCTCGACAAGAGTAATTGATGCCATCCATACTAGGCACGCAAAACTAACAGCGATGATTATTACCAAAAATGCGGAGGAACTAAAACAGGCGATTCATGCATCACTTGTTAGAGGGATTACAATGCTTCCTGCGAGAGGAGCGTTCTCCAATGAACCAAAAGATATGTTGATGATTGTCATTACCCGCTATGAACTATATGATTTGGAGAAAATCATTAAGGATGTAGACCCCCATGCATTTACTAATATCGTCCAAACAGCCGCAGTGTATGGCTTTTTTCGAAGAGAATAACAGAAAGCGGAAGCGCCTTGGTCAGCCCCGACAAGCATAAGACGAGCCGGTGAGAAGGTTGTTTTTTAACCTTCTTGCCGGATTGGCTTATGACCTCGAGGGGCTAGGCGCTGCAGCTAGACAAAACAGAAAAGCGGAAGCGCCTTGTTTATGGTGCTTCCGCTTTTCCTGCTATTGAATCTGTTCAAGCTCTTGCTGCATTTGTTGGAGCTGGGCTTGCTCTGCCACGGTCGAATTGGCATAGGCAGAACGAAGTGCATTCTTTGCCTTAGCGGCAGCAGAATCAAGGTCAGCAGGGTTAGCGGATTTCGCCATCTCAACAAATCTCCGTGCTTCCTGGAACAATTGGTTTCCCATGTTAAATTCCTCCCAGCGAGGATTCATGCACATTGGCCATTTTCTGAGCTTCTGCTTCAGCGTAGGTCATGTGATAAGGAATACGTTCGGCATGCTTGGTAACGGTATCCTTTCCTTGCTGGACAAAGCGTTTTGATTTGTTTGATTTACCCATTCGAATCCCTCCAATATGCTAAGAAGCTCGTATTGAAACAGCAGCGCTGTCTCACATAATAGTATGCTCCAAAATGGCTGGATTCATTTAGAGAGACGTACACTTCCGCTTTATAATTTAATATTTAACAATTCCGCCAAATATTGTCCAACGCCATCCTCTTCATTCGTTAACGTGACTTCATTGGCAATACTTTTCACCTGATCAATCGCATTTCCCATAGCAATCCCGCGACCGGCATATTCAAGCATTTCCAGATCATTATCTTCATCACCAAATGCGACAATTCTTTCAGCTGGAATGCCAAAATATTCAGAAGCCTTTTTTAGACCCACTGCCTTGTTTAAACCGACCTTAATGATTTCAATTACATGCCATGGAGCTGCCCAGCTGCGATGGTCAATTACTTCGGCATGCACCGCAGATAAATGGTCACGAATCGTTTTTAACTGATCTTCCTCGGTATGGATCAGCATGCTTGTTGGAGCATCCTGCAAAAAATTAGCCAAATCCCCTGTAGTAATTTTGGGGTTGCCATAGCTAAAAATATCTAAAAGCTTTTCATCGTGATAATGGAAATAGACATCATCAATCACTTCGGCAATAATATTATGAAACTGAAAGCTTCTGCAGGCTTCAACGATATCTTTTGCTACCTTTACATCAAGAGGCTCGTGAAAATAGCCCCAATTAGGGTTTCGCGGATGGTGCATAAATGCCCCGTTAAAATTGACAATCGGCGTGTCCAAATCCAGCTCGCGATAATACATTTCGCTGGAACGATAAGGCCTTCCCGTGGCAATCATAACGATGTGTCCATCTTCTCTTGCTTTATTTATGATTTCCTTTGTTTTGGCGGAAATTGTTTTATCATCTTTTAATAACGTCCCGTCAAGGTCTAATGCGATTAAATGTCTCTCTGTCATATGGGGTCCCCTTCTTACTATCAATTTTTATCAATCAATGCGTCGCTTTAGGAAAATGTTTGTCTCCATGATACACTAATATTATGGGGAATTATTTTCTCTATACTTACCATGTTAACAATTTTATAGCTAACCTGTAAAAAAATTCACATCAAAAGCTTTAGAAAACAGATATACTAATTTTATTTATACTAGATAATATCAATATATAGGAGTGAATGGAAATGAATGAAGAATTAAAAGAAAATATTATGGGCGCAATGGAGTTAGTTATTGACCCTGAGCTTGGCGTAGATATTGTTAATTTAGGTTTAGTCTATGATGTTGAAATGGATGATGAAGGGCTAGTAACGGTTTCGATGACATTAACCTCAATGGGCTGCCCGCTTGCGGGAACGATTGTCGATCAAGTAAAGAGAGCTCTGGCAGATATCCCTGAGGTTAAAGACACAGAAGTAAATATTGTTTGGAATCCGCCATGGAACAAAGAGATGATGTCACGTTATGCGAAAATTGCCTTAGGCATTCGTTAAGGGGCAGTGAACCAATATGAAAAATAAAATCATTTTAGTAAGCTCGAATCAGCTCGGACGGGGAGACCAAGTACTTGGTGAAACTATTCTTGAAACATTTTTTACGATTGTGAAGCAAAAGGATGAGCTTCCTGCCGCAGTTTTTTGTATGAACAGCGGCGTGCTGACGATGACCGAGGATTCGTTTGTATCCGTTCATTTGAAAGAATTAGAAGACAGGGGCACAGAAATTTTTGCCTGTAAAACATGCGCTGACCATTATGGAGTAAGTGAAAAATTAACAGTTGGCAAAATCAGCGGAATGGCTGATTTTATTGACCTTGCTGCTAAATATGAAGTATTAACCATTTCTTAAAAACAGCAGAGATTCTCCGCTGTTTTTTTTTGCATTCACAAAACGGACATATAAAGCGTGCAGGATGTGAGAAAGTTCACTTTTTTCAACTATAAACACCTTTATAATACAAGGTATTAAGGCTGTTTGAGTTTGAAATAGCTGTTTTCGGGAGGCGTTTCATATGGCTTTTAGTCGAGATTTTAATAAAGATCCTTTTATCGTAATTTGGGAGCTTACACGCGCATGTCAGTTAAAGTGCTTGCATTGCCGAGCTGATGCCCAGTATAAAAGGGATCCTCGTGAGTTGTCGTTTGAAGAAGGTAAACATTTAATTGATCAAATATATGACATGAACAACCCAATCCTTGTATTTACGGGCGGAGATCCGCTTATGCGGGAAGATGTTTTTGAAATTGCAAAATATGCAGTTGAAAAAGGCGTCCGTGTATCGATGACACCAAGTGCGACACCGAATGTTACCAAAGAAGCAATTGAAAAGGCGAAGGAAGTGGGGCTTTCCCGTTGGGCATTTAGTATTGACGGTCCAACAGCAGAGGTTCATGACCATTTCCGCGGCACGGCTGGTTCATTCGATCTCACCATGGAAAAAATTAAATATTTGCATGAAGTGGGATTACCGATTCAGATTAATACGGTTATTTCCAGATACAATATTGAATATTTAGAAGAAATGGCAAAGATGGTTGAAGATTTGAACTGTGTCTTGTGGAGTGTCTTTTTCCTAGTTCCAACAGGAAGAGGCCAGGTCTCTGATATGATTTCTCCAGTTGAACACGAAAAAGTTTTCAGATGGCTTTATGATCTAAGCAAGCGTGTATCCTTTGATATTAAAACAACAGAAGCAATGCATTATCGCCGTGTTGTAATTCAGCAAAAAATGCGCGAAGCGAAGGAAACCGCAGATGAAATTGATTATTTAAGTGCCTTTACGGAAAAAGGGCTAACAGGATCAATCGACGGACTTGGACGAGCGCCGAAGGGCGTTAATGACGGAAACGGTTTTGTATTTATTTCACATATTGGGGATGTCTACCCAAGCGGGTTATTACCTGTAAAGGCTGGTAATGTCCGTGAAACTCCTTTAGCTGAAATATACCGTGAGTCACCAATATTCCAATCGTTAAGAAATCCAGATCTTTATAAAGGCAAATGCGGCGTATGTGAATTCCGCTATGTATGCGGCGGTTCAAGATCGCGTGCATATGCGATGACCGGTGACTACCTTGAAAGCGAACCATTCTGTGTCTATATTCCAAAATCATTAAGAGAGAAACAAGCGCAATAAAAACAGGAGGCTGCCTCAATATTATTGAGACAGCCTCGTAAACAATACTAATTTTATTCTATATTACAGTAAACCGCTGAACAATTTTCACAGCCAATTTCGTCCTTTAAGTATTGTAAATCTAATATCGATATTTTTCCTTTTTTTACAGAAATAATTTTATCACGCTTTAAATCACTAAGAATGCGGTTTGTACTTTCCCGAGAGGTGCCGCAGAAGTTTGCGAGTTCTTGATTGGTTAACGGTAAGTCGATTAAAATTTCGTTGTTTTTTGGGATTCCATAACTATTAGACATCCGAATAAGTGTTGAGAATAGGGCACCGCGTTTTCCATTTAAGACTAGATCGCGAAATTTCGTCTGTGTTTTTCGGAAATGGTCGCTCATCCATTTCATAAATTCAAACGCTAGCTTACTATTTTGAAATATTTCACTTTCAATCACTTCTTTTTTAATCGCGACAATTTCTCCTTCTTCGAGAACCTTGGCACTTAATAAATACCTTGGGTTGTCAGTAAAAAGGGTTAATTCGCCGCAAATATCGTTTTCCCCGCAAATTCTTAAGGAAAGCTCACGGCCGTCTGAAGTGATTTTGCTGATTTGAATTTTGCCGGAAACGATAATGTAAAGCTCTTCCGCCAGCATGCCCTCTTGAAATAGGAAGCTTCCTCGTTCACTTCTAAATTTCCGATCAGCAAATTTAAGCAATTCTTTTATTTCAATCGAATGGGTTGGTTTCATTGTCATCGTCATATGAATCACCTCTAAATTCTATTTATAAGCCAATCTATTTTTTGATCAATTTTTATTAGATTCTTTAGTATTAGTTTAGCTCAAGACTGGCCATTAAAAAGAAGTAAACAATGACAATATAGTGAAAACTTATGCGGATTTTTTAAATTTAATTGTGATTATATGATTTGGAGTGTAAGTCGAATCAAATTAGGGTAAAAAAAGATGTATCCACAAACAAGCATTTAATCATTTGTGTACATCTGTTAAGATTAACATAAGATTAAAAGGTATTATGATAGTGAATAAAGTAACTGCCATTTTTCTAATACATTGGTACACTAATAAAAAATAGCTTCTTAAAATAATGGAGTTGATATAAATGGAAAAAACCATTATTAAAGATAAATTAAATAGACCATTACGTGACTTAAGAATCTCAGTGATTGACCGCTGTAATTTTCGCTGCCAGTACTGTATGCCAGCTGAACAATTTGGGCCGGATTTTGAATTCCTGCCGCGAAGCGCGTTACTGACGTATGAAGAAATTGAACGGCTGGCCAAAATCTTTGTCAGCATAGGTGTGGAAAAAATCCGCTTAACCGGAGGCGAACCTCTTTTACGAAAAGATATGCCAATTCTTGTTAAAAAGCTGTCTGCCATTGAAGGTTTAAGTGACATCGGCTTAACAACAAATGGTGTACTGCTCCCCAAATTGGCAAAGGATTTAAAAGAGGCAGGTCTAAAAAGGGTAAATGTAAGCCTCGATACCTTAAATGATGAGTTATTTGGGAAAATTAACGGGCGCGGTGTTGGAACTGGGCCCGTACTTGAGGGTATTGATGCGGCGAAACAGGCAGGCCTTGGGGTCAAAATCAATATGGTGGTAAAAAAGGGTCTAAATGATTCAGAAATTATTCCGATGGCAGAATACTGTAAAAATCATGGCCTCGAGCTTCGTTATATTGAATTCATGGATGTCGGCTCGACAAACGGCTGGAAAATGGATGATGTGATTACGAAAAAGCAGATTTATCATTTATTAAAAGAACAATTTGAACTGGAGCCAGTTGATCCGGCTTACTATGGCGAGGTGGCAAAGCTTTACCGCTATAAGGATGCGGACGTGAATGTAGGGTTTATTACTTCCGTCTCAGAATCGTTCTGCACAAGCTGTACCCGTTCCCGGCTTTCCGCAAATGGACAAATTTTTACTTGTTTATTTAATGGAAATGGTCACGATATTCGTAATTTCATGAGAAATGGAGCCACTGACGAAGAAATCGTTGCGCGCATTACAGCCATTTGGAATGGCCGTGATGACCGATATTCCGACGAAAGAACAGCTGAGACAAATAAAAACCGTAAGAAAATTGAAATGTCCTATATTGGTGGATAAAGAAAACTCGCCGACTGTCGAGCCCGTAGGGCGAAGACAGAGGCGTAGTTGCACTTATGCCTGATAGGAAAGTTATACTTTCCTATCGGCTAAAATAACAGCCCGCTTAAATATTAGCGGGCTGTTAATTATTAAGAAAGATATCTTGGGAATAAAATATTGTTTTCAAGATGCACATGCATGAAGGTTAATCCTTCTAGTGCTTCTAAACGGGCATAGACTAATCGATAGGTTCCGCAAGCGTCAAGTGGAAGTTCATAATCAGATGTTACGGCAAGGATTTGGCGTAAAATTTCACCAGCATGATCATGCTCTTTCTCAAGTTCAACAATCATCGCGATTGCTTCTGCACGGTTTTCAACTGTTCCGTCTGCAAGCTGCCTAATTAATGGGAAGACTATTGCTTCTTCTTTTGCCATATGCTCGATTAATTCCTTTTTGAATTCATAGAAGAGTTCATATACTTTAATTAGCTCTGGATGATTGTTGCCATGTACCCGTGAAACTTTTGTTACGTATGGGCTAAGCGCAGCTAATTCTTCTTCAGATACCCGATGGTAATTTGTAATCACATGATCGATAATCGTATTGGAGTCAGAATTAGTCCAGACATCTACATCTTTCTCTGCGTTGTCGTATTTTTCAAAAACGACATTTAATTCGGCAATCAAAGTGTCCATATTAAGGCCGTTTTGAGCAACCGCTTCTGATAATGGGATATTGCCGCCGCAGCAAAAGTCGATGCGGTTCTTTTTGAATACGTCACTTGTTTTAGGTAATTCGTTTACAATATCTTTAACTAATGAATTCGAAGTAATAGGGAAAGTCATGATTAAATCCTCCTTGAATTTTTAAAAGGTAGTTTATTTCTGACTTAAGCATAATTGAAAATGAATCTTAATTAGGTGACCTACATCACACATTTGCTATGATTTTTTATTTTTTTGGGAAAGATTGTTTTATTTTTGTGACATTTGATATGTCAGCAAGTTTTATGTAGGCTTATAATGAAGATTAGTCATTTAAATTTAGTACATATATGGGGAAGTTACCCGTTTTAGGCAGGAGCTGATTAGTTTGTTAGAAAGAAGAAAACCGATACAAATTGGGGAAGCAGTCAAAAGGATTATGGAACACCAATTACCTGGTGTAACCGAACTTGTCTCGATAAATGAAAGCTTTGGCCGTTTTCTTTCCGAAGATTTAATTGCAACCAGCGATGTACCGCACTTTGACAGGGCACCATATGATGGTTTTGCGGTTAGATCAGTTGACACTAGTGAAGCCTCTCAGTCCAATCCTGTTGAATTTGAAGTGGTTGATCATATTGGTGCGGGAGCAATTTCAACTAAAGTGGTTGGTCAAAATCAAACAGTGCGAATTATGACCGGTGCGATGATGCCTGAAGGTACAGACGCAGTTGTCATGTTTGAAGTCGCTCAAGACTATCAAAAAGATGGAAAGCCATTTATGTCGATTAAGCGCAGCTTTAAAAAGGGTGATAATGTTTCCTTTACTGGTGAAGATGCCAAACAAGGAGAAATCTTAGTGAAAAAAGGAACCTTGATCAATCCGGGCATTCAAGCAATGCTCGCTACGTTCGGCTATAAACGTGTACCTGTAGCTAAAAAGCCGCTTGTTGGATTGTTTGCGACCGGTACAGAGCTGTTGGAAGTGGAGGAAGAGTTAGTTCCGGGAAAAATCCGCAACAGTAATTCTCATATGATTGCTGCTCAAATCGAGAGGGCGGGGGGTATCGTTCATTACTTCGGTAAGCTGCCAGATGAATTCGATACATGCTTTGAAGCAGTCAAAAACGCCTTAAATGAGGTAGATGTGTTAATTACCACTGGTGGTGTGTCAGTAGGTGACTTTGATTACCTTCCTGCGATTTACGAAAAACTAGGTGCAGAGGTGTTCTTTAATAAAGTGGCGATGCGCCCCGGAAGTGTGACAACTGTCGCTAATAATAATGGAAAAATCTTATTCGGACTTTCAGGCAATCCTTCCGCATGCTATGTCGGTTTTGAATTATTTGCCCGTCCGATTATTCGCAGGATGTTATTTTCGGAAAAGCCGCACTTACGAAGAGAAAAAGCGGTTCTTGAGGTCGACTTTCTTAAGGCAAATCCATTTACGAGATTTGTTCGCAGCTCTGTATTTATCGAGGATGGCAGGTTAAAAGTTGCCCCAAGCGGACTGGATAAATCAAATATCATTATGAGCCTTTCAGGTGCTAATTCCTTGACGATTCTCCCGGGAGGTACGAGGGGATTTACTGCCGGCAGCGAGGTAGCAGTGCTACTACTTGAGGACCAAAACGGCAGTGAGTGGCCTTGGTAAAGCCAGTAGTTTTTCAGGTGGTTGGTTATCAAAATAGCGGCAAGACAACTGTAATGATAAAGCTTATTCATGCGTTAAGAGACCTGGGCTTAACAACTGTTACAATCAAGCATCACGGTCACGGCGGCAAACCAGAAGTAATAGAGCAAAAGGATTCAACGAGACATCTTTCAGCAGGAGCATCCGCCTCTGTCGTAGAGGGGGATGGACGACTGATTCTGCATGCAGAAAATATCGATAGCAGCCTAGAAGATCAAATTAGACTCATGGAATATTTTCAACCTGATGTGCATTTGATTGAAGGTTATAAGTTTGAAAATTATCCGAAATTATTGCTGATAAGGGATCATAAAGACCTTTCGCTGTTAGCCAAGGTGGACAATATTAGGGTAATAATGTATTGGGAAGAAACGCTGAGAGAACCTCTTAATGAGCAAACAAAAATCCCTTGCTTTCCTATTCATGATCAAACAGCCATTATTTGGACTGCTCGAACAATCAAAAAGCTTTTTCTTTCTAACCCGTAAAAAAGAAGGCTTTGGCCTTCTTTTTTAGCCGATAGGAAAGTATAACTTTCCTATCAGGCATAAGTGCAACTACGCCTCTGTCTTCGCCTCTGTCTTCGCCTAACGGCTCGCCAATCGGCGAGTTTTCTTTATTATACTTTTCTAAGTTTTTTTCTGATGACTGCAATACACAAAAGTAGCATAGGAATGAGCAGCTGAATGGAAATAAAATAAAATGGTGTGGTTGTCCCCATACTACGAATCATTTCTTGAAACGAGGATGCTGACCAAACAGAGAATAGAAGTATTAAAAAACCAAATGGTAAGATAATCGGCCTATAACTAGGCAGCTTCAGCCATTGTGAAGTGCCAAGGACGAGCATATAAAAAAACGCTGAAAGTTGTACAAAACCACCAAGAACCCAAACGGCTAGGATAATTGACTCGACATGTTCAAAAATTGATCCAATGCTAATATATCTCGCTGCTTGAAACACTGGAAATTGAGTACTTGTAATAATTTTTCCAAATAAAAATATATTCCCAAGATTGATATATACCATTGTCATAACACTCACAAATACAGAAAATATACCCCATCTCATTCCCTTTGTTTCGTTCGATAAGAAAGGAAGCAGGAAAGACATTAAGGAAAATTGACTTAACCAAGCATGTGGTGCAAGTGAACCTTTAACAGAAGGCAACCAGCCATATTCCATGATCGGGAAAATATTTTTTACGTTCAGCTCGGGAATTAAGAATAAATAAATCATTACGTAAAAAACCAAGACAATAGGCAAGAAAATAATAGCACACCTCCCTAATACTTCTATGCCCCCATGGACAGCAAAAACACAAGTTAATGCAATACTTCCTGTAACAACAACTAACGGAGTTTTATGCAAAAAGGCACTTTCGACGAATTCACCATATTCCCTAAAAGCTACTGCCGTATCATATAAAAGGAAGAACAAGTAGATGAACCCGATAATTTTCCCGAAGGTACGGCCAAGAATGAGTTCACTATATTCGACAAGGGTTTTCTTCGGGTAAAGTTTAGAAAGTTTAGAAATAATAAAGACAATCAAAAAACCGCTTAAAGAAGCCCAAATGGGAGAAAGCCATAAATCACGCTTTGCATGTTGTGCGGTAATAAATGGAATATAAAGAATGGCCGTGGCTGCAACGACCGCATACATAATTAGTGCCATTTGGAAGGGAGAAATTTTTCCTTTTTCAATCATTATGCTTCATTCCTTTTTAAAGTACTAACCTATTTCCCAATATTTGCCGAATGGTTTGAAGATAAAGTCAATTAATTGACTTGGTCCAGGCATATTGGGGAATAAAACGAGTAAAATAGCAAGCAGCCATCCAATTGTGAGTAAAGTAAAAAAAACTACTTTTATTTTCCGTTCATATTTCTTCAGTTTAGGCCATTCCCATAAATGAATAAGCACCAATAAAGCTGTTATCCCCAATATAACTCCCACCTTCATTTATCTTCACCACCTGTTTTTGCATGTTCATTCTCTAATCCTGTTCTGATAATATTTACCTTCGTTTCGAAGGTAATATCTACTTTTCGAAATATATCGTTCCATTCACGGCTTTGTTTTTTCCATATTTTTGGGTATTTCCGTTGAAACGCTTCTGCAAAGCCAAAAATGTCAGCATTTAATTTTTTTTGAGCATTCGCTAAAGCTAATTTCTCTCGTCCTTCAATTTCTTGAACAACCTTTCGTTCTACTTCTTTTAACAATTTGGGACGTATTAAATTAAGATTTGATGTATTTTGAAGAACTTCTAGATCCGTATCCGTCTTCACTCTAATGCTCCATTTCCCATTCGTAATCTTAGGAATCAACTGATTATTGCTTCTTAGCAAATTTAAAGATACATATCCCGAATCTTCATTTGTACGAATGGTAATAATACCTGATTTCATTTCATTTCTCGGCCAAAGAATCCCTCGAGTTTCTTTATCGCTCAACCGCCCGACCATCTTATCCCCTTTCAATACGGCTGCCCCTTTAATGAATGGAATGTTCTTCCCCTTGTTAACTCCCAAATTGGACGGTGACAAATTTGCAACCCAAGGAATAACGGCTGCACCGGCTTCCCCTGATAACATTTCCGACAAATCTTTTACAGTTACTTTTACTCCTATTTGTGAATCGACTAATTTGCGAAGCTGTTTAGCTGAGTCCCGCTCCAACTCCGGCATCGACTCCAAAACTTCCTTTGCTGAAATCTTAGAAACAAAAACATCAGCACGTTCGCGAGGCTCCGTATACCGCATCCAAAAATCAATTTGATCTCCTACTCCTTTTTTTGCTAATTTCTCACCGATAACTAGCACCTCGTTTTGCCCCCAGAAAATACGCCGTGTAAGCTTCTCTTGGAGTCTAGACATCGCATCACCAATGGTTACTCCTTCGGCTGATCTGACTAAGGTTTGACTACTAGTACTTCCGCTTGACATCCCTCCTTGTTGTCCGCCTTCTGCTGGTTTCGGGATAAATACTTGGACGGACAGTTCAATTTCATCTTTTTTACTTATATCAACACCAGTTGCCAAAATGATTGCTAAATCATTCACCTCAGTTCGATCCCAGCATCCGGCAAGCAAAAACATAGTAGGGGAAAGAAGGAGGAACAGCGAAAAAGATTTATATTTCCACCATCTGATACAGTCCATCCTTAATCACCACCTTTACTTGGATCGGGTTTCTGACCATGGGGTTGCCGATATAGGTCTCCTAATTCGGTAGACGAAGATTCGGGTCGTGTATTCATCGCCCACCACGGGGCGCGAATGAGTACATCTTTTAAATTGCGAATCTTAAGTGGGGCAATTGAATTTAAATACGGAACACCGAAAGAACGTATGGTGCAAAGATGTACGACAATCGCGATAATCCCAAGCACAACACCTAATAAACCTAATATTCCGGATAATATCATGATCGGAAAGCGCAGCATCCGAATCGATATTCCTGCAGCATATCTTGGTAGTAAAAACGAGGCTACACCTGTAATCGCCACCACCATTACCATCGCTGATGAAACAAGACCAGCCGCGGCGGCGGCTTGTCCGATGACAAGTGCGCCAACGATACTAACTGCAGCACCTACTTGTTTCGGCAGTCTTACACCCGCTTCGCGCAATGCCTCGAATGTGATTTCCATCATGAATGCTTCAATCAATGCCGGGAATGGGACTTGTTCACGGCTTTGTGCAATGTTTAAGAGGAGAGATGCTGGGACCATTTCTTGGTGATACGTAAGAATTGCAACATAAGCTGATGGAGCAAGCAATGCGATAAATAAGAATAAATAACGCAGCCAACGGATGAATGTACTTATTAAAAATCGATTGTAGTAATCTTCTGGTGCTTGTAACAAACTTGCGAACGTACATGGGGCAATAAGAGTGGAGGGAGTTCCGTCAATCAATATGACAACCCGTCCTTCTAAAAGGCTAGAGGCCGCAACATCCGGCCGTTCTGTTGATAATACTTGCGGGAAAGGTGAAAAAGGGTCATCCTCAATCATTTCTTCAATATATCCGCTTTCCAAAATACCATCGATTTCAATTCGTTCTAACCGATTTGTTACCTCTTTGATTAATGTGGTACTTGCAATCCCTTCAATATAAGCAATGAGTACTTGCGTTTCTGTGAACTTACCGATTGTCAGTTGTTTCATTTTTAAGGCGGGATGGCGAATTTTTCTTCGTAAAAGGGAAGTATTTACTCTTAATGTTTCAACAAACCCTTCCCTAGGACCACGAACAACGGATTCGGCCACCGGATCCTCGATTCCTCGTTTATCCCACTTTGGTAAACCTAAAGAAATTCCGTTTATTTTTTTGTTAATCAGAATCACTGGGTTTCCAATTGAAATTTGTTTAAAGACATCTGTAATGGTGTAGATTTCCTTTACATCAGAAACAGCTAATTTCTTACTTACATTTTCAATCGATGTTTCTGAATCAAAGCTTTCCAACTGTATGAGCGGCATGAGTACATGTTGATCAATTTCCTGAGTATTTGAAAGACCATCGATATAAATGAGAGCAGCGTTTGTCCGAGCACCGATGGTAAAATCACGAAATATGACATCGGAGCAATCGGTATAGGCTGATTTTAAGATTCGAATATTTTCATTCAAATCCAGATTGATTGGTATGTTTGGTAATTTAGATAGTGTTTCCGTTATTTGCTGGCTTGGAAAACGGTATCCGCTATTTTTTTTATGCTTAAAAAAATTCATCACTTGGATCCCCTTTTCAATAATCAAGGTTATTCTTTCCAAATAAAAGGGGGATTATGAGAATTTTCTAGATGTCTACTAGAAAGTGATGAAATTTCTTCACAATTGTAGGTGTCATTATGTGATATGTTTCACTTTTTTTTCTGCTTCGCTGCCTTATATTAGAGGCAGTTAGGAATAAGGAGTGACGAAGATGAAGTTATTTTTACCAAAACAACATGGTGCGTGGGCAATGCTGATCATCCCTTTTTGGCTTGGGGTCATCAATGGGGGCTTTTTATGGCAGCATATCCCGTTTTTTATCGGCTGGCTCTTTTTGTACTTAGCAACCTACCCGATGCTCCTCTTATTTAAAAAGAAAAAAATCTCGTTTTATACAAAGTGGACACTTATTTATATGGTACCGGCATTATTGCTTTTAGCCATTCCATTAGTTGTAAGACCAAGTATTGTTTATTTTGGACTTTTAATGATGCCGTTTTTTATGATAAATGCTTACTATACTTCAAAAAATCAAGACCGTGCCTTTATGAATGATATTAGTGCTATCTTCGCTTTTTCGATTGCGGGACTGGCAAGCAGTTATTTATCCCAGGGCGAAGTGACCGTGACGGCGATTATTTTCACCTTCATTACATCTGTGCTATTTTTTATTGGCTGTACCTTTTATGTAAAATCAATGATCAGGGAAAAGAAGAATACGAAGTTCAAATGGGTTTCATGGGCATATCATTTCCTGCTCGTGCTTGTCTTGATCATAGGTGGTTTTTGGATTGTAGCACTCGCCTATATTCCGAGTCTACTAAGGGCGATACTTTTTTACGGAAAGAAGCTATCTCCAAAGCAAATTGGCATATACGAAATCATAAACTCATGTCTGTTCTTCATCATCATTGCTATCCAAATAATTTTACAAAAATAAAAAATCGGTCGTCACTCGACCGATTTTTTATTCTTCTGCTAATCAACTTTACATATTTCTGTTGGACAATCCTCGCAATCAATTTCCCTTTTTAAATACCCTAGATCATGAATAGTAATCGTGCCCTTATCTATCGAAATAACGCCTGTTTTTCTTAAGTCGCTTAGTAAGCGATTGACTACCTCACGGGAGGTGCCGCAGAAATTAGCCAATTCTTGATTGGTTAATGGTAATCCAATCAAAATCCCTTTATTCGTTTTAATACCATAGCTATTGGTGATCCGAATCAGCGTTGAATACAAAGCGCCTTTTTTGCCGTGAAGAACTAAGTCACGAAATTTGGTTTGTGTTTTACGGTATTGCAAACTCATCCATTTTATGAATTCAAAGGAAAGCTGAAGGTCTTGCGAAAGTTTTTCTTCCAGAACGTCCTTCATAATGACGGCCACTTCACCACTTTCAACAACCCGTGCGCTTAATAAATATCTGGAAGCAGGGGAGAATAAATTTAATTCACCGACAAATTCACCGCTAGAGCACATTCTTAATGTGAGCTCTCTTCCGTCAGGAATAATTTTACTGATTTGAAGTATCCCGCTTTGGACTATATACAATTCATCGGCAATAGAACCTTCCTGAAAAAGAAACGTGCCTTTTTTAATTTTTCTTACATGGTGCACCGTATCAAATAGATGGGAAAATGTTACGGGTAATTCTTTAACTGACTGCATGCTCATAACCACCTTTAAAGGTGCGAAATAAATCGCAAATTTGATTTTTAAAATAATGACAGTCATGATTTTATTTTACAGGATATTACTATTATTATATTGTTAACCAGGAATATTTAGCAATTAATGTGGAATAAGTTCATATAATCGTCAAAAGTAAAACGACATTTTAAATATTTCTCAGGAAATAACGTCGATGTTTGTTGAAATTTGAAAGAAATTCCTATAATGACAACACTAGAAAAGGAGATAATAAAGAGTAGATGAAAAGGAGGGAAAAAAATGGGCCAAAACCGCCAGTTTAAATCTGGGAAAAAAGCACCGAATAACGGAATTTACATTGAAGAGGGTGAAACTGGAAGCAATGTACTCCATCCCAAACAGATAAAGCTTAAAGCAGGAGATGCATTTCCTGAGACCTCGAATCATAACCGGGTTTGGACATACCAAAGAAAGCCTTAAAATATATGAACGGATAAAGTCATCCAAGCGGGTGGCTTTTTCTGTTACAAAATTTTACTTCAATATTGGATTGTTTTATAATAAATATAATAGGTCAGAAATGGTCAAATGAGGAGTGGGAGACAATGGACTTAAATCGAATGACTGAACGATTACAGAAAGGATTAATGGACGCACAGTCATTAGCAGTGAAAAATAGTCATCAGGAGGTTGATGAACCTCACTTACTTTTGGCGTTAATGGAGCAAGAGGACAGCCTTATTGCTGCCATTCTTGAAAGGGTTGGATTGCCTGCCGAAAAAATAAAAAACAGCCTTCAGGTTTCATTGACTAAAAAACCTCAAGTTACAGGAGGCGGAGCCCAGCAAGGGAAACTTTATATCACGGCTAAGCTGCAAAAATTGCTGGTAAGTGCTGAGGAATTTGCGTCAAAGTTTTCCGATGAGTTTATCTCTGTTGAGCATTTCCTCTTGGCTGCTTCGTTTGCAAACGATACTGAGATGAGGAAGATTGTTAAGTTCTTTGGGAAAACAGCGGAAGAAATATTAAAAGCGATAAAGGAAATAAGGGGGAATCAACGAGTGACATCACAAAATCCGGAAGCTGGATATGATGCTCTAAAAAAATACGGCAGGGACCTCGTTGCCGAGGTAAAGGCCGGAAAAATGGATCCGGTCATTGGAAGGGACACAGAAATCCGCAATGTTATTCGGATTTTATCGCGGAAGACAAAGAACAACCCTGTCCTAATTGGTGAACCTGGAGTAGGGAAAACAGCGATTGTAGAAGGTCTTGCTGAGCGGATTGTCAGAAAGGATGTTCCTGAAGGTTTGAAGGATAAAACGATTTTTTCACTTGATATGAGCTCGCTTATTGCCGGCGCGAAATTTAGGGGAGAGTTTGAAGAAAGACTGAAAGCAGTCCTAAATGAAATCAAAAAAAGTGAAGGGCAAATATTGCTGTTCATCGATGAAATTCATACGATTGTTGGGGCTGGTAAGACCGAAGGAGCCATGGATGCCGGCAATATGTTAAAACCAATGCTAGCCCGCGGGGAGCTTCATTGTATCGGGGCAACAACACTTGATGAGCATCGAAAATATATTGAAAAAGACCCGGCACTTGAGCGGAGGTTTCAGCAGGTACTTGTCCAAGAACCGAATGTTGAAGACACCATTTCCATTTTGCGCGGCCTAAAGGAACGGTATGAGGTATATCATGGGGTAAAAATTCATGATCATGCCTTGGTTGCCGCAGCAACACTTTCAAACCGTTATATTACTGATCGATTTTTACCTGATAAAGCTATTGATCTTGTTGACGAAGCCTGTGCTCTGATTCGTACCGAAATTGATTCCATGCCGACTGAATTGGATGAAGTGACTCGCAGGGTGATGCAGCTTGAAATTGAAGAAGCTGCGTTAAGAAAAGAAAGCGATGAAGGAAGTAAACTGAGGCTTGAGGTTCTGTTAAAGGAACTAGCTGATTTAAAAGAGCAGCTGGATTTAATGAAGGCAAAATGGCTGAATGAGAAACAAAGCATTCAGAAACTTCAGGAGAAACGGGAGAAGCTTGAAAAACTCCGCAGAGAGCTGATTCAGGCCGAGGACAAATATGATTTAAACCGGGCAGCGGAACTTCGCCATGGGCAAATTCCATTAGCGGAAAAGGAACTTAAGGAATTGGAAGCAGATGCAAAAATGGGGGAACGGTTACTTCGCGAGGAGGTTACCGGGGAAGAAATCTCAAATATTGTATCGAGATGGACAGGAATTCCTCTCTCTAAGCTTGTCGAAGGGGAAAGAGAAAAGCTGTTAAAATTAGATTCCATTCTACATGAGCGAGTTATCGGTCAAAACGAAGCCGTCCGCTTGGTAACTGATGCCGTCCTCCGTGCACGGGCGGGAATTAAGGATCCTAACCGGCCGATTGGTTCATTTTTATTTCTAGGACCGACAGGCGTTGGGAAAACGGAGTTAGCGAAAGCATTGGCAGAATCGCTATTTGACAGCGAAGAACAGATTATTCGTATTGATATGTCCGAATATATGGAGAAGCATGCTGTTTCACGATTAATTGGTGCACCACCTGGCTATGTCGGCTATGAAGAAGGCGGACAGCTGACTGAAGCGGTAAGAAGAAGACCTTATTCGGTTATATTAATGGACGAAATCGAAAAGGCTCATCCGGAAGTGTTTAATATTCTTCTGCAAGCACTTGATGATGGGCGAATAACGGATTCACAAGGCCGGGTTGTCGACTTTAAGAATACTGTTATTATTATGACATCCAATATTGGATCGCATTTTTTATTAGAACGAGGCGAAAATGAGATTGAAATATCTGAAGCGACAAGAGATAAGGTGATGAGTCAGCTTAGGGTCCATTTCCGTCCCGAATTCTTAAATCGAATTGATGAGACCATCCTATTTAAGCCGCTGTCTTTAAGCGAAATTAAAAATATTGTTGTAAAGCTGATGAAGGAGCTTGAAAATAGGTTGAGGATTCAGCGAATTGATATTTCCATACGTGAGGATGCAAAAGAATTTATTGCTGTAAATGGCTTTAACCCAATCTATGGTGCAAGACCTTTGAAACGGTATATTCAAAGAAATATTGAAACCAAACTAGCTCGTGAAATTATTGCTGGGAGAGTAACGGACCAGTCAAAGGTAGAAATCACAATCGAAGATGGAGAAGTGGCATTAGTAGTGTATTAAAGCAAGATCATCCCAAAGAAAAAAGGTCATCCATAAGTATGGAAGACCTTTTTTGTTCACCGATTAATGATTTTCAACTGGCTTATTTGGAATCACAGCAGCAGCAATGAAAATCAAAATGGTTACCGCTACAGACACATAAGCACCAGGGAGAAAATCAAATTTCGCACCCGGAGTCATCGAACTAACTACGTAGGAAAGCATTTGTACTAAAAGAAAAGTCCAGAAAAATGTCCAAAAGAATCGCACTATTTTTCACCTCAAAACCTATTTTACATCTTCACTCATATTATCATATATTTTCGAAATAATAAACGGTTTATCGACAATTCAAAAAAAACGGCAGGACCTTTTCAAATATACATAAATAATAGGCAAACTACCTTTCAACTTTTATGAAATGGCATACAATATTCTGAGGAACTATGTAAAAGGAGATTTATCTATGGAAAATCGCAATTTTCAGATGGATACCCAATGGAATATTATTCATTACCCAGAAAAGCCCGCAGGATTTGGGGTTTTAATCATTGGAGATGAAAGGCATTTTGTCGATGAGAGTAAATGCTTTTGGACACAAAATGAAGGCAAACTAGCCTTTCTCGACCAACTAAAAGAAAAAGGGTACACCATTTTTTCCTCAAATCTTTATGGGCGAAACTGGGGGAGCGAAAGTGCTGTCGAGCTTGCGCAAAGGTTATACCAGTATGTCATTAGAAGTGAAATCCTTAATAATCAAATTCATATATTGGCTGAAGGAATGGGGGCTCTAGTTGCAGTACAATTAATGGAAAAGATGGAGGGGTGTATTAGGTCGGTGATCCTTCTTAATCCGACTCTTTCCTTAAAACATCATATTGAACAGGAAAAAGAGCATAAATTTTTTTATAAAAAATTGATGAGGGAACTTACAGCAGCATATAAAATGGACCAAAAAGCGCTAGAAGGCAAAATATCCAGCATGGAGGATACCGTTAGCCTTGAGTTTGACTTTCCAGTTAAGATTATTCATGTCCTGTCTGGCGGAAAATCGTATGCACAATCAAAACTATATCAACAAATAATTCGTACTCCAGAAATCCATCCTACCTTTATTCTTCCTGAAAAAAAACCACAGCTCGGCAAAATTTTTATTAAATTCTTTAAAAGTAATGAAACAGTCCTGTAGATATCTTCCTCTCCAATAAGAAATATTTCCTTCATGAACCGCATAGGATTCTATAAGGGCTAGATTTGGGGAGGAAGATTCAATGGACAAGGCTGTTATATTTGGTGTTTACGAATTTGTCAGTTTTCATGCTTGCAAAACACTGCTTAATAAGGGTGTAGAGGTTGTAGGCATTCATATAGATGATATAGAAAATAATTTTTTTCTTGAGGAAAAGAGACTTGAGATAGGCCGGAATGCAAACTATAGCGAACAAACATTAGCAGAGTTGGAAAATTACCGTGAGGAAGCCGATGTAAAAACGGCTTTTATTCTTTCGGTATACGATTTATATGTCCTCAACAAGGAAGCAATTTTACGAAAAGAAAAGGTAATAGAATCGATATTTCACTTTTTGGAACGTAATCAAAACAATATTGAATTAATCCTTCTATTGCCAATTCAAATGCTTGGCACGAACAGGGAGATAGAATTAACAGATTTCTTAAATAAAGTGGGGAGCCGGGTGAAGAATAGCCCAATGTTTTATTTACCAGCCATCTATGGACCCTGGCAGCCAAAGGCATTTTTGTTTCAGCAGGCGATTATTTCAAAATTCCAAAAGCAGGAACTCAGGATGGCAAACAGGGAATGGACTAATGATGTTCTTTATGTGGAGGATGCTGTAGCATCCATTTTTGAAATCCTGGAAACAAGAAATTACGGGGACTTTCCAAAAAGTTATCTGCTAAAAAGCGGGAAGAAGAGTTATTGGACCAGGTGTGCCGCTTTTCTTCATATAGAAGAAGCTTTGGTAAAATCCAACACTTGTGAACCATTGAAAGTGGATAATGAAATTGTCGAAGTTTCCGTAAACGTAACTTCCATTGAAGATTCAATCACCAAACAAATAGAACATGTAAACCGACTATTCCCAACTGGTTTGTAAAATAACCTGGAATTTGCTAATCGTAACCACTTTTAATAATCTCCAAAACTTAGGTTGGAGGAAACAAAAATAAGCTGCCGCCTTTGTGTGCAGCTTATTTTTTTTTCCAAATTTGTTGAATAAATGGATACACCTGTTGAAATAATGGCTTTAATTCTTGGACAGATTCCCAAAGGGTATCGATGTGCATCATGAGTTCCTCATAATTTATATTGGTTTGGTTGTTAACTTGCTCTTGATTTTGTACATGATGAGGATGTCCTCTCCTGCGTCCAAACATTAAAGCGGTGAACGGATCTAATTCCACTTTATCCTCTGATTTATGTTCTTCCAGGTCATCAATTTCTAGTTCATCTTCTCTTTCTAGACTTTCCCCTTCCTGCTCTTCCATTTTCAAAGCTTCCCCTTTCCACAAATGTCTTTTGTATTAGAATATGATAAAACGAATAAAAGGAATGTACGTTAGCGGAGTATAAAAAAGAAGAAACAGTTGCCTAACATGAGGTTCATTTGATAAAATTAGTACCAAGTCTTAATAATTGATATAAATCTAGATGAGCCAAATATAAAGGAGCTGGAACTTGTGAGAGCTGGCATTGTTGGAATTGGCAGGTATTTACCTGAAAAAATTGTCACCAATCATGATTTAGAAAAAATGATGGATACCTCGGATGAATGGATTCGTACTAGAACAGGTATTGAGGAAAGACGAATTGCAGCAGATGATGTTGATACATCGGATATGGCATTTGCTGCAGCTCAAAAGGCAATTGAAGATGCAGGAATTACCGCAGAAGAGATTGATTTGATTTTGGTTGCTACGGTTACTCCAGATACCCCATTTCCATCTGTTGCCTGCAGAATTCAAGAAAGGTTAGGGGCAGTGAAAGCGGCGGCAATGGATGTCAGTGCGGCTTGTGCAGGGTTTATGTATGGAATTGTGACAGCCAAACAGTTTATCGAGTCCGAAGTTTATAAAAATGTACTTGTAGTTGGTGTTGAAAAGCTCTCCAAAATCACGGATTGGAATGACCGCAATACAGCCGTTTTATTTGGGGACGGAGCTGGAGCTGCTATTATCGGACCTGTTTCAGGAGATCGGGGGATTCTATCCTTTGAGCTTGGTGCAGATGGAACAGGAGCTAAACACCTTTACCAAGACGAGTATATCATTATGAATGGCCGGGAAGTATTCAAGTTTGCAGTCCGTCAAATGGGCGAGAGCTGTGTCCATGTGTTAGAAAAGGCGGGTTTAACAAAAGAGGATGTTGATTTCCTCATCCCGCATCAAGCCAATATACGAATCATGGAAGCATCCAGGCAAAGATTAGAGTTGCCTGCCGAGAAAATGTCGAAAACGGTGCAGAAATATGGCAATACCTCTTCGGCTTCCATACCGATTTCGATTGTCGAAGAATTAGAAGCTGGAAAAATAAAAGATGATGACGTTATCGTCATGGTTGGCTTTGGCGGCGGTCTTACCTGGGGCGCTATTGCGGTAAGATGGGGAAAATAATTTCTGATATTATTAATATAGGGAAAGTTATAGAGAAAAGGAGATGTAAAAATGGAAAAGCGTAGAGTGGTTGTGACAGGTATCGGTGCGGTAACTCCGCTGGGACTCGATGCTGATACAACTTGGAAAGGTATTCTTGAAGGAAAATCAGGTGTAGGGCCGCTGACAAGGGTCAATGCAGATGAGTATCCGGCAAAGGTTGCAGCAGAAGTAACAGACTTTAATCCGGAAACGTTTATGGATAGAAAAGATGCCAGAAAAATGGACCGATTTACCCAGTTTGCTGTAGCATCCGCAATAATGGCAGTTCAAGATGCCAATTTAACGATCAATGAAGAAAACTCTCATCGTGTCGGTGTCTGGATTGGTTCCGGAATCGGCGGAATGGAAACATTTGAACAACAATATGAAATTTTTCAAAAAAGAGGGTACAAACGTGTCAGCCCATTCTTTGTTCCAATGTTAATTCCGGATATGGCAACTGGCCAGGTTTCAATTACTCTTGGGGCAAGAGGCTTCAATTCTTGTACCGTTACAGCCTGTGCAACAGGAACGAATTCTATTGGCGATGCCTTTAAAGTAATTCAACGCGGTGATGCCGATGTCATGGTATCGGGTGGTGCTGAAGCACCTATTACAAAGATGTCTGTGGCCGGGTTCTGTGCCAATACTGCTCTTTCTACCAATCCAGACCCGCAATCAGCTAGCAGACCATTTGATAAAAACCGCGATGGCTTTGTTATTGGCGAAGGTGCCGGGATTGTTATTTTGGAAGAATTAGAGCATGCCTTAGCTCGTGGTGCAAAAATTTATGCGGAAATCGTTGGCTATGGGGCAACAGGTGATGCCTACCATATTACTGCACCGGCCCCAGGTGGAGAAGGCGGTGCGCGGGCGATGAAAATGGCGATTAATGATGGCGGATTAAAGCCTGAAGATATTGACTATATTAATGCCCACGGTACAAGTACCGAATATAACGATAAATTCGAAACGCTGGCAGTGAAAGAGGTATTTGGCGAACATGCTTACAAGGTAGCATTGAGTTCTACGAAATCAATGACCGGTCATCTTCTTGGAGCAGCCGGCGGAGTGGAAGCCATCTTTACTGTGCTGGCAATGAGAGATAGTATACTCCCGCCAACCATTAATTATGAAACACCAGACCCGGAATGTGACTTGGATTATGTCGTAAATACAGCACGTCCAAAAGAAATTAAGGCAGCAATGAGCAATTCACTTGGCTTCGGCGGTCATAACGCAACGATAGTATTTAAAAAATACGAATAAAAATTAGGCTCGGCCAGACAAATTTCTGGCCGAGCTTTTTATATTTCTCATTCCCGCAAACAATGAACCTCTTTAAATAACATTCATAAAATGTTCAAGAGGGAGAACTTGCGGTGAATGGGGTGAAGCAATGGGCATTATTCGAACGGATCAATGGCTGCAAGAGGAATTTGACCGCCCAGTGAAACTATGCAAAAGGCTGCAGCCATATTTTATAGACCAAACAGCGAAAGGAATATATGATCAATTAGTGAGTTTTGGGATGTACCGGCCATCACGGCCCGCATTAAGCAATTTAAATTGGATGGTTGAACAAAAAGCATGGGATAATGTGGGAAAGCTTTTTCAAAAGTATAAAACTAAATGGAATGGCCCAGACATACCTGTATTTCTGTTTCCATTGGCCCAGAATCGAGGTTTTTTTATAAGAGAAGAAAAAAGCAAAGCTGGAGTATCATTCCCGGATAAAATGTTCCTTTTTCTTTCGCAGTATGAAGATCAGAAAGAAATCGAAGCACTTTTGGTGCATGAATACCACCATGTTTGCAGGCTCCGGATGCTCAATAAAAAAATGCAAGACTACACATTGCTCGATTCTATTGTCATTGAGGGGCTGGCAGAATATGCCGTATTAAAAAACTGCGGCCAGGAATATTTAGCTAGATGGTGCAATATGTATTCAGAAAAGGAGATTTCAAGATATTGGGAACAGTATTTGAAAAAACATTTAGGCAAGAAAAAGAATGAAAGAACACACGACGAACTTTTATATGGAGGCGGGAGAATTCCCAAATTACTTGGTTATGCTGTCGGGTATAATATTATTGGAAAATTTTATGAAGAGCATAATTATTCTACAAAACTATCTTTTAAAATTCCGGCAGAGAACTATCTATAATTGAAAGAAACTCAAAAATGAAAAGCCTATCATTTCGGGCTTTTTTTGTTTTTAATAGTATGAAAGTTAACAATTCTATAAAAAAGTCTTGCAATTGTAACAATTCTGTAATAGAATTCTATATAATTATAACGAATAAACAGAATAATTCAAAAAAAGTAAGAAGGTGTATTATGAGCACAAAAAAAATGCTGCGTAATGAGGCACCATTGCTCGAAGTGAAAAATTTAGAGACTGCCTTTGATATTGAAGGAACCGATTATAATGCAGTAGATAATGTTTCATTCCAAGTAAAGCCGCGGCAAATTGTCGGAATTGTTGGTGAGTCTGGCTGCGGAAAATCTGTTATGAGTTTATCGATTATGAAGCTGCTCCCAAAAGGAATTGGGAAGGTCAAGTCAGGTGAAATCATTTTTGATGGCATAAATCTCGAGAAGATGTCTGAAACGCAAATCAATAAAATCCGCGGGAAAGACGTTTCGATGATTTTCCAAGAGCCAATGACCTCTTTAAATCCTGTATTCACAATTGGCTATCAGCTGCAGGAAGTTCTTTTTAATCATATGAAGATTTCCAAACAGGAGGCGCGTCAGAAAGCAATTGCGCTATTAAAAAGTGTTGGAATCTCACGGCCTGAAAAACTTGTCGATGAATATCCGCATCAATTATCTGGCGGAATGAGGCAGCGGGTTATGATTGCGATTGCGATTGCCTGCCAGCCAAAATTATTAATCGCTGATGAGCCGACAACGGCTCTTGATGTAACAGTTCAAGCACAAATTCTAGAGCTTTTAAAAGAGATTCAAGCCGTAAATGATATGTCCGTCATTCTAATTACCCATGATTTAGGGGTAGTAGCGGAAATGTGTGACGAAGTCATCGTGATGTATGCCGGGAGGATTGTCGAACGTGCAGACGTCGATACTCTATTCCATAACCCGAAACATCCATATACCACTTTACTCTTGGGAGCTATCCCGAAAATGGATGAACAGGAAGAACGATTAAGCTCGATTCAGGGGATCGTTCCATCGCTTACGAATATGCCTAAAGTTGGGTGCCGATTTGCCCATCGTTGTCCAAAAGCAATGCCAGAATGCTTTACAGTGACCCCTGTACTAGGAGATGTCGAACAGGACCATGAAGTTGCCTGTTTGCTCTATGAAACTAGTAAACCTAGAGAAGGGGTGAAATAATGAGTACAACTTCTATACATAAAGGGAAAGAAAAAACTTCCACTGATTCTGAAAATCTATTAGAAATCAAAAATCTTAAAACCTATTACCCTGTCAAAGGCGGGTTTTTCAAACGCACAGTAGGCAATGTAAAAGCGGTTGATAACGTTTCTTTTGAGATAAAGAAAGGAGAAACGCTTGGACTAGTAGGTGAATCTGGCTGCGGAAAATCAACTGCAGGCCGGACGATTTTACGGTTATTAAGACCAACTGATGGAAAGATTATCTTTGATGGTAAAGATATTACCAAAGTGTCTGGTAAATCACTAAGGGATATTCGTAAAGATATGCAAATGGTCTTCCAGGATCCATATGCTTCCTTGAACCCGATGCAAATGGTAGGAGATATTATCGCCGAACCGATTTACAACTTTTCTAAGAAAAGCAAGGCTGAACTAAAGAATGAAGTCATGGATTTATTAGATAAAGTCGGGTTGCCGCCAGATGCTTATTATAAATATGCACATGAATTTTCCGGCGGTCAGCGTCAAAGAATCGGAATAGCCAGGTCTCTAGCATTACGTCCGAAATTAATTATCGCCGATGAACCTGTTTCGGCACTTGATGTATCCGTGCAATCACAGGTCTTAAATCTATTAAAAGATTTACAAAAAGAATTTGATTTAACATTTTTATTTATCGCACATGACTTAAGCGTTGTTAAACATATGAGTGATCGAATAGGAGTAATGTACTTAGGTAATATGGTTGAGGTAGCGGATAAAGACCTCCTTTATGCAGAACCTCTCCACCCATATACACAGGCTTTAATATCGGCGATTCCATCTCCGGACCCAAGGATAAAGAAAGAAAGAATTATTTTAAAAGGTGATGTGCCGAGCCCAATCAATCCGCCTTCTGGATGCCCGTTCCATCCGCGCTGTCCAATGGCAATGGAGGAGTGTTCGAAGACAAAACCTGTATTAAAGGAGGTGAAGCCATCTCATCGAGTAGCTTGCCACCTTTATTAAAAAAGCGGAGGCGCCAAGGCGCTTCCGCTAGCCAGTAATCAAATTTATCCAAACAAAATTTTACAGGGGGGAAACAAATGAAGAAGAGAAGTATGTTAATGCTTGCTGCATTAATGCTTGTCCTGTCAGCATTTTTGGCAGCATGCAGCGGCGGCGAAAAAGCAGGTACGAAGGATAAGGAAAAAGACAAAGATAAACCAGCTAGTGGTGAAACAGCTGATAAACCGAAGGATGGCGGTACATTAGTGTACGCGTTAGACTCTGCACCGGATGGGAAGTTTAACTACTCATTCTACGGAACAGCTACAGACTCAGAAGTAATTGAATTCTTTGATGAGAACTTAATTAAATTTGATGACAAACTGAAGCCGCAGCCTCATATTGCATCTTGGACAACTGATGACAATAAAGTTTATAAGTTTGAAATTAAAAAAGGTGTTAAATGGCATAATGGCGATGAATTATCCGTTAAAGACTGGGAATTCGCGTTAAAAGTAGTTGCTGATAAGGACTATGATGGCCCGCGTTTTGAGAACGTTGTAAATATTGAAGGTGCTCAAGATTATCACGATGGTAAAGCAACAGAAATCTCTGGTATTAAAGTAGAAGATGATTACCATATCCAAATTACATTTGATAAAGCACGTGTAAACAACTTGGAAAACCTTCACACATATCCAATGAACCGTAATGTATTTAAAGGTATCGCTGTAAAGGACATGATGTCTTCTGAAACAGTTCGTACTAAGCCTGTTGGTTTAGGACCATTTAAAGTAGCAAAAATCGTTCCTGGGGAATCAGTAGAAATGGAACGCTTCGACGACTACTTCGGCGGAAAGCCGCATATGGATAAAGTTGTCATAAAAGTAATCGATCCATCTCTATCTGTTGGCGAACTTAAAAATGGTACGCTTGATATGACTTCTTTCCACCCAAGTATTATTGATCAAGTAAAAGCTCTTGATAATGTAGACGCAGTAACATATCCTGGCTTAAGCTATTACTATGTTGGTTTCAGAATGGGTACATGGGATGGCAGCAAAAACGTAATGAATGAACAAAAATATCAAAACATTAAATTACGTGAAGCAATGTACTATGCACTTAACCGTGAAGAGTGGGTTAAAGCGTTCTTCTTCGGTGTAGGTAAACCAGTTAACCGTCCAGTCCCAACAAATCACTGGATTGCAGCTGACAATAATGACCTAGAACAATTCGAGTACAATCCTGAAAAAGCGAAACAATTGTTAGATGAAGCTGGCTATAAAGATGTTGACGGCGATGGCTTCCGTGAAGATCCGAACGGCAAGAAATTTGTTGTAAACTTCGCTCACTACGCAACCCAAAACCCAACATTTGAAGCTCGTGCAAAAGCATTGACTCAATATTGGGAAGAAGTGGGCTTAAAAACAAAGCTTACTATGACTGATGCAAACCTTTACTATGACATGCTTGAAAAAGCAGATAAGTCAATGGAAGTATTCTTCGGCGGTTGGTCAACTGGTTCCGATCCAGATCCAACACCGCTTTGGAGCTCTAAAGCACTTTGGAACTATCCTCGCTGGGTAAATGCTGATAGCGATAAATTCCTAAGTGATGCTATTGATATGAACGTTGTTGGTACAGATGCCGATAAACGTAAAAACCTATATGTAGATTGGCAGAAACTATTCATGAAGGAGCTCCCTGCATTACCGATTGCTGAGCTTGAAGAAACGATGGCAGTAAGCAAGCGTGTTCAAGGTGTAACATTTGACGTGTCAGGTAAGAACCGTCCAAATGAATGGTGGATTAAGCAATAATCGAAGCAGACTAATATGTAATAGACTTGTGTTAAATGCTTAATATGATTTTATTCAACACTCATGGATGTTCAATTGGGGTGAGCTTGAAGGTGTATTCTTTCAATACTTCTCCCAATTGGACTGAGCCTTGAGTTACATACACCACTGTGAAACATAAGTTTATAGACAAGGAGAATGCACATGCTGAAGTATGCATTTCGAAGAATTTTGGGCATGATTCCGATGTTATTTCTAATCTCCATTGTAGTCTTTACCTTGGCAAAGCTAATGCCGGGGGATTCTTTTTCAGGAGAAATCGACCCAAGAAACACAAACCCACAATATATTGCTGAAATGCGGGAAAAATTAGGATATAACGACCCATTACCAAAGCAATATTTTCGCTGGATTGGCAATTTCGTTGAAGGAGATTTTGGTAAGTCAGCGCGTTATAAAATAAAAGTATCTGAGGTAATTAGTGAACGCCTTCCGAATACATTATTACTAGGCTTTTCTTCCTTAATAATTACATATATCCTTGCCTTCTTTATGGGATTATATGCTGGCAGAAAACCATATACAGTTGCTGATAACCTAATCGGAGGATTAAATTATTTAGGTTTATCGATTCCATCCTTTATCGCCGGGGTATTTGCCATCTTTCTTTTTTCCTTTACGCTTGGATGGTTTCCGTCCAATGGCTCGATTGATATCGGCATGACAGAGGGTACATTTGAATATTGGTTAAGCCGTCTTCACCATGTATTTTTACCAGCCGTCGTCTTAGGATTATTAAGTACGGCAAGTTACACGCAATTTTTACGCAATGATATTATTGAAAATAGCCGGAAAGATTTTGTCCGCACAGCACGTGCGAAAGGGACAGCAGAAAAAAAGATCTACAATGTTCATATTTTAAGGAATTCAATTATTCCACTTATTACATTTTTAGGGTTTGATTTAGTAGCCATTATTAGCGGTGCAATCATAACTGAAACGATTTTTACTTATCCCGGTCTAGGACAACTATTCTTACAATCCGTTGGAACAAGGGATTATCCAGTTTTAATGACGTTGACAATGTTATTCTCCTTCTTAACACTGATCGGCAACCTTTTAGCTGATATTTTATACGGTGTTGTAGATCCGAGAATTAGGTTAGATTAGGGGGAATAGAAATGGAAATTTTGACAGAGAAAGATACAAATATTAGTGCAGCACCCCCGAAAAAAAGTTCATCACAATGGGCAATTGCCCGTAAAAAATTCTTAAAGAATAAACTTGCTTTGACTAGTCTCATTTTTTTATTATTTGTTGCGATTATTTCATTCTTGGCACCGTATATTACCACGGCGGACATTACAAGAATTAATATTGGCGAAATGTCGCTTGAGCCGTCAAGTAAGCATTGGCTTGGAACAGATAAAGCAGGTCGTGATGTATTTACAAGATTATTGTATGGCGGCCGAATTTCATTATTAGTTGGAATGAGCTGTACGCTATTTGTTATTTTTCTTGGGACATTAATTGGCTCTGTTGCTGGGTATTTTGGTGGTACAGTTGATAGTTTATTAATGAGATTTACTGATTTTATCTTGAACTTCCCTTTTCTAGTGTTTGTAATTGTCTTAAATGCAATCCTTTTTGGGAAAGTGAATGGACTATGGGTTTTAATTGGTGTCATCAGCTTGCTTAGCTGGGGTGGCATCGCAAGGATTGTCCGCAGTAAAATTCTTGCTGAGAAAGAAAATGAATATATTATCGCTGCCATCTCGATTGGCTGTTCACCGGCAAAGATAATTGTCAAACACCTATTACCGAATGTTTTATCGACAATTATTGTCCAAGCTACGATTACTTTTGCATCAATGATTGTAATTGAATCAGCTTTAAGCTTTCTTGGCTTTGGTGTACCACAAGAGATTCCAAGTTGGGGGAATATGCTTGATTCAGCGATTGAACCAGATGTACTGCAGTTTAAATTATGGATTTGGATGCCGCCAGCTATTCTTATCACCATCACCATATTATCAATTAACTTTATTGGTGAAGGTTTAAAGGATGCCTTTAATCCTAAATCAAGAAGATAAAAATCTACCATGACAAAATGGTAGATTTTTTTTGGCCGTAAGGAAAGCATAACTTTCCTAATAGGCATAAGTGCAACTACGCCTCATGAACCGCCTAACGGCTCGCCAATCGGCGAGTTTTCTTTATCTAAACCCTCCTAAGAAAAATCAGTAATAAATTACAACTGGAGCAAAATATATATTAAGGAATAATTTAACTTACCTCTGCCCATACTGATTGACAAACAGTTTCTTGAAGTGAGGGGTTGTCCAATGTTGTATCTTCATGATGTTTGGGTAAATTGGTTTGAAGGGGAAGAAAACGGTTATAATGTCTGTCACTTTCATGAATGGCGGAAGGACGATGGTGTGGAGCTGTTAGACCAAGTGCCGCTAATTAAAATTGAACCGGTTTTATTTAACTATATTGAGAATGATTTATCTGAGTTGCCGGAACAGCTGCTTGCTGATATTTATCAGAAAGCCTATTTAAGAAAAAACCATGAAAGAGTCCAGCTTGACTATTGTTTTGTTGTGACAGATGGAATTGGAATTTTAGCAATTGATACGATTGGCTACACCATTCCGATTCGAAAAAGCAGACTTATCCCAAGACAAGAACAGCTTGTTTACGAAATGATTAGTCAGCATGAAGCTAAACAGTACCTTTATTACGACCAGCCGAAAATGAAAAATTTTCATATTCTATCGCCTGAGCCGGAACTGATGAGAGGATTAACAAGGAAGGAACGGCAATTAAAACAGCTATTATTTATGGCCCTTGATCAATTGCTCTCATCAAATAATCAAGCAGAAGTGCGGTATTGGTATACCGAATGGTGTCCAGAGCAATATTCAACAATCCAAGAAATGGATTTCGAAAATGCAAGGGAACAGCTGTTTGAGGAAATCAAATATGGCTGGTCGCACCGCCATGAGTCATTCTGTGAGAATTTAATTAAAGGGCAGCCATTTTTTGAAAAACTATGGGAAATGGAGCACGGTCCAAAAGTAAATTAAAAGCCTGGCGCAAAGAGTATGTATTACATACTCTTTGCGGACAGGCTTTTTTTTTAGAATACTCTTAACGTCTCTTGCGCCCAAGTCCCATTGCATTTTCCATTTTCTTAAGGGTCTTTCTTGCCACCATGTTTGCTTTTTCTGCACCTCGGTCCAAAATGTCGTCAAGTTCACTTGATTCCATTAAACTATAGTATTTGTCTTGAATTGGCTTAAAGAAGTCTACAACCACTTCAGCTAAATCACCTTTAAAATCACCATATCCTTTACCTGCATACATTTCCTCTAAATCGGCAATCGACTTTCCAGCCAATATGGAGTAGATTGACAGCAGATTAGAAACACCTGGTTTATTTTCTTTATCAAATTTAACAATTCCCTCTGAATCAGTAACTGCAGCCTTAATTTTTTTGACGATTTGATTAGGCTCATCTAATAGCGTAATAAAGCCCTTTTTATTCGGGTCGGATTTACTCATTTTTTTCGTCGGTTCCTGAAGTGACATAATCCGTGCTCCAACCTTAGGAATACTGATTTCAGGAACGGTAAGAATGTCATTATACTTCTTGTTAAATCTCTCTGCTAAGTCCCTTGTCAATTCCATATGTTGTTTCTGATCTTCACCGACGGGTACTAGGTCAGTGTTATACAATAGAATATCCGCAGCCATTAGTGGCGGATAAGTTAGAAGACTAGCCTGAACCGCATCTTTTCCTGTAGATTTATCTTTAAACTGGGTCATTCTTTCTAATTCCCCGATATAGGAAACACATTGCATCAACCATCCGGCCTGAGCATGTGCTGGAACTTCTGATTGAATAAAAAGGGTAGCCTTTTCTGGATCTAAACCAACTGCAAGATACAAGGCAGCTAAACTTCTAATGTTTTTACGAAGCGTCGCGGGGTCTTGCGGAACAGTAATCGCATGCTGGTCTACTATACAAAAAAAGCAATTATATTCGTTTTGCAGATCGACAAACTGCTTTAAGGCCCCAATATAGTTGCCAAGCGTAATCGTACCACTCGGCTGAATACCTGAAAAAATCGTTTTCATTGCAAATTTCCTCCTAAATAAAAATAAAAAAAACCATTCGTCCCCATAAAATTGCTAGGGACGAATGGTTCGCGGTACCACCCTAAATTACTCGCATAGGAGTCACTCAGCTCCATGAATGTCTGTTTAGACATTCTGGAATCCTTTTAACGCAAGGAAACGTCTACTCCTACTATTTCAATCCTTTTGATAAAAGGTTCAGAAAGAAGCTCAAAAGTCCATTCCGTATTTTTTCGCGTTTGTTTTCACCAGCCACAAACTCTCTGAATCGAATAAGAATACGTACTACTCTTTATCATTGCTTTATAACTTTATTTGGATTATTCACATTATATATGAATTGCATATTTAATTTCAAGTCGGTTAGAAATAATAAGCAAGGAGGGCAACCATCATAAGTAATCCATTGACTAAACCATAAAACAAAAGCGGCTTTTGATTTACCGTTATAAGTTGAGATAATCCTGGGACTTCATCGAATCTCCTTTTATCCTTTCCTCTTGAAAAGGCAAGATTTAAGGACCGAGAGAATACATCATAGAACCCACTTTGAATGGTATAGATTAATAACGCTAATAATAGAAAAACTGCCGTAAAGTAAAAAGATATATTGATATAGCTAATTAGCGAAATGTTACGATAAAAGATAAAAGATATGATTAAAATGGCAACTTGTGTAAGCGTTGCCACCAATAATCTTCTCTTGAACACAATTTTCACAAAAAAACCTCCAAAACATTGATGGATTAAGGATTACCTTATATATATTATACCCAAAAATCTGTATAAGTCTAAATTATATCACAGGCAAATGTAATGATAACGTAAGAATTGTATCTTTTCTGTAAATTAAATTTGAAAAAGTAATGTACAATTTCTAAAAAATATGTATAATAGGGAATGTAGTAATTTTTCAGAATAATAGAAAAGGGAGGTCTACAAGTGAAGAAATCAAAACTTTCACTACTTTTAGTACTATCACTAGTTCTTAGCATGTTCCTAGCAGCATGTTCAGGCGGAGCTAAGAACCAAGGCACAGACACTGGTAAAAATGAAGGCAAAGATAAGCCTGTTACTGAGGAAAGCAAATTAGCTGATAAACAAGAACTTAATGTTTTTGAATCTGCTGAAATTCCTACAATGGACAGCGTATTAGGAACTGACGTTATGAGTTTCACAACGTTGAACGCTGTAAACGAAGGTATGTACCGTTTAGACCCAGATCAAAAGGTAGTACCTGCAGGCGCTGAAGCAATGCCAGAATACAATGCTGACAAAACTGAACTAACTGTTAAATTAAGAAAAGATGCAAAATGGTCTAATGGTGATCCTGTAACTGCTAAAGACTATGTATATGCTTGGCAGCGTGCAATCAACCCTGAAACAAAATCTGAATACGGTCCATATTTCATGGGCGGTAAAATTAAAAACGCTGATGCAATCGCTGAAGGAAAAGCAAAAGTAGAAGATCTTGGAATTAAAGCTGAAGATGACTATACTTTAAAAATCACTTTAGAAAGAGCAATTCCGTACATTGAATCTTTTATTACATTCCAAGTGTTCTATCCACAAAACCAAAAGTTTGTTGAAGCACAAGGCGCTGATTATGCTAAAGATGCTGAACACTTACTTTCCAATGGTCCATTTAAGATGACAAAATGGCAAGGCCCTACAGCAACTGAATGGGTTTTAGAGAAAAACGAAACTTATCACAGTGCTAAAGATGTAACTTTAACAAAAATCAACTTTAACGTATCTAAAGATCCACAAGCATCTGCGAACGCATTTACTGCGGGCGAAGTTGATATTACACCAAAGCTTGCACAAGCTGCGATTATTCAACAATTTGAAGGATCAAAAGATCTAATCCGTTATCAAGAACCATCTCTTTTCTGGATTAAAATGAACGAAAAGAATAAAGCATTGAAAAACATTAATATCCGTAAAGCAATTGCTTTATCGATTGATAAACAAGCTTTAGTTGATGATGTATTAGCTAACGGATCTATTGCTGCTGATTTCCTAGTACCAAAAGGATTTGCTTTCCTTGATGGTAAAGATTTCCGCGAAGGTACAAACCCATACCTAACGATGAATAAAGAAGAAGCTAAAAAACTTTGGGAAAAAGGTTTATCTGAGTTAGGCGTTAAAGAACTAGCTCTTAACTATGTAGGCGGCGATACTGAAACGTCTAAAGTTTCTGATTCATTTATCAAAAATCAGTTAGAAACGAATCTTCCTGGCTTAAAGCTTACGATTCAACCTGTACCATTCAAAATCCGTATTGACCGTGAACAAAAAATGGATTACGATTTATTATTCACTGGTTGGGGACCTGACTATGCTGACCCAATGACATTTATGGATTTAATGCTTACTGGCGGGGATCACAATAAAATGGATTACAGCAGTGCTGAATATGACAAGCTAGTTAAAGCTGCGCAAACAGATTTATCTGCGAAAGAACAAGAACGCTGGAAAGCTCTTCAAGACGCTGAAAAAATCTTAATCGAAGATGATGCAGCAATTGTTCCAGTGTATCAACGTTCAGTGAACCTTTTAATCAATCAAAAGGTTGAAGGCTTTGCTCACCATGCATTTGGTCCAGATTATAGTTACCAGTGGATTAAAATCCTTAAATAGTAGCTATACTAATCAAATAGGAAGAGAGTATATTAAAAAAAATATACTCTCTTTTTACCTGTATCGGAATTGTCGAAAAATGTCGAAAATTAAACCAATTAGGAGGTGTAGGCATGGCGAAATACTTATTGCAACGATTTATCTATATGATTATTACGCTGTTCATAGTTGCATCGATTACTTTTTTCCTCATGAAGCTAATTCCAGGAAGTCCATTTAATACTTTCCAAAAACTCTCAGTAGTCCAACAGAACCTTCTATTGGAAAAGTATGGATTAAAGGACCCATTGCCTGTTCAATATTTTAATTATATGAAAAATCTGGTAATGGGTGATTTGGGAGTCTCCTTTCAATTCAATAATACCCCTGTAACGGAACTGCTTGGAAATCGAATTGGACCTTCGGCACTTTTAGGTTTACAGGCAATGGTTTTGGGTGCAATAGCTGGTATCTTTTTGGGTACCATTGCCGCGCTTAAGCAAAATACTTGGATAGACTATGGCTCTACTTTTATTGCTGTAATTGGTAAATCAATTCCTTCCTTTATTTTTGCAGGATTGCTGCAATATTACATTTCTGTTAAATTAGGATGGTTACCTGTTATGTTGTGGAAAGGACCAGAATACACTATCCTTCCTACGATTGCCTTAGCAATGTTCCCAATATCAATTGCGGCTCGTTTTATGCGAACAGAAATGATTGATGTCTTGGGGTCTGATTATATTACTTTGGCAAAAGCAAAGGGTGCAAGCTTTTGGCAAATTAGCGTTAAGCACGCATTAAGAAATGCATTAATTCCTGTAGTTACGGTCATGGGACCATTGGCTGTGAGCTTAATGACAGGTTCACTAGTTATTGAGAAGATTTTTGGGATTCCGGGACTTGGAGAGCAGTTTGTTAAATCAATCGGAACCAATGATTATCCAGTCATTATGGGAACTAATCTTTTATTTGCAACTTTATTCGTAGTCATTATTTTAGTTGTTGATATTCTTTATGGAATTATCGACCCACGTATTCGTATTTCGGGGGGGAAAGCAAAATGATTAACAAAGAAAATACCATTTCTAAGGATATGTTTGCACCCGCCCATGTTGATCCATCAAAAAGTGAAAAAATTGCAAAGCCAAGTTTGAATTTCTGGCAGGATTCTTGGTTTAGGGTGCGGAAAAATAAGGCTGCAGTCATTAGTATGGTGATACTCGTTATTCTCATTATTATGGCATTTGTCGGTCCGTTACTAACACCGTATGCTTACGATTTCCAAAATACGAAACACAATAACCTGCCGCCAAGGATCCAAGGTTTAGAGGATGTTCACTGGCTCCCTTTTGACGGTACATTAACCAGAAGAGATGGTGCTGTATATAACGCTTATGAAGTGCGCAAAATTGATGCGTATTATTGGTTTGGAACCGATAACTTAGGACGGGACCTTTTCGCACGGACTTGGAAAGGTACACAGGTTTCATTATTTATTGCTTTTATGGCGGCCTTGATTGATATGCTGATAGGGGTATCATATGGAGCTATTTCTGGTTATTTAGGCGGTAGAACAGATAGTATCATGCAGCGGATTATCGAGGTTATTGTCGGTATTCCGAACTTGATTGTTGTTGTATTAATGATCATAGTCTTAAAGCCGGGGATAATGCCGATTATCATAGCCCTGTCCATTACTGGTTGGACAAGCATGGCGCGTGTTGTCCGTGGGCAAGTATTAAAATTTAAAGGCCAGGAATTTGTCTTGGCGGCAAAAACATTAGGGGCATCGGATACATCGATTATTTTCAAACATATGATTCCAAACATGTTTGGGGTTATTATCATAAATACGATGTTTTCAATTCCGAGTGCCATTTTCTTCGAAGCATTTTTAAGTTTTATTGGGTTAGGTCTTCAAGATCCGCACGCATCGTTAGGAACATTGGTTAATGATGGGTTTGTATCGATGATTGCTTTTCCATATCAAATGATTATTCCTTCCGTTATGATAGGGCTAATTATGGTATGCTTCAACTTAGTAGCTGACGGATTACGAGATGCATTAGATCCAAAAATGCGAGATTAAAAGGCAGGTGAATGGTAGTGGAGAAAGTTTTACAAGTAAAAGATTTAAATATTTCGTTCCATACGTTTTCCGGTGAAGTAAAAGCGATCCGCGGCGTTAACTTTGATTTGTATAAAGGGGAAACGTTAGCGATTGTTGGTGAATCAGGCTCCGGTAAATCCGTAACAACTAAATCAATTATGCGCTTACTTCCAGAGCACAATTCGGAAATAAAAAGCGGGGAAATCCTTTTTAACGGAAAAGATTTAACGAAATTAAAAGATAGAGAAATGCAAAAAATTAGGGGTCATGATATTTCCATGATCTTTCAAGATCCGATGACATCGCTTAATCCAACCATGAAAATTGGCAGTCAGATTACCGAACCATTAATTAAGCATCAAAACATGAGTAGACATGATGCAAAGGAAAGAGCACTTGACTTATTAAAGCTTGTGGGAATTCCAAAACCGGAGATTCGGATCAACCAATATCCGCATCAGTTTTCCGGGGGGATGAGACAAAGGGTTGTCATTGCCATTGCCTTGGCATGCAATCCGAAAATTCTAATCGCTGATGAGCCGACAACGGCACTTGACGTGACGATTCAAGCGCAAATCCTTGAATTAATGAAGGACCTGCAAAAGAAAATTGATACATCGATTATTTTCATCACTCATGACCTTGGTGTCGTAGCCAATGTAGCTGATCGTGTCGCCGTAATGTATGGCGGTAGAATTGTTGAAATTGGAACGGCTGATGAAATTTTCTATAATCCAAAGCATCCATACACATGGGGATTAATTAGCTCTATGCCAGATATGGATACAGAAGAAGAGGAATTATTCTCGATTCCAGGAACACCGCCTGATTTGTTGGACCCTCCAAAGGGCGATGCGTTTGCACCACGTAATCCATTTGTCATGAAAATTGATTTAGAGCAAGAACCACCGTTCTTTAAAGTGTCTGAAACGCATTATGCAGCTACATGGTTATTACATCCGGATGCACCGCCAGTTGATCCGCCTGATGCAGTTAAGAGACGTCAAAGTCAATTCTTAGAGATGACCGGTGTAAACTCTGGGGCTGTTGGATTAAATAAAGGAAATAGTCAATTCCCTGGAAAAAAGGAGGGGAAATAAATGGCTGAAAGAAAAAAGTTACTAGAAATAAAAAATTTAAAGCAATATTTTAATGAAGGAAGACCTAACGAAGTTAAAGCAGTCGATGACGTTTCCTTCGATATTTATCAAGGTGAAGTCATGGGGCTAGTGGGTGAGTCAGGCTGTGGGAAGTCGACAACAGGCCGTACAATCATCCGTTTGTATGATGCTACTGGCGGCGAGGTTCTGTATGATGGAATAAACGTCCATGGCAATAAATCAAAAAAGCAGTTAAAAGCTTTTAACCGGAAAATGCAAATGATTTTCCAAGACCCATACGCTTCTCTTAATCCAAGATTAAAAATTGCCGATGTTATTGCCGAGGGCATTGACATTCATGGCCTGGCAAAATCAAAGCAAGAACGGATGGAAAGAGTTTATGAGCTTTTGGAAACCGTTGGATTGAACAAAGAACATGCTAACCGCTACCCGCATGAATTTAGCGGCGGTCAGCGTCAGCGGATTGGGATTGCCCGTGCATTAGCTGTTGAGCCTGAATTTATCATTGCGGATGAACCGATTTCTGCCCTGGATGTTTCGATTCAAGCTCAGGTTGTTAACTTAATGAAAAAGCTGCAAAAAGATAAAGGGTTAACGTATCTTTTCATTGCACATGACCTTTCAATGGTTAAATATATTAGTGATCGAATTGGTGTAATGTATTTCGGCAGAATGGTTGAATTGGCATCTGCGGATGATCTTTATCGAAATCCACTCCACCCATATACGCAATCACTCTTATCGGCGATTCCAGCTCCTGATCCGATCAGTGAACGGACACGCAAACGTAAATCCTATGATCCAGCGAGTCATAACTACGGGGACAATGAACCAGTTGAATTTAGAGAAGTAACTCCTGGTCATTTCGTACTTTGTTCTGAAAAGGAATTTAAGCAATATCAAGCACAATCTAAATAATAGAAAAAACGATCTCAAATTTTTGAGATCGTTTTTTTATTATTTACGTTTCCCGCCGACAGTTTTCCAACCAGTCTGGTATTTAGCACTCTCATCGACAAATTCACTGCGATGTTTGCCACCGAATACTTTTTCACCAAAACTGTTTGTTATAACACCCATTAAGGCTGTAATCCCAACGATTAATAAAGCAACAATGGTTAAATCTGTTATGTAAGCACCCATGCTAAAACCCCTCCATTATAAGCTTATCAGAATATTCATATGCCATATTAAATATCCCCTACTATATAGTTTATAAGAACTTGCCAGTTATTGAAAGAGGAAAGTAATTAATCAATATTAAATTTAGTTGTTAAATGAATGCGTTTTCATTTTGAAATGTTAATTGAGAATCAAACTTAATAAAATAGTAAGGTTGGCTCATTATAATTTGATTAGAGGGGCTTTATTACTAGCATTTTTGAACGACCCTCAAAAAATGCACGAAAGGAGCCGAACATTCTAATAAGAAATATTAAAAGGTATGAAAAAATTCGATTTGTTTTGTATAATTTTGAAACTTTTAAGGGAATTATTCGTCTAATATAATGTATCAGGTTATTTGGGTTTAATTTTTGTCCGGTTAATTATTTTTGAAAAAAGGATACCTTTATTAGGAACAGTGGTGTATAATTAATAATATAAATTACTTATTTATAATTATTTTAATTAGGTATATGTAATATTTCCACTTTAAAGAGTTTTAACTTTACTATATAGGGTATTATTAAAATGAATCGTAAATAAATGAGGAGTGTGAAATACGGATGGTAACATTATACACTTCACCAAGTTGTACATCATGCAGAAAAGCTAAATCATGGTTGGAAGAGCATGAAATCCCATACACTGAAAGAAATATTTTTTCTGAACCATTATCAATGGATGAGATAAAAGAAATTCTTCGAATGACCGAAGATGGTACTGATGAAATAATTTCTACGAGATCCAAAACATTTCAAAAGTTAGATGTGAACTTAGATGCAATGCCGCTTCAAGATTTATTTGGACTGATTAAAGAGAACCCAGGTCTGCTGCGCCGACCAATTATTATCGATGAGAAACGATTGCAGGTCGGTTACAATGAAGATGAGATTAGAAGGTTCTTACCAAGAAGAGTTAGAACGTTCCAATTGCGTGAAGCACAACGAATGGTAAACTAATAAAAAGGCCTTCTTACGAAGGCCTTTTTTGTTTATTGAGCCCAATGTTTGAGGTTTCAGATACATTTTGCTACAATAAATGAAATCGTCTATTTTATATGAAATAGGCATTATAATGGATTTTTTGATTTTTGGTTTTTTTATTTCCCTTATTAGTACTTTTGTCATAAAATGAAAGTACAGGAATATTTACTTTTTTAATGGCATGATCTGCTGGGGGTATTTAGTCCCTTCAATATGGAAAATGGAAGGGAGAGGTAATGATGGAGATCGAACGCATTAATGAAAATACAGTTAAATTCTATATTTCCTATGGTGATATAGAAGAAAGAGGCTTTGACCGCGAAGAAATTTGGTACAATCGCGAGCGCAGTGAAGAACTTTTCTGGGAAATGATGGATGAAGTTCACGGTGATGAAGAATTTGTCGTTGAAGGTCCACTATGGATTCAAGTCCAAGCTCTTGATAAAGGGTTAGAGGTCCTGGTGACGAAAGCACAGCTTTCAAAGGATGGACAAAAGTTTGAGCTCCCTATTCCAAATGATAATATAAAAGACATTCCTGTTGATGAAAAAATTGAAGAGCTCTTGGATCAGCATTTTAATCCAAATCATTCTGATGAAGAGGATATTTTGCTTGAGGAAGAAACATTGGAATTTCTTCTTGTCTTTAAGGATTTTGAAGATGTCATCAGCTTATCACATCGCACAGGATTAGATGATTTAGTGACAATGCTCTATCACTTTGAAGGAAAGTACTATTTATATACTGAATTTCCCGAGGATTTATTTGAGGAAGACGAAATTGATGATATTTTAAGCGTCTTACTCGAATACGGCTATGAGACACAGCTGACGATTCATCGAATCCAAGAATATGGTAAAGAAATAATTTCAGAAAATGTTTTTGCAGAGTTACGAAAGCATTTTAGCTGATAACAGTACCGATTTCAAATTGAAATCGGTATTTTTTGGCCGATAGGAAAGTATAACTTTCCTATTAGGCATTAAGTGCAACTACGCCTCTGTCTTTGCCTAACGGCAAGCCAGTCGGCGAGTTTTCTATACAAATGATGTTCTGGCAGGTGAGTATTCTGAAAAACACAGTAAGGGTTGTCATATTTTTAGTGGTATTATCCGTACTATTGTTTTTCTTTAAGGGTCGATTGGAAAGTGGGATTTTTGGTTTCTTAAGCGTGTTAATTTCACTGTCAGTCATATTTATTGGATTTGTCATTTTCCTTGAAAACCGCCATCCTACCCAAACTATTACTTGGTTAGTGGTGTTAGGGAGTTTTCCCCTTGTTGGCTTTATTTTTTATCTTCTTTTTGGACGCAATTACCGGAAAGAGAAGATGTTTAGAAAGAAATATTTTCTAGATAAACAGGCATTTCTAACGGTTGAAGGGGAAGATGATCCAAGGAATGAGGAAAAGCTAAGCTTAATGGGGGAACACCAGGGGAAATTATTTAACCTTGCGCAAAAACTAGGGAACAGTCCGATTTCTTTTGATACAGCTACAAAAGTATTGTCCAATGGTGATGAAACGTTTCAGCATATTATTGAACAATTAAAAAGGGCAAGGCACCATATTCACCTTGAATATTATATTGTCCGGCATGATCATATTGGTCGGGAAATCAAGGATATACTCATAGAAAAGGCAAATCAAGGGGTTAAGGTCCGCTTTCTATTTGATGCCGTCGGTTCATGGCAGCTTTCAAAGAGGTATATTCATGAGTTGAAAAATGCGGGCATAGAAACAGTTCCCTTTGGTCCAGTAAAATTGCCCTTTTTAAATAATAAATTTAATTTCCGGAATCATCGAAAAATTATTGTGATTGATGGAACAGTTGGTTTTGTGGGCGGATTAAACATCGGTGATGAATATTTAGGAAGAGACAAGGCAATAGGCTTTTGGCGTGATACCCATTTAATGCTTAAAGGAGAAGCTGTTCGGACACTGCAGCTTATTTTTTTGCAAGATTGGTATTATATGACGAACCATAGTTTTTTAACAGCTGAATATTTATCACCGCAAATTGATCACAAAAGTCATGGTGGTGTGCAGCTCATTGCCGGAGGGCCTGATACTGAATGGAGCGTCATTAAAAATATTTTTTTCTCGATGATTGGTTCTGCAAAAAAATCAGTTTGGATTGCCTCTCCGTATTTTATACCTGATGAAGATATTTTTTCGGCGATTAAAGTCGCTGCCCTAAGCGGAATTGATGTCAGGCTGCTCGTACCGAACCGTCCTGATAAACGAATTGTTTTTCATGCATCGAGATCTTATTTTCCTGAACTTTTAGAAGCAGGGGTAAAGGTGTACGAATATGAGCGAGGCTTTATGCATAGCAAGATTGTCATTGTTGATGAAGAACTTGCCTCGATTGGAACCTCGAACATGGATATGAGAAGCTTTCATTTAAATTTCGAAGTAAATGCGTTCTTGTTCCGGACAAAAAGTACAGAGAAGCTAGTCGTGGAATATTTAAATGATCTTAAATTTACCAAACAATTAGAATTTTCAACCTTTCAAAAACGGCATTTGGGACTAAGACTACTAGAATCAACAGCGCGGTTACTTTCGCCACTATTATAAAAAGAGGGAATTCGTCGAAATAATGACGAGTTTTCTTTTTTTTTATAAAGGATTACAAAGAAATTTGTCGAATTATTAATCTTGAAAGGTGGAGAGAATGAAATGTTAAGCGCACAAACTAAATCTGGAAAAAGGATTTGTCTTGGGTTTGATTACAAAAAGGATACTCTTTTGAATCTGCGAAGCAAAGAAGAATTTATTTGTCCAATTTGCGGAGAAGGAGTATCGCTTAAATTGGGCGACCAGCGGATTTTTCACTTTGCCCATAAGCAGGGAGGACAATGCCGCGATTTTTATGAAAATGAATCGCAGTACCATATGGAAGGGAAAAAACAGCTGTATCAATGGCTAATCCAGCAAAAAACCCCATCAGTTCTAGAGTATTATGATAAGGAAATTCAGCAGCGACCGGACATTATGTTCGAGCATAAGGGTAAGAAATATGCCTTAGAGTATCAGTGCTCCACGTTACCGGAAAAGGTTTTTATCAAAAGAACCCAAAGGTATCTTGAGAAAGATTATATTCCGTTATGGATTATTTCTAGCAGCCATATCCATACAAAAAAGAGAAATATCACTGCATTATCTAACTTTCATTATTTCTTTTTGCGAAGTACTTCTACCGGTTATCTTTATATTCCTTCATACTGCCCCGAAAAACATCTATTTCAATTGGTAGAACCGATTACTTCCTACTCGATAAAAAACGTATTCGCACACTTTTCCTTCTATCTTCCCAATGATTTGAAACTTGATGGTTTATTGGAGCCAAGTAGAAAACAACAGCATAGTCTATCAAGCTGGAATAGAGAAATAGAAAAATTTAATTTGAATTTGACCCTGCACCCTGGGAAAGCACAACAACCATTTCTTCAAGAGATATATAACAAAAATCTTAATCTGTTCTTATTGCCGCCAGAAATTGGCCTTCCAGTACCTCACTCGATATCCATCCATACTGCTCCGATGATTTGGCAAACGTATTTATTTCTTGATGTTTTAGCCAGCAAAAACCCCAACGATTTGATTACGCTTCAGGAAATTAAAGCTCACTTAAAAAAAAGACTGAATAGGAAAGATATTATTCTGCGAAAATTACCTCAGTTAGAAGAAATCAATCCTTTAATTGCCTTAATTGAATATTTACAACACCTAGTACGATTGGGAATTTTAAGCCGGATTGGAGAAAATCATTTTCAATTGCAGCAGAAAATTATCATTCCAAGGTCTAATCGAGAGAAGGAAGAGGCTAAAATCCTTTTTTATCAAAAAAACCAGCTAATACTCTCAGGAAAATAAATAAAAACGGGGCATAATATGGAGGATAGCATATTTTTAAAAGGAAATTAGAACATTTAGGAGAATATACTTATATAGGGGTCTACCCGCAATCCGAATTTGAATGGAGGAAGAATGATGACAAATGAAACAGCTGTAAAGTCTCTGCCAGCTAGAAGTGAGATTTCAGTGGATGACACATGGAAACTAGAGGACATTTTTGCGACTGATAAGGATTGGGAAAAAGAATTCCAAGAGGTAAAAAAACAGATTCCCGGCATTAAAGAGTTTGAAGGGAAGTTAGGAGAAAGTGCGGAGACACTTTATAGAGCTCTTCAGTTCCAGGATCAACTGTTGGAGCGAATTGGAAAGCTTTATACATATTCTCATATGCGCTACGACCAGGATACAACGAACTCTTTTTACCAAGGCTTAGATGACAGGATGAAGAATTTGTATTCGCAAGCAGCCAGCCAATTGGCCTTTATTGTTCCGGAAATTCTATCGATTGATGAAAGCAGGGTCACGAGCTTTTTAAATGAAAAGCAAGAATTAAAGCTATATGAACACGCCATCGAAGAAATTAATTTGCAAAGGCCGCATGTGCTGACAGCTGAGCAGGAATCTTTATTAGCGGAAGCAAGCGAAGTAATGGATGCTTCCAGCAATACATTCGGAATGCTAAATAATGCTGATTTGGAGTTCCCAACTATTAAAGATGAAAACGGGGAAGAGGTTGAAGTTACTCACGGTCGATATAGCCGTTTCTTGGAAAGCGGTGACCAGCGAGTACGACGGGATGCCTTTAAGGCAGTCTATAAAACATACGGCGCTTTTAAGAATACATTCTCAAGCACATTAAGCGGCAATGTGAAAAAGGATAATTTTAATGCAAGAGTAAGAAAGTATGATTCAGCAAGGCATGCAGCCCTTTCTGCCAACAATATTCCAGAGAGTGTGTATGATAACCTGGTCAATACTGTCACAGAAAATCTTCCTTTATTACACCGCTATGTGAAGCTTCGAAAGAAAGTGCTGGGTCTTGATGAGCTTCATATGTATGATTTGTACACGCCGCTTGTAAAAGATGTGAAAATGGAAATTAAATTTGAGGAAGCAAAGGATTTAGTCATTAAAGGGCTGGCCCCGTTAGGTGAGGAATATGCAAAAATCCTAAAAGAGGGCTTTGATAATCGCTGGGTCGATGTTCATGAGAATAAAGGGAAGCGGAGCGGCGCATACTCTTCTGGCGCATATGGAACACATCCGTATATTCTAATGAACTGGCAGGATAACGTGAATAATTTATTTACCTTGGCCCACGAATTCGGTCACTCTGTGCATAGCTATTATACACGGAAATCACAGCCATATCCGTATGGAAACTACTCGATTTTTGTTGCTGAAGTGGCTTCGACCTGTAATGAGGCATTGCTAAATGATTATTTATTAAAAACGATTGATGATGAACAGAAACGTATCTACCTCCTTAATCACTATTTAGAAGGGTTTAGAGGGACGGTGTTCAGGCAGACGATGTTTGCGGAGTTTGAGCATTTAATTCATCAAAAAGCTCAAAATAATGAGGCATTAACCGCTGATGCTTTAACAGAGGCCTATTATGAATTGAATAAGAAGTATTTTGGTGAAGAGGATATTGTAATCGATGAGGAAATCGGCTTAGAGTGGGCGAGAATTCCGCATTTTTATTACAATTATTATGTGTACCAGTACTCTACCGGCTTCAGTGCCGCAACTGCGTTAAGCAAGCAGATTTTAGAAGAAGGAGAGCCAGCAGTAAAACGTTATATTGAGGAGTTCTTAAGCGCAGGAAGCTCTGACTATCCAATTGAAGTGCTAAAGAAAGCAGGCGTCGACATGACGAGTGCAGACCCTGTTAAGAATGCTTGTAAGGTATTTGAAGAAAAACTGAATGAATTAGAACAACTATTATCTTAAGCGCAGCAAAAAGGATGGTTTCTTTTACGAAGCCATCCTTTTTAAAACCCTTTAAATCGTTTTCGATTATTTAGATAAAAGATAAAGAGTAAAATTGAAATAAACAGAATTGGCGTACTTAATAATAACGGGAAAATCTTCATCAAAGCTAGGATATGTAGAAAAAAAGCAATCAGGATGAAGACAATCATGCTGATAAGTGGTAATTTGCCCATAGTAAAACTCCACCTTTTCAAGGTTACTTACTTTTATGTTTATTGTCCCATTCATGAAATTATGATTTTTCCCCGCATTAACGTGCAGTAAGAACCCATTTTTAAATATGGGTTCTTACTGCACGTTAAAGTCCGATTGGTTCAACTAACCATCAGTGGAAAATACCTCCGCTGATGGAAGTTTAACTTTATGACAATTATGTGAAATTAAGCACAAACTATTGTCATGTCTTGAAAGGCATGCTATATTATATATGTGAAGTTAATCACAACAAACATATACCCCTTTTGTTTGACCGTGAAAAATTTCTCCCATCCCCTTTGTTCGTATAAATAGAAAAATGCCTTGCAGCTTATAAGCTGCAAGGCATTTTCGTTTTTACGGAATGAAGGCTGACGGTAGCTAGCAGGAAGAAAATAGACAAATGACCAGAATATTTTTATTCCAGCGATTTGCCTATTCATCAATATACCTCCAAAATGTTCCGTATTTAGCGGGGATCTGTTCCACGACCTGTTTTAAAAGGAGTTTTTTCATTTCCCGTTCAATTTGCGCAATGGGCATATTATAAACAACGGCAATTTCCTTTGAGGCGACAAATTTAAAAAACTTCATAAATGCTTCTAATGGAGGCGGCGGCGATTTTATCGGTTTCTTTGGAAGCATTTCCTCTAAAATTTGTACATAGACCTCATAGGGATAGCTCCCGGTAATTTTGATGCCTTCATCCTCGGCATTTTCATTAAAAAATACCAATGTTGGAATTTCGATTACTTCCATTTCCGCTGTTATTTTCAAATCACATTGGAATGCTTTTGCAGCACTTTCAGAATGAATATCAATCATAAATTCTTCAACATCCAATCCGGAACGGCCGGCACAATCCTTTAACACCTCTAGATTAGAAATGTTCTGCTTTTCTAAAAATAACATCTCTTGAATATTCCGAAGAAAACGAAGCCCAGCACGTCTCCCCTGTAATTCAGCTGCTTTAAGCGCAATTGAAACGGTAGATGGAGTATCCACCGGATTCTCTAACCAAAGACTCCCATCGCATGACATTCCTGATTTGCTTGCTATTTTCTCCCAGACTTGAGCGATATTCTCATAGTTTTTCTTTTTACTCAAATTTAAATTGGCCAGCCGTCCGCTTAAAACATTTTTAATGGAAAAATACTGTCCATATTCAATTTTTAGTTTTTTTAGAATGGGTTCAAGTGCCCAACATTCAGGGCATAAAGGATCAATAAACATGTAAATTTCAATGGGTTTTTTATCAATGCTGCTGCACTTAGAGCCATGTAATGTAAAATTATTCACGATTTTCACCTGACAACTCGCCGCCATCTGGAGTATTAATCATATGTTGCGCCGTAAGGTACAGTCGTGAGAAAAATTCCTCTCGTATCGGACCTTCCAGTTCAACCTTGTCCATTGCTTGTTTCATGCAGGATAACCAGGCTTTCGAACGTGTTGGTGTAACAGGGAAGGGCAAATGGCGCGCACGCATCATTGGATGACCATGCTCTTCTGTATAAATGGGCGGACCACCTAAATATTGAGTCAAAAATTGCTTTTGTTTTCGGGCAATTTCTGTGAATTGATTTGGAAAAATTGGAGCAAGATCAGGATGTTGTGCAACAAGGCCATAAAAGGTATCCACAAGCCGGTTTAATTTATCTTCACCAATGACCTCAAATGGTGTAAGCTTTTTCTCAATCATGTTGACAACTCCTTAAATGTCTTTCGTTGTTCTTATTTTAACAATGACCCTTTCATATCTCAAATTAATTGCCTTAAAATAGAGGTTTAATCACATGAATACAGTCTTAATGTATACAAAGTTGTCGTTTCTTAGTAAAAACAGGAGGAAATTGGCAGTTGAGAGCACTTCCTTGAATTGTTAAATATCCATTAGATTCTGCTGTTTATATTTTTGATGATAAAAGCGGCGGATTTTGTTGTCTGTTTTTCGCTCCGGAATCTGAAATTGATTAAGAAGCTCTAGAAAAACATGCTTTCCTTCTTGATAGTTTTCCACCTCATACTCTAATTCAAAGTCTTCCTTATTCAGATAGAAACTTTGATCGAGTACTAGTAATCCATTCTTATATGCCAATTCCACCCTGTTTGTTGATAAAGAGCCAAAATACTCGATGGTAGAAAAAAGAACATTTTCTTTTTTTAATAGGTTTTGGATTAATCCAGCAGGAAGCTTCCCAGAATGGATTGCTTGTTCTGCCTCTTCATAGCTTAACGTCTGATTCGTTTCAAGAATACCAACCGCTGCCGGCTGCTTTAGGGTCATCTCATATGACTGCAGTTTTTTGCGGATTCTTAGTGCAGAGCCTAGCTCTTTTAAGGTGAAATCAGGAGTATCAAAGTAGTGGTTTTCTTGACTGAAAATTTGTCTTTTATCTATATTGAATTCCAAGAGAAACCTTTCATATTCCTCTTTTGTAAGCATATTCTTAAATTCAATCTCAATATTTTGCGACATTGCATGTCTTCCTTTCAGAAAATGATTATTTTATTATCTCATCTTCAACTCATACTCCTATCCTTGGGGGAAATGGGTGAATTATGCTAAAATAAAAAGGTGAAGATGGAGGTATGAAAATGAAGAAAAGAATAACAATCCTAAAGGCAAGCATAACAGAAAATAGACTATTGTTAGAAGCAAATGAACCCATCAGCGGGTTAGTTCCTGCAGAACAAATCCTTGTCGACTCTAAGCAATACTCATTTATTTACTTAATGGAGGATAAAGAAGATTATACATATATTGATTTACCCGAACAAATCTGGTCTTTCTTAAAGTCCGCTCAAGAGCAAAAGTTACCGGTGTGGATCAACTTTAAGGACCAACAATTAGAACTTTTACATTTCCATGAGGAATTAGAATATGTCATTAGCAATATTGGCGGGAATAGTAACTATGGAAAAGAAATGGTCACAAAAGTAGAGGCTATTTTCTAGAGATAAAGAGGTGGATTCATGAAGCATTGGGACCTATTTTTAGCACCCTATAAACAGGCTGTAGCAGAGCTGAAAATAAAATTAAAGGGGATGAGGGGGCAATTTGATCTCGATTCAACTCATTCTCCTATAGAGTTTGTTACCGGACGGGTAAAACCTATAGCAAGCATTCTCGATAAAGCCAATCAAAAAGGAATTCCGCTCGAGAATTTGGAAGCGGAAATGCAGGATATTGCGGGAATGCGGATTATGTGTCAGTTTGTCGATGATATACATACGGTGGTTGAGTTATTAAGGAATCGTAATGACTTTGAAATTGTTGAGGATAGAGATTATATTTCCCATAAAAAGTCAAGCGGATACCGGTCGTACCATATAGTCATTTGCTATCCGGTTCAAACAATCCACGGGGAAAAAAAGATTCTTGCCGAGATTCAAATCAGGACGCTGTCGATGAATTTTTGGGCGACGATTGAGCATTCGCTAAACTATAAGTACAAAGGAATCTTTCCCAACGATATTAAAATGAGGCTGCAAAGAGCCGCTGAAGCTTCCTTTCGGCTTGACGAGGAAATGTCATTGATTCGCGGTGAAATCCAAGAAGCACAGGCTTTTTTTACAAGAAAAAAGGAATTTAAGCAGGAAGAGAAGAACTAATGACTTGACGCTCTTTAACAAGTATTAAAGTACAAGGAGTATAAACCTATGAAATTTGCGATTACATCAAAAGGGGATCAGAAATCAAATATTTTGATGCACAAAATGAGGACCTATTTACTTGATTTTGATCTGAAGTACGATGAGGACCAGCCGGATATCGTTGTATCCATTGGCGGTGATGGGACACTTCTTTACGCCTTTCACCGCTACAAAAGCCGTTTAAGTAAAACTGCCTTCGTCGGAATTCATACGGGGCATCTTGGGTTTTATGCTGATTGGACCCCCGATGAAATTGAGAAGCTTGTAATTGCGATTGCCAAAACTCCGTTTCAGGTTGTGGAATACCCGCTGCTTGAAGTTATCATTCGTTACTCGCATGCCGGAAAGGAATCGAGATATTTAGCCTTAAACGAATCTACAGTAAAAAGTGTCGAGGGGACGCTCGTCATGGATGTAGAAATCCGCGGTCAGCATTTCGAACGATTTCGTGGGGATGGCCTTTGCGTTTCAACTCCTTCTGGAAGTACAGCTTATAACAAAGCGCTTGGCGGCGCGATTATCCATCCATCCATTTCTGCCATTCAAGTAGCTGAAATGGCGTCAATCAATAACAAAGTTTTTCGAACAGTGGGTTCGCCGCTCATCCTGCCAGCGCATCACACATGTATGTTAAAGCCTGTGAACCGCACCGATTTTCAGATTACAGTCGATCACCTAACACTGCTGCACAAAGATGTAAAATCGATTCAATTCAGGGTGCCTGAAGAAAAAATTCGTTTTGCCCGGTTCCGGCCGTTTCCTTTCTGGAAAAGGGTTCATGATTCGTTTATTTCGGATTGAGAGAAGGGGGCTCTATGATGACTTCTCGTTTTCAAATGAATTGGGTTATAGCACAGGGGGATGCCGGAAAGCTGATAAAGGAATTCTTAAAAAGTGAAGAAATCTCACGAACGGCCTTAACGGATATTAAGTTTAAGGGTGGCCGTATCCAAGTAAATGGTGAAGACGTAAATGTTCGTTATAAGCTCGCAGTCGGAGATGTATTAACAGTTGTTTTTCCTGTCGAGTACCCGAGTGAGGGGGTTGGCGGTGAAGATATTCCGTTAAAGATTTTGTTTGAAGATGACTACTTGCTTGTTGTTAACAAGCCTTCTGGTATGAATACGATTCCCTCACGTGAACATCCTGAAGGCAGCTTAGCAAATGCACTTGTCGGCTATTATCAGCGCATTGGTCTTCAGGCAGCGCCGCATATCGTCACCCGGCTTGACAGGGATACTTCTGGGGTTGTGTTGATTGCTAAGCATCGCCATGTGCATCATTTGTTTAGTATGATGCAGCAAGGGGGGTTAGTTAAGCGGACGTATGAGGCTTTTGCCGGTGGGGTGATTTCGCAGGACTTCGGTACTGTTCGTGAGCCGATTGGACGTAAACAGGAAAGTATTATAGAGAGGGAAGTTCGCAGCGACGGTCAATATGCCTGCACCCATTATCGGGTGATTGCGAGGCATCGTCTATTTACATATACTGAGCTGAAACTCGAAACGGGACGGACCCATCAAATAAGGGTACATATGTCTTACATAGGGCACCCGCTGCTTGGTGATGATTTGTATGGCGGCGATGTATCATTAATGAATAGGCAAGCCCTCCATTGTAAAAAAATCCAATTTTCGCACCCATTTTCGGGAGAGGAAATAACCTTTACGGCACCGCTCCCATCGGATATGAGCGAAATATTAGAGACTGACCCGCTTTTATAAAGGGTCAGCCTTTTTTTATTTGGAAAATTTCCAAATAATATCCAACAAATGTCGTAAGGTTTGAAAAATGTGTTGTAAGTAACCGTAAATACGTCGTGAGTGCTCAAAAATATGTAGTAAGTATCAGAAGTTCATGATGATTTCTAAATAATATCCAGTCAATGTCGTAAGTTCGGAAAAATGTGTAGTAAGTAGTCTCAAAATCGTCGTAAACGTTCAAAAATATGTGGTAATCACCGCATTTTATGTCTTAATGGCACCGAAACCTGAAATTAGACTCCAAATTCCCACGTTTTTTTCAGTCAAATTGTTTAAATTTTTCCTCGGTATATGGCATAGTAGACACAACAGAAACCAAGTCCATTTCCGGGTACCTTAATGCGGTCAGCTTGCCGCCGAAAACAGCGCCGGTATCAATGTTATAAGTATTGTTGATGATTCGGGGCTCCTTAACGGGGGTATGTCCGTATACAATACAGGCATCACCGTGATACTCCTTGGCCCAATCCCGTCTGACCGGAGAACCGTCTGGATGCTTTTCACCCGTTATATCACCGTAAAGAACAAACTCCTTGACCTTACCATGGGTTTGCCCGATAAATTCCTGTTTAATTCCTGCGTGTGCAATAACCAGCTTTTGTTTGTCTAATTCTAAATAAAGAGGCCCTTTTTCATAAAGCTCGATAAATTTTTTGCGAATGGATTGCTGTTCTTTTTTATATAATGATTCATATTCTGCAACTGTTGTTTCAAGCCCGTGAGCAATTTGGACCTTGTTTCCTAAGAAGAAACGGTATAACTTATTACAGTGATTGCCTGGCGTATAGAAAGCAGTTTTATCCTGTATTACAAGCTGCCAAACCAACTCGATAACCTTAATCGATTCTGGTCCGCGGTCAGTTAAATCGCCAACAAAACCGAGCATTCTGCCGCCTGGATGGGTTGGAACTCCTTGCGTCCAACTATAGCCCAGTTCTAACGTGAGCTCCTTAAATTCGGTGAAGCATCCATGGACATCGCCGATAATATCAATCTTCATAGGATGAAGCCCCCTTTATCTTTATTTTTTGCGAAAAAGACAGATTTTATAAACAGAATCCCTAGTTTAGAGAGGTGGAATCGAAAATGGAACAGCATTTATCAGTTATTTCTTTATTAATTGTTGTCACAATGGCATTTTTAACCCCGATTATCCTCCATCGGTTAAAATTAAATATTATACCAGTTGTCGTTGCCGAAATTATTATCGGCCTTATTATTGGCAAAAGCGGCTTTGACGTCGTTCATCAAGATATGTGGCTTTCAACACTCTCGACCCTCGGCTTTATCTTCCTTATGTTTTTAAGCGGTCTAGAGATTGATTTCACTGCCTTTACGGGAGGGAAAAAGCGGCAGCAGCTTTCAAATGGAAAAATGGAGCCTAATTCATTTACCGTTGCAACCATCATCTTTGCAGGAATTTTTATTTTTTCATTAGGTTTATCCTGCCTGTTTGTCATCGCTGGCTTTATTGATAATGCCTTCTTAATGACCCTTATTATCTCGACGATTTCACTCGGTGTTGTTGTGCCCACCCTGAAAGAAGCCCAGCTAATGAAAACTGTCATAGGGCAAATCATTTTATTGATTGCTGTTATCGCTGACTTAGTGACGATGATCTTAATGGCGGTCTTTGTCTCGCTAAATGAACCGAAGCATGGGAATACATGGCTGCTATTAATTTTGTTTGCTGCTGGTATTGTGCTTTATTTTGTCGGAAAAAGATTCAAAAACCGGACTTTTATTGAGACGTTATCAACAGGCACAGTACAAATTGGAACCCGAGCAGTGTTTACACTCATCATTGTTTTGGTTGGATTGTCAGAAACCCTCGGGGCTGAAAATATCCTCGGAGCCTTTCTAGCGGGAGTCCTCGTTTCGTTATTATCGCCGAATCAGGAACTTGTCCACAAGCTTGACTCCTTTGGCTATGGTTTTTTGATTCCAATATTTTTCGTGATGGTCGGGGTGAATCTTGATGTCTGGTCACTTTTTAGTGAAAAAAAGCTTTTATTATTAATTCCACTCTTATTGATTGGGCTTCTCTTATCAAAGATTGTGCCTGTGTATCTTTTAAAAATTTGGTACGATAATAAAACAGTTTTTGCATCGGGATTCCTGTTAACTTCAACCCTTTCACTAGTGATTGCCGCTGCAACAATTGGTGAGAGAATCGGGGTTATATCGGAACAGATGAAGGGGACATTAATATTGGTTGCCGTTATCACCTCTATTTTTACGCCGATTTTATTTAAAAGGTTGTTTCCGAAAGAAATGGCTGCGAATAAAAAGCTGCCGGTGGCTTTCTTAGGTGCCAATCTTGTTACCCTTTCATTGTCCCGTGAATTGAAATCCGGTCTATATGATCCGGTTCTTTACCATCTGCAAATGGATAAATCAGAGATGCAAATTGCAGACTCGCTTTTTGAAATTGTTGAAATTCCGGATTATTCAGTTGATACGATTATGAAAACTAAGGTTTACCAATCTGAGATTGTTGTCATTTCAACAGGTGATGAGGAGCAGAATGCGGCACTATCGATAAAAGCGAAAGAAAATGGGGTTCCAAGGGTAATTGCCCGAATTGAAAGCCCAGATATAGAGCAGCGCTTACGAGAACATCAAATCGAAGTGTTTTCTTCCTTTATGTCAACGAAGATGCTGCTCCGTGCGTTAATTGAATCGCCTGCCGTCATAAACATCCTCACAAACCAAGAGACAGGGCTTTATGAAATTGTCATGATGAACAGGCAATTTGATGGAATGACGTTACGTAAATTTCCTTTTACTGGCGATATTATTTTTGTGCGGATATTTAGAGACAAGGATTCCATCGTACCACATGGGGATACCGAGCTTCAGCTGCATGATCGCCTGATTGTTACGGGTACAAAGGAGTATGTGGATGAACTTAAAAGAGAGCTGGAATTTTGTGAAAGCTGATAAATTTTTATTATATGCGCCGCCCTTTTCATTTTTTATGAATTAGTGTAAAATTAGTACCAAGTACTAATAACATGTATTTATTGTGGGAGGAATTATTTAATGGGTCTTTCTTTAGATGGAAAAACATATGTTGTAATGGGTGTCGCCAATAAACGCAGTATTGCATGGGGAATTGCCCGCTCACTGCACAATGCAGGAGCAAGATTGATTTTTACCTATGCGGGTGAAAGACTAGAGAGCAGCGTTCGTGAATTAGCCAATTCATTAGAGGCGGAAGGAACACTTGTACTTCCATGTGATGTGACAAGTGACGAAGCTATTGCCACGTGTTTTACTGAGATTAAAGAGGCAGTTGGAACGATTCATGGGATTGCACATTGTATTGCATTTGCAAAAACAGATGAGTTAAAAGGTGAATTTGTGAACACGTCTAGAGATGGTTTCCTGCTCGCACAAAATATCAGCTCCTATTCTCTAACGGCAGTGGCAAAAGAAGCACGAGGCTTAATGGCTGAAGGCGGCAGTATTGTGACATTAACCTATTTAGGCGGCGAGCGTGCCATTCCAAACTATAATGTCATGGGTGTAGCGAAAGCATCTCTAGATGCAAGCGTCCGTTATTTAGCAGCTGATCTCGGAAAAGAGGGCATTCGCGTTAACTCGATTTCCGCTGGTCCAATCCGTACCTTATCAGCTAAAGCCATTGGTGAGTTTAATTCTATTTTAAATGAGATTGAAGAAAGAGCACCTTTACGTAGAACAACCACTCCGGAAGAAGTCGGCGACACAGCTCTATTTCTTTTCAGTGAACTTTCCCGAGGAATTACCGGCGAAAACATTCATGTTGATTCAGGATATCATATTTTGTAATTTCTTAAAGCCCGCAGCCATGCGGGCTTTTTATATGAAGAAATTGAGAATTTGCTGTTAACGGTGATAGGCATTTCGCATACATATAAAGTGTAGGATTACGTAATTAGGAGGTGCTTTGCATGTCTAATAAAAAGAGTCAACGCCCGCTGCTATATGTTGATCAGTCATTTTCTAGTGCCCCTTCCAAGAGCAACATGCAGGAAGTATATACAAACAAACGGGAACAAGAGCAAGTAGATGACATCAGAAGGAAAATTTCTCTTGCGAAAAGGGAGTCCATCGACCCGATACCAATCGAGGTAAACAATTCAGAGGATTGGCAATCTACTTCATCTACTCAACATCAAGAAAGAAACAAAACTGCATTTACGCGGGTAAAACCCTTCAAAGATATGGACCTAACTGAGCGCTTAGACTATTTAATCAACTTTCCAAAAGTTCTTCCACCTGTCCCGTGTGTCTTTTATACAGCTGAACAAAATTATCAGGGGTACTTAAAAGAGTACAACGGCAGCCAGGTAACCATCCAATTCCATGACCAATCGTCAAAAACATTCCCTCTAAATGATTTAAAGAATGTCATAATGATTGGAATCAAAAAGTAGAAATAAAAAAGCCAGCCGATTTATCCCGACTGGCTCATTTTTTTAATTGCATAATCCCAAGTTAACATCGGCAATACATTGAACTGCACAGAAGCAGTTTAAGTCAACTGTAATGCAGTCGTTGCTTGCGCGGAATCGCTCAACCTGGCACACCTTTGTAAGGTCAATGCAACATTTGTCTCCGCTAGAAACAAGGTTTACCGGAACAAAGTGCCCGCCTTCACGGCGTCCTGGCACTAATACACGAAGTGTTGCACAACAGTTGTCAAATACATCTTCTACGCGGAAGTAGATGGATACACATGCATTGTGTTCATTGCTGAAAAACGCGTGAAATGGAGAACCATCTTCCGTACTTAAAACAAACACACGAGTATCAACAGGTTCTCTCCTTGCTGGTGACACTAATGTTCCCAGCGGCTCTGTAAAACAACTGGAACACTCTGCACATTCTTCTTCAACAGCGTTGTCTTGAATATCTTTAATGGCACGAACTACTTCGCAGACACAGTTACCACTGCGAAAATCGTTATTATTATTTCCACAACCCATTTATTTTTCCTCCTTAATCCGTGATATATATCTTACATTACTAACATATTTCACAGAGCCCTTTTGGGTTACGGACAATTGCCTTATTTGGCAAAATTAGGCGGGTGAAAATCCAAAAATAAATAAGAGGAGATTAATAGGTGATGAAAATAACCTTTTTAAACTTGTTTATTTTATCACTGGCGAGCTTCAGGCTTACAAGATTATTTGTTTATGACAAAATAACCGAATTTATCCGTGCCCCTTTTTTCGATGAGCTAACTGAGGAAAATGAAGATGGTGAAATGGAAGTTTATTACCTCCCGAAGAAATCAGGAATAAGAAGATTCTTTGGTGAACTTCTAAGCTGCTATTGGTGTACAGGTATTTGGGCTGCTGCAATTATTGTAGGGCTGTTTTATCTGTACCCGGACTTTTCCACACCGGTTATCCTCATTCTAGCGGTTGCAGGAATTGCTGCAATTCTTGAATTAATCGTGCAGTATTTGCTGGAAATATAATGGATTTGCTGAGACAAGACTTGCATCTGGCTCATATTCTAACTATTAGGAATTATTTAATTCAGAAGGAGAGAATAGGGTGAATAAGAAAAAGAAGAACAAGGAAACAACGCAATCGTATCAAACAACGCAATCGTATCAAACAACAAAATCGGTAAAGAAAAAAGGCTGCGGCTGCGGCAAAAAAAAGACATCAAGATAACAGATGAAACTGCTGGTTAACTGGCAGTTTTTTTATTATTAATCTTGTCATAATTTTTGCCAATGTCGAAAAAACTACTTTGTAATAGTACTTATAAAAAATTGGAACAAGGAAAGGGAATAAAATGAGCGCTAGGTATCGACTGATATTATTCACTTGTATATGTTTATTGGCCGCCTGTAATCATAATCAACCGGCCAAGGATAGTCAATTAGCCCTGATGAAAACGACGAATCCTAAACCAGTTGTTATGGATAAAAGTAAAAATCCTAATCGTATTGAAGAAATAAAAAAAGAAGTAAGCTCATTTCCTCAAATTTATGATGTTGCCGTAGTGAAAGGGAAAAAAGATACACTCGTTGCCTATAAGGTTAAACATTTGCACCGATTTAGCATGAAAAAAATTGAAAAGAATCTAACCAAAATGCTTGAAGAAAAATATCCGAAAGAAAAGTTTACTGTTTCAAGTGATTATAAAATTTTTCTTGAAACGATTAGGTTGGATGAGCGAATGAAATCCCCTAAATTTTCTCACCGGGAAGCTGAAAAACGCTTTAAAGAAATCGTTAAGATGACAGAAGCTACGAAGTAGGAAAGGGCGAATTAAAAATGGAGAGCAAGCAAAAAAAGCAAAACACGACGCTCCAGCAGCGGAACTATCAACAGCTGCAGCAGAAGCATGAAATAAAAAGACCAGTACTGAAGAATTGTATCAAAGCATTTTTTGTTGGCGGCCTCATTTGTCTTATTGGCCAAGCCGTCAGTTATTTTTACATATATTTTTTTAATTTTACAGAACAAAGTGTCGGAAATCCGACAGTGGCGACAATGGTCTTCTTCTCCATGCTATTAACCGGGTTCGGAGTCTACGATCGGATTGGACAATTTGCAGGAGCAGGAAGCGCTGTGCCTGTTACTGGGTTTGGTAACGCTGTTATCTCTGCTGCTATTGAACATCGGACAGAAGGGTTTGTTCTAGGTGTTGGCGGGAATATGTTCAAGCTTGCCGGATCGGTGATTCTCTTCGGTGTGTTCTCAGCGTTTGTTGTGGCGTTGGTTAAAACGCTTCTTGTGATTTGGGGGGTTTTGTAATTGTTAAAAGGGCATCAATCATGGGTATTCGCTAACCGGCCAATGATTTCAGCAACGGGAGTAACAGGAGGGCCATTTGAAGCAAATGGGAAACTGGCGAATGATTTTGATTTATTATATGAAGATTTATGGATGGGAAAAGAGTCCTACGAAAAAGCCCATCGTTTATTGCTTGAAGAAGCAATAAAAATGGCCTTAAAAAAAGGAGAAGTCCAAAAAGAACAGGTACAATTTTTATTTGCCGGAGATCTAATTAATCAGATCACCCCTACAAGCTTTGCGGCTAGAACCATGCAGATTCCTTATTTCGGTCTTTTCGGGGCCTGCTCTACTTCTATGGAAGGCTTAGCACTCTCCTCATTTGTTGTTAATTACCAAGGAGCGAAATACGTGCTGACAGGTGCCTCAAGCCATAATGCAGCGGTCGAAAAGCAGTTTCGCTACCCAACAGAATATGGCGGCCAAAAACCGCCAACAGCACAATGGACCATCACCGGTGCGGGAGTGGCCCTTGTGCAGCCGAATGAGCCTGAAAAGATGCACCCTGTAACAACCTCAGCAACGATTGGAAAAGTCATTGATATGGGGTTAACAGATCCGTTTAATATGGGTGGAGCAATGGCGCCGGCGGCAGCGGATACAATCATGGCTCATTTTCGTGACCTGCAATTGGACCCTTCTTATTATGATTTAATTGTGACTGGCGATCTGGGGAGAGTAGGTCACGATACGGCCTTCGAATTGCTCAACAAAAGTGGTCTTAAATTGGAACGAAAACAGTTTCAGGATTGTGGGTTATTAATGTATAAGGATGATCAGCCAGTTCAATCCGGGGGAAGCGGTGCGGGGTGCTCAGCGACTGTCCTTTATGGACATCTACTGAACCAACTAAAGAAGGGGACATATAAACGGATGTTGGTAGTTGCGACCGGAGCATTGTTATCGCCGCTCAGTTTTCAACAAAGCGAATCAATCCCATGTATTGCACATGCAGTATCCATTGAGATGAATGAGGAAAAGGGGTGAGTCGATGCTAGCGATGTTTTTTTGGGCGTTTGTGGTTGGCGGATTCATTTGTGTCATTGGGCAGCTATTATTTGATGTAGTCAAACTGACACCAGGGCACACCTTAAGTTTGCTTGTGGTTGCAGGTGCAGTGTTGGATGGGTTCGGATTGTATGAGCCACTGGTTGATTTTGCTGGTGCAGGAGCAACCATCCCGATTACCAGCTTTGGAAATTCCTTAGTTCATGGGGCACTACAGGATGCGAAGGCACATGGAATCATTGGTGTGTTAACCGGCATGTTTCAAGTAACAAGTTCTGGAATCTCCGCCGCGATTGTTTTCGGGTTTATCGGCGCCCTTATTTTTAAACCTAAAGGGTAAAATGCACATTTTTCACTCTGGCTTTTGAATAGGTGGTCATGCCTGCACACACTAATAAGTAATTTCATATGTTATTAATGAGATTACTTAAGTGAGGTGACTATTTTATGTGCTTTGGTGGATATGGTGGTGGCTACGGCTACGGCGGTGGCTACGGCTACGGCGGAGGTTCAACATTTGTATTAATCGTCGTATTGTTCATTCTTTTAATCATAGTTGGTGCAAGCTTCTTTTAATAAATAGTAAGCTTGTTTCAGCTGGAAGGGGTTGGCCCAAAAAAGTGGCCAGCCCCTTTCTTGTTCCTGCAATCACCATTTTCCCTTTCCTTCATACAATAAAGTAGTTTATGAAGGAGAGTGATTTTTGAACATGGATAATGGATTCTTTAAAAACATAGAAAAGAAAACGGGCGTTAATATGAAAGATATCTTTGATTTAGCAAATTCGTTGCAAAATGCCAATTTTAAAGATGAAAAAACGGTCCGCAATGTGATTAGAAGGGTTTCCGAAATTGCTAATAAACCGGTAAGTAAAGAAATGGAAAATCAAATTGTAAAATCGATCATTAATGACGGGAAACAGCTTGACTTCAATACAATCTCGAAAATGATGAATAAAAAGTAAAAGAAGAAGACCAACTCCTTTGTATTAGGAATCGGTCTTCTTTCTTTTATTCAAAGGGGCTAAAAATCGTGACTGATTTGCCTTTTTTCCTCTCCTTTGTTGCGGTACTGAGATAAAAAGCTGATTCCGCGCGCGAGTCATCGCAACGTAAAATAATCTCCGCTCCTCTTCAAGAGCAGTAAAATCACCATTTCGCTGCGCTTCTAAGGCAAAATCATGTGGCAGGCTGCCATCGACAGTCCCGATTAAATAAACGGTTTTATATTCAAGCCCTTTAGCCCGGTGAATAGTGCTTAGGCTGATTGCATCTGTAAAATGCTTACTTAGATTCTTTATTTCTTTGTTCATTGCTGACATATGCTCGGAATGTGCCAGCAATGCCTCGATGGTCTCAAAGCTTTTTGCGGCCACTTTAAGGTCCTTAAGGTCGTCCGAGCCTTTTTCGATCTTGCTTGATTCGTTCCCTCGCTTCTTGAGAAAATCAAGAAAACCAAGATCTTTTTCGATTTTCTCAATCGCTATAATTGGGGACATATGCTTTAATCCCCGAATAAGCGTCACAGCCTTTTTTAATTTTTTTTCTTGAAAGGCATGTGCCGTTTTTAAGTGTGATAGGGCCTCAAGAAAACTGCAGTCTTTCAGGATACTCTGTGCTTTTAATTCTTTCAGTACCGCTTGCTTTAAAAATAAGAATGGCAGGATATCGGATAAAGCATGCGGGTCATCTTCATTCAAGCTAACCTTAAGAAAGGAGAGGGCACTTCTGACAATATACCGCTGATAAAAGCTTTCAGCATCTTGCTCCAGTTTAAAAGGAAGATTTGAACTTGCTAAGCGCTCAAAAATAGCACGTGAGCCAGCATTAGTCCGATAAAGAACCGCGAAGTCTGAGGGATTTTCCCCGTTAGAAATTCGTTCCTGAATATCTGTGACAATCATTGTTGCTTCTTCCTCTTCATCAAAGGGAAAAAATAAGAGCGGCAGCAAGCCTGATGAAAATTGTGCCTTCATTCGCTTCATTCTTCTGACTTTATTAGCAGCAATCATTTGTGTGGATGCAGCGACAATTTCATGGGAAGAACGGTAATTTTGTTCAAGAATAACCAATTTTGCAGCAGGGAAGTCTTTTTCAAATTCCAGCAAATAGCTCGGGTCACTCCCTCGGAATGAATAAATCGCTTGATCATCATCGCCGACTGCACAAACGTTTTTATGCATTCCTGATAGGAGCTTGATGAGTTCATACTGCACCTTGTTTACATCCTGAAATTCATCAATTAAAAAATAGTGAAAGCGGTCCTGATAGTGTGCAAGCAGGTCAGGGGAAGAATTCAAAAGCTGATAACAACCAAGCAGCATGTCATCAAAGTCAAAAAGACCTTCTCGACGCTTATATTCCTCATATTTTTTATATAGAAATACTGCCTTTTCTTCCCACTCAGATGCGGGTCTCACTTCGTTTGGCATCAGGAGTGAGTTTTTCCAAAACCCAATTTGCTGTAGCGCCAGGTCAAAGGCAAATTCCTTTTCAGATAAGTCGAGCTCTTTACCAGCTTCTTTAAGGATTTTATCCCGCTGCCATTCTTTTTTTAATAATTTGTCAGCAGACCAATTGGCTCCATCATGAAACATAAGTATCCGATAAAAAATACTGTGAAACGTACCCGTAACAAGTTGATTGATTTTTTCCCGTTTCATTTGTGGATAGGAGAGCAATCGATCCTTCATTTCAGCGGCAGCTTTTGACGTAAAGGTAACAAGCATAATCGTACGGGGATCAATCTGTTTATCATGGAGCATAAAAGCTGTTCGTACGGTTAACACACGTGTTTTACCGCTCCCCGCACCAGCAAGGACTAATATCGATCCTTCTGTATCCAGGACAGCCGCTGTTTGGCTTTCATCCAGGACAACTCCGCTTTCCGCTAGTTCTAAGAGATAAGGCGGTCGTTTTTGCTGACTGCCTTCTGTTACCTGTTTAAATGGGATCGTGTATTCAATTGTTTTTGATGGTCTGAATAGTTCTAGATTTTTTTGGGTTTCTGTAATCGTTCTGCCTTTTGGCAGATTAAATCCGTTCTGAACGCTAAAGCTTGCTGAATCCTCGGTAACTATAGTTACAGCAGGCTCTGGGCAATGTATTTCCGGTTCTTGGGTATGAAAAAAATAAGGGCTCTCGTGAATTCCCAGTAACAATCGAACTTTCTGGGCGCACGTAGGGCAGTGGAGTTCACCATTTTTCCCAGCAAGAAAGATTTTTTGATATTGTTCTCTCGCTAAGTTGTCAAGAACAATATTTTGATGTTGATAGATAGCTGTTTTCATATATTTAAACCTCTATTTCGCTAAATAAGACATGTTCAATCATAACAAAACTAGCCGGTATCTGAAAGTGTTTTAATCCAGGAAGATAAAGAAGCACTTGCCAGTCAACGGCAAGTGCTTCTTTTAAGTTATTATTTCTTTTATCATTGTTTTATGAGGAATACCTGCATCCAAAAACTCCTCTGAGACAACCTCGTAACCAAGACCTTCATAGAAAGGAATAGCTTGGGTTTGGGCATGTAGCTTTAATTTCTGTAACGCAAGAGACTGAGCGTGGTTCTCAATAGCATTCATGATCGACTTCCCTGCACCAGTTTTTCTTGCTTCTTTTAAAACACAGATGCGTTCAACTTTCCCGTATCCATCCACGACCCGGAATCTGCCAGCCCCGATAGGCGCATCTTCAAGATATAGGACAAAATGGGCGGCTTCATCTTCGTATTGGTCGATTTCCTCTTCAAGCGGGACGTTTTGCTCCTCCACGAAAACAATTTTTCTTATATAAAAAGCATCTTCAAGTTCTTTTTGATTTTCTACAACCTTTACTTTCACGTAATCCTATTCCTTTCCAAGACGAAATGTTTCATAAACGGTCCAAGAACCATTTTCTAATTGATATAGAAGGTGGAAGCGGTCAATTGTTTCTTCATGATCAAGTTTTGTCATTCTAAGTGAACCTAAGACATCTGAGTGCTCGTCATCGGAAAGCTTTTGACCAATCGTAATATGCGGAACAAAGGCATAATCCGGGTTTTGTTCGCTATATTCTTGATTAACTTCGGAATGAAGGGCTACAAGTTCTTCCGTTTTGTCCACTTTGAAATAGATGACATTATTTACAGGCTGAAACGAGCTGATTTTGGAAGTTTTTAATGCGATTGGGTTGGTATTTCTAGCGATTTTTCGTAATTTGTCTGCTAAATCCTTCGCATTCTCTTCTGTTGCTTCAAAGGCATTCTTTAACGTTAGGTGTGGAGGAATTAGAGCATAATGCGGATCATAGCGTTTGCGATAAGAATTCACCAGGTCTTGAAGCTTTTTTGACGGGAAAATAACAACTCCAAATTTCATACGTTTACCTCCGTTTATATAAAATTATTTTCTTGAAAAACCAATACTTATAAAAAGCCTTCCTGCTATTATAGCAAATTTTCAAAATATATTAAATCACTTAAATCACACTTATGAAACTTGTGACAATAGTTGTAAGACTAAAATAACAGTTTAAGTGCTCGTCTTAAATCTGGCTGCCAGTATGTCCAGGTATGATTTCCGTTAAATTCTTCATAAAAATATGTAAAAGGTTTTGCTGAAATTACTTTTGAAAGTTCGCGGTTTGGGCCAAGGAAATCACTCACTTTTCCGTTAGTCATGTGTACTTCCGTTTCTTGATTGCCAATGACATGATAAATTTCTAAAAGCTGCTCTTCAGTAAAGTTTCTTATTAATTCCACTACCTGATTGTCAACGTAAGGCGACTGCAACAGTACTTTTCCAAATGTGTGCGGGTATTGAATTGCCGTCATTAATGAGACGGTAGCGGCAAGCGAGTCGCCAATAAGTGCCCTCGTCGAACCCATTTGATAAGTAGGAAACTCTTTGTCAAGAAAAGGAACTAACTCATGGGCAAGGAAGCGGATGTATTTTTGGTTTTCTGATCCTTTGGGATGGTATTTCCTGCGACGGTCCTCCACATCTTTATAGGGCACCCCAACAATTATTAAATTTTCAATTTCCCTTTTAGAATGAAACTCGTCTGCTACTCGACCAATTCGGCCAAGCTGGAAATAATCGCGGCCATCCTGTGCGATTAACAACGAGTATTTATATAACGGCGAAAAGTTTGCTGGTAGATAAATAAGGAGCTGCATTTCTTCCCCTAGCTCAACGCTTTGAAAGGTAAGTTCTTTAATCGTGCCTTTTGGAAACTCCATACAACAAAACCCCCAATATTTCGATTAATACAACTGCATTTTATCATATTTTAATTAGAAATGCTTTTCACAATAGGAAGGGAGTTTGGGGGAATCGGAACATAGGGGGTTAGTGAAGGTGTCGCTTTTTTAAACAGGTTTCGGGCATGATGGATAAAATGTTTTCCCGCTTAAAGGTGCGGACTTGTTTTCGAAGCAGACAATAGGCACGAATATATTCCTCATTCATTTCCATCACAATCAATTTCCGCTGAGATAACTCATGGTTATCGGCAAGATAAATCATTTCTAAAGGCATATTTTCTTCGATGGAACGGATGAATAGCCCATCCATGTGAATCACTCCTTTCTTCATTATTGTATTATTATATCCGAACATTCGTTCTTTATTCGAGAAAATAGAACTTCCATTCCTTTTTGTTGTTAAAAGATTTATCGGCTGGAATGGATGGTCAGGAGGGTTATCCGTAAGAATGCTAAAAATAATATTGACATTCTAGAAAAATTTAATATAATTAAATTTGTACTAATAAGCGATCTGATAGTTCAGCGGGAGAATACATCCTTGACAGGGATGGGGTCGGGGGTTCGAATCCCTCTCAGATCATCACTAATCCTAACATCTAAACGATGTTAGGATTTTTTTTCTATAATTTGTAGTTTCTTATTTCAAGTAAAATAATATTTAAAAGCTCTTTCCTAATTGCTGGAATTACAAGCTCTTTAATTGATTAAAACGAACATATGTTTTATAATTAAATAAAGAATAAAAATAAAAGGAGGATAGAGCCGGTGAAAAGAGTCTGGGCTTATTACCGTGTTTCAACTAAAAGTCAAGTCCTTCACCATGATACTACCCTACAACAGAAAGCTTGTTTAAATTACATTTCCAATTTTCACGATTGGAAAATAAAACGTGAGATTGAGGAACTGGCTGTTTCTGGATATAGTGTAAAACTAGAAGATCGAAAAGGAATCAATAGAATCTTACTTGGTGCTAAGCAAAGAGAATTTGAAGTATTACTTGTATTCATGTTGGACAGGATTGGCAGGAAAGAGGATGAAATGAAATACTTTTTCGATGCCATGCAGAGTGAGGGCATTGAAATCTGGTCTATAACCGAAGGAATGGTTTCCAATTTTTCTGAACGTGAAGCTGAATATTATCTTCAGTGCTCAAAAGAAGTTGAAAAAACATCACAAAGAGTAAAAAGAAGATTTGTACAACTAAACGAGGAAGGTATTTTTACAGGAGGATCTCCTCCTTATGGGTACAAAATTATTAAATTGGATGGAAAATCAGAATTAGCTATTTTCCCTGAGGAAGCAGAGATTGTTAAAATTAAGAAACCCCATATATATTGGTTACCCAGCTTATAATAAATGTAGCAATCTGCACGGTAAACATAAGCGGTCAGAATGGAAGCTCCAACCTAAAAAAGAGGAATTAGTAATTGTAGATAAGGAAGTATTTTTAAAAACTCAAGAATTAATGGACAAAAGAAAACCCTATGAAAATCATTCGGGTACTACAACAAAAAATACCTTTTTACTTAGCAATCTAATTTATTGCGGGTACTGCGGGAAAAAGCTAAAGGCCGAGAATAATAGAAATAGACCTAAAAAAGTAAATGGAAAATCATTTGAAACAAAAATTTATCGGCGCTATGTCTGTGAGCATGCAAAAAATAAACATGAAATTCATGAGCAAAGGGACTTTGGTGCAGACAAGCATGAAGATATAATTATATCTTTGTTAGCAGACGTTATGAAAAAAGCAACTTTTTTTATTGATGAAAAGGGAATAAAACAGGAAAAAGAATCCTGTTTAAGGGAAATAGAAAGGATAAAAGAAGAATTAAGTCAGTTGTATTCCTCTTATTTTCAATTAAAAAATGAAAATCAATTGGAGAGATTAGCTAAATTAGAAAAAGATATTCTTGAAATAAATAAAAACCTTTTTAATGAAGAAACTTCTTTTTCTGCTCTTATAACTAAAGAGAATTCTATTGAATTGTTAAATATAGAGCTACCTAATTGGAATAGTAAATATTATTCGTGCTCTGTAATGGAAAAAAGGCAGATGCTAGGGCGAATTATTGAAAAAGTAATTCTTAAAAAAGGAAGTTTTGAATTATTAACAAAAGATTATATTGCACATCCTGCTATAATAAGTCATAAAATTAAAGAGATAAATTCTAGTTCTGTAGTGATTCCAAAAGTGACAGGGAAGGGGTCGGGGGTTCAAGTCCCTCACAGGTCATCACAAATCCTAACATCTAAACGATGTTAGGATTTTTTTATTTCTAATGTACATCGTGATAGACACACTTTGAATGATTTATATTCTAAAAACGTTACATAGAATTGTATAATTAATCATAAAGAAGAGGAGTTGAATTACATGATGAAAAGTGAATCAATGCTTTCGATTGACCCAGCTAAGAATACTGCGACTGAAAATTATAAATTGATGATTGGGAGTGTTATTCCAAGGCCAATTGCATTTGTGACCTCGTTAGCGAGTGATGGTACCTTAAATGCTGCTCCGTTTAGCTACTTCAATATTGCCTCATCAAAACCGCCGATGATTTCAATCGCTGTATTAAGAAAGGAAACGGGGCAAAAGGATACGGCACGCAACATTGTCGGTCTTAAGGAATTTGTTGTTCATATTGTCGATGAAGGGATTATCGCACAAGTGAATGAAACAGCGGCAAGCCTCCCGCCTGACCAAAGTGAAATGGAACTAACAAATTTTTCAGCAATTGAGAGTACGAAAATCTTGGTTCCGGGAATTAAAGAGGCAAAGATCCGTATGGAGTGTATATTAGAGCATCACTTAATTTTAGGCGATGAAGATGCGCCCAGCAGTGACCTAATCATCGGAAGAGTGGTTCAATTTCATTTTGATAAAGAAATATACGAGAATGGAAAAATTAATCAAACTAGTTTAGCTGCTGTAAGCCGGCTTGCAGGTCATAATTATGCAAAAATCGGTGAGGTTTTTGAAATTATTAGGCCGAAATAAGTGCCCGCACGGTAAATGAAAGAACTTTTCATTGCCCGAAATAAGAAAAACAGCTTCCCCGCGGTCAATGAAAAGTTCTTTAAAGATAAAATGGAGAAAATATATCCTAGTCCAGTCTTCGACCACAAATATCAAATAACGGGCAGATATCACATATAGGCGTTGCTTTGCAATGCTCCTTCGCATGTTCAACGATAAGGGCGTGGAATTCATTAAATAGTACCAAGGCCCCAGGTAATTCCTTTTCAACTTGCTTTCTAAAGGTATCATACGATTCTGGCATATCGTATCCTAAACGATAGAATATCCGCTTTGCATAGGCGTCGACGACAAAAATAGGGGTATCAAATGCGTAAAGCAAGATGACATCCGCCGTTTCAGGGCCAATGCCCTTGATACTTAATAGCTCAGTGCGCAGTTGATGCCTGTCTATTTTTTTAATCAAATTGATATCGTAATCATGGGTTTTAAACCATTCCATAAAGGACTTGATCCGACTAGCCTTAATATTGAAAAAGCCGCTTGGCTTTATAAGCTGGGCAAGTTCCTCATTAGATAATTGAGCAACCACTTCAGGATGCAAAAACGGTCGTAAATTTATTAAGGCCTTGTCGACATTGCGCCAGCTTGTATTTTGAACAAGTATGGAGCCGATCATCATTTCAAACTGTGTTTCCGCTGGCCACCAGCCTTGCGGGCCGTAGTGTTCATATAATTTTTTGTAAATTAATTGATAATCGTGCTTCATTGTATCACCATTTTCTTAATATAGAACCCGCCATAAATAAAACGTGGCATATGCTTGCCAGCCCTCCCATCGTACTGAAAGCTTTAAAAGCTCTTCCTTCGCAGGCTTTTTCTCTGAACCGGTCAGATGTTTGATGGCGTTATGCAGTCCAACATCATCAATCGGATAAGCAGAGGTAAATCGTAGGCAGCGCATTAGCACGTAATTCGCTGTCCATGGACCAATCCCGCGAATCTTGATTAAACTCTTTTCAGCTTCTTTAAGGCTATCCATCCTCAATAATTTTTCCTTCGATAATTCCCCGCTGGCCATCAGTTGGGCAATGCCAATAATATATTCACTTTTTTTCAAGGTCATTTTAATATCTGCTAGATCAGCAGGTGTTAATTGGGCAATTTGTTCGTAGGTTGGAAAAACCCAATAGTTCCTGCCATTCCACTCGATTGAATCGCCAAATTTTTCAACAAATTGTCTTTTTAATGTGTAGGCGAACGCTAAGTTTATCTGCTGCCCTAAGACTCCCCAGCAGAGGGCCTCAAATAAATCGGGCACACCGATCACACGTAATCCGAAAAATTCCTCGACTGGCCCCTTAAGGAGCGGGTCTGCTTTTGCCATTTTGTAAAACGGCGTTAAATCACGGTCAAGGTCAAACCATTCACGAATGTACTGGGCAACCTCAGCGCGCTCCGACTGATTATTCGGTCTAGAGTCTTTTAAAAATTGCACGATCATCTGATTAAATTTATTTACGTGTATTTTTACTAAGGTTCGGGTTTCTCCAACGGCAATCACCCTTATGATCATTTCGTTTTCGACTTCAAACATACATTCATTTTTGTTCCGTTCTAAATAGCCAAGATTTGCTTTTATATTAAAATCGATTGGCAGCTCAATGATGATATTCCCATTGATTTCCTGCCAACAGTCCATTGTGTTTTGTTGATTAGCCACATTCAAACCTCCGCATCTTAATAATCATTATCACAAAAAATTATTTCATTATCTTGCTTTTCTATTCGTAAAAACCTTATTTTCAGAAGAAATAGGGCTATATTGATAATAACAAAAATTGGAGGTGATAACGATGGTTCATGATATTAAATCCCGTGTACAAAGCTTAGACTGGGAGGCCATTCAACAAGAATTAGATGAACAAGGTTTTGCAAAGCTGCCCCCGATTTTAACTAAGGCAGAATGTGAATCGTTCATGGAGTTATATAGTGATGAACAGTTGTACAGAACAAAGATTAATATGACGAGATACCGCTTTGGTAGCGGAGAGTACAAATATTTTTCCTACCCATTGCCTGAACTGATTCAAGGGTTACGAGAATCGTTTTATGCAGAGCTGACCAAAACCGCAAATCGCTGGTTGGGTTATTTGAAAAAACCGGAACAGTATCCCAATACGCTGGAAGATTTTTTAAAGACTTGTGAAGAAAAGGAGCAAACGAGACCAACACCATTAATCTTAAAATATGAAAAAGGCGGCTTCAACTGTATGCATCAGGATCTTTACGGAGACGTATTTTTTCCATTTCAAGTTGTCTTTATCCTGAATCAACACAATCAAGACTATACAGGGGGGGAATTCCTCCTTGTAGAGCAAATTCCAAGGGCCCAAAGCAGGGGACACGTCCTTACAGTTGATCAAGGCGGGGCGATTATTTTTCCAACAAACTATCGACCTGCCCAAGGAAAAAAGGATTATTACAAAAATACACTTCGCCACGGTGTCAGCACGATTACATCTGGAGAGCGATATGGTTTAGGGATTATTTTCCATGATGCGAAATAGAGGAATTATATCAATGAAAGACAAAACAAGTGTAAAAACTGAGCATAGTGTTTTTCATTGGGGGATAAAGGACAAAACTGGTGAATAAACCATGCGAAGTGTCCTTCATATGGGGGATGGAGGACAAAACCAACCTACTGTTTGCACTTTCCATCAAACCCAATCAGATTCAATATCTTGCTTTTTTATTCCCAAGAACTTACCTATCGTTTGTGACGGAGCTATAATAATAAGAGAGGTGGTCTAAATGAGAATAGAGTTTCAAGCGGATTCTAGTGATGAAGTCATGACAGATGAAAAATGGCAGGCCATTATCGGTAACGATGCAGCATACAATAATCAATTTTTCTATGCTGTTAAGACAACGGGAATCTTCTGTAAGCCATCATGTAAATCTCGCGTTCCCAAAAAAGAAAATGTACGGATTTTTCAAAACGCAGAAGAAGCCATTTCTGCTGATTTCCGTCCTTGTAAACGATGCAAACCCACGAATGAGCGCTTACCTGATAACGAATGGGTTGCAATCATAATAGAATACATTGATAAAAATTACCCTGACAAGCTTTCACTGGAAACATTAGCTGAAATAAGTCATGGAAGTCCGTATCATTTACACCGGACATTTAAAAAAATTACCGGCATGACGCCTGTTGAATATATCCATCAGGTCAGAATAAATACAGCTAAAAAATATTTACTTCAATCGGATCGAGCGGTTTCAGATATAGCAAAGATGGTTGGTATCTCTAATACGCCTTATTTTATTACAGTATTTAAAAAGATGACGGGCACTACACCCGCCCATTTCCGTCAATTACATGAATCGGAGGGAATAAAATGAAGTCACAAAATAATAAGACACCTGTTTATTGGTCACTGCTGAATTTTAAAGATTGGAATCTATATATTGCTGCGACAGAGAAGGGGCTTTGTTACGTCGGGTCACAGAACAAGCCGTTTGAGGAATTTTCGATATGGGCAGAAAAACAGTTTCCAGGAAACCCTCTAGTGGAGGACAGGGAGAAGCTGAACCCTTATGCAGCTGAACTAATAGAATATTTTAATGGGAAACGGAAGATTTTTACTGTCCCGTTTGATTATCATGGGACAGAGTTCCAAGTTGCTGTATGGAACGCACTTTGTGAGATTCCGTTCGGGGAGACTAGAGTATATTCCGATATCGCACACCATATCAATAAGCCAGCGGCAGTACGTGCAGTAGGAGCGGCTATTGGTGCCAATCCGGTGTTAATTTCGGTGCCATGCCACCGTGTTGTCGGAAAAAATGGCTCGCTAACCGGCTATCGCGGCGGATTAGAAATGAAGACACAACTCCTTGATTTGGAACGGCAAGGTTTAAAAGCTTGGGCGAATCACTTAGATTAAAGTATAATGAAGTTGAAGAATTAAAAAAAAGGGAGGTAAAAAAATGAAGTTTATTAACATTGCAAATACTGATTTACAGGTTTCTAACATGATTATGGGTAATATGCGTTTAACACAGTTGTCTTTGCCTGAAGCGGAAAATTTAATCCGGACGGCAATGGATGAGGGCATTAATTTCTTTGATCATGCGGATATCTATGGAAAAGGGAAGTGTGAGGAGATTTTTTCTGAAGCAATTCAAATGAATCCAAGCATCCGTGAAAAAATGATTTTGCAAAGTAAATGCGGCATTCGCTCTGCTGAAGGCTATTTTGATTTTTCTAAGGAGCATATCCTTGAGTCGGTTAATGGTATTTTAAAGCGACTAAATACCGAATATCTTGATATTTTGCTGCTTCATCGTCCCGATCCATTAATGGAACCTTCTGAAGTGGCAGAGGCCTTTGAAGTACTACATAATAGTGGTAAGGTAAAATATTTTGGGGTATCGAACCATAACCCGGCTCAGATTGAATTGTTACAGAAATACATACCACATAAATTGGTGGTAAACCAACTGCAATTTAGCATTGCGCACACACCAATGATTGACTCGGGAATTACTTTGAATATGAAGGTTGATCAAGCCATTAATCGAGATAGCAGCATTTTGGAATATTGCCGTCTGCATGATATCACGATGCAAGCCTGGTCACCTTACCAGCACGGTTTCTTTGAAGGGTCATTTTTAGGAGATTTGGAGCGTTTTCCAAAGTTGAACGAGGTAGTAGACAATATTGCTAAAAAATATGGCGTTTCGAATACTGGTATAGCTACAGCGTGGATTACACGCCATCCTGCTAACATTCAGGTGGTGCTTGGAACTACCAAGGCCGAGCGGATGATAGAGGCATGTAAGGGTGCTGAACTCACATTGACAAGAGAAGAATGGTATCAAATTTATAAGGCTGCCGGGAATATGGTTCCTTAATTGTAACACTTTAGCTTGGAGTATTAATATTTTTCCTATATGCAACAAAATAATATATGAAAAAGGATAGATCCAAGCAGTCAATTTTCTACTAGGTCTATCCTTTTTTAATGAGCGCATTGGTGAATTAATTGCTTAGCCCTTTATGCTCTCGCATTTTTATGTATGTTATAGTCTCAAGCTTTAGGGCAAGTGCCGTTAAGAGGTAAAGAGCAGCCAGCAAAAATGGCAAAAGTGAAAAGCCCTGCTCAATAAAGACATAACCGAAAATAAAAGCGGTCAACGCCATTAAAATGGTGAGAAATAGATAAATTTTACTTTGGTAAATCCACGCATATGGCAGGAAGTGAGAAGAAGCCAAAATTCCTATCGCCATGGGGATTAATTCTGGTTTCTCAAGGTAGATGACTACCCAAACCGGAATATAAAAGGCTTGAATGCCGCCAATAATTCCGCCCAATACACCTAACGGATTATTACTCAAGATATTAATTTTCAGCAATCGGCTGATGGCAATTGCCAGTGGAAAGATGCTACCGGTAGCAAGCAGGAAGCAGAGTGCCAACAGCTTCTCGTTTTCGATAAAAAAACTTAGTCCCCCCATAACGAACCAATAGATTGTTCCGGAAATGAAGAATGGATATCCTTTTTCCGCAACAACAATCAGGTCGGTCCTCAGCTCGTCTAAAGTCATATTTTTAAAATTCATAGCACAGTCTCCTTTATTCATAATTAGCTCTAATCTATGTTTAGTTAACAAAATATTCAAATATATTATAAGGCAGATAGAGAGAAACGCGGAAATCACGGACTTAATTTTAAGAAAACTTTTAAAAAAAGAAAGGATATCTCGATGTTGAAGGCGAATTCCTCATAGCTAAACAAAGGAAACATTGGGAGTTGAATTATTTTGCGGGAATTATCTTTTGAGAAAAATTATAAAGAAAACTTTTCTTTAAGGACCAGTTTAAACCGGTTGGCAGCGGAAACCTTTGGCATTCAGTTTGAAACTTGGTATCAACATGGTTTCTGGACTGAAAAATATCAGCCGTATTCATATGTTGATAATGGCCAAGTGATTGCGAATGTATCGGTTAATCTATTAACCCTGGTAATTAATAATGTGGAAAAACAAGCTGTGCAGATTGGTACGGTTATGACACACCCCGATTATCGAAATCAAGGGCTAGCAAGAAAGCTAATGGATAAGGTCTTAGCGGAATTCAGTCAGGTAGATCTCATCTATTTGTTTGCTAATCAAACGGTATTAGACTTTTATCCGAAATTTGGGTTTGCTCCAGTGAAAGAAGTACAGTTTTCCATCGACTATAGCCACATTCCATCTAAGCAATCAGGGGTGAAAAAATTAGATGGGAGTAAGCCAGACGATTTAGCGTTTGTCTATACATTAGCAGCAGAACGTATTTCAGGTTCAAAGCATTTTGGAACAAAGGGGAGTGAGGAATTACTGATGTTTTACTGTCTTATGGTTTTCAATCAGGATCTCTACTTCCTTGAAGAGGAAAAGTGTTTGGTCATCTTCCAACGTGAAAATACTGTTTTACATCTTTATGATTTGATTAGTAAGGAGAAAGTTGGATTGAACAATATTTTACATAAGATCGCTGATGAAAGTATTACTAAAATTGTCTTTCACTATCATCCTGACGATAATGAAGTTAAGTTTGGCAAACAGCCTTACCAATCTAATTTATTTGTGAAAAATATGACAGGTGTTACACTGCCGTGGGAGTTTAAACACCCGTTTACATCGCAGGCTTAACATGTTAATAATTAAAACACCCCGCAAATTTTTGAATAAGGCGGGGTTGTTTTAGGTTAGGATTCAGTTGCACCTGAACCAGCGGGTTGACTGTCGCGTTTAATCCGTCCCTTGCCTACAGATAAAGCAACAAGGATGCCAATTGAAATAAAAATAAGACCGGTTAAAAAGACGGTTGAAAAGGATTCAGTCCAAGCAGTTTGAATGCCATGAATGACGATTTTTTGAATTTCCTCAGGCAGTTTTAATAGACTTGGATGAAGCAGCAGACTAAATAGTGAATCTGTTTTTTCAGAAAGAGTCTTTAGTGCTGCTTGTGCGATTGGATTTTCGGTCTCTTTCGCCGATTGAATCATTTTTGTTCCAAGCGAATGATTCATGACAGAATTTAAAACAGTAATCCCAATGGTACCGCCGATTGAACGGAAAAAGGTCGATGCAGCGGTAACGGTCCCGAGTTGTGACTTTGGATATTCATTTTGAATGGCAATCATTAATGTCGGCATTACTAATCCCATTCCCAGCCCTAAAACCACCATATAGGCATAAGCGTTTGACACACTTGATTCCAATCCCATTGTACTCATAAGGTAAAAGCCAAGTGATGCTAGGACCATTCCTGTTGTTAAAACAGTGCGGAACTTGAACCGAAGTAACAGCTGCCCACCTACAACACTAGCGACAATCATGGCAATCATCATCGGTGTCATGGTAGATCCGGCTTTGGTTGGTGAAACACCGAGAATACCCTGCATAAACATTGGTACGAACATAATCGCTCCAAACATTCCAAGACCCAATAAGAATCCTAATCCATTCATCGTCGCAAAAATGCGATTTTTAAATAAGGATAAATCCAAAATGGGCTCAGCAGCTTTCTTTTCAATAAATCCAAATACAATGAATAGCAGCAATGCCCCGCCGAAAATCAAGAAAGATGTGATGGATGCCCATGCAAATTTATCGCCGCCAAAGGTAAGGCCAAGTAATAGTAACACGATGGAGGGAATTAATGTAATAATGCCTAAATAATCGATATTAACTTTGTCTTTTTTCGTAACTGTTTCATGCTTAAGTCCGGTAAAGATTAATAGAGCGGAAAGTAGTCCAAATGGTACATTAATCAGGAAAACCCAGTGCCAGCTGATATGGTCGACAATCAGGCCGCCCAAAAAAGGTCCGATAACAGAACTTAAGCCAAACAGTGCACCAAAAATCCCCTGCCACTTAGCTCGTTGTTCAGCCGTAAAGATGTCCCCAATGATTGTTTGCGATAGCGGCATAATCATCCCACCGCCGATTCCTTGAATGCCCCTGTAAATGACCAACTGTTCCATGGAAGATGCAGTCGCACACAAACCCGAAGCAATAATAAAGATAATCGTTCCTAATAAGTAGAGAAAACGTCTGCCGTATAGATCTGATAATTTCCCAACAATCGGTACAACCGTGGTTGAGGTAATCATATATGCAGTTGTAACCCAGGCGAAAATGGTAAAGCCGTTTAATTCCGAAATAATCGTCGGCATCGCTGTACCGACGATGGTTTGTTCAAGCGCACTAAAGAACATCCCAATAATTAGACCCGTTAAGACTAGTTTTGTATTTATCCTTTGTTCTTGTATTCTCATATTTCTATCCTCCTATCTCGGTTTTTATCCTTTTACACACGACTCCTCTTTAAGCTCTGAGATGTGTAATAGGATTATTTTACCCTAATTCCCGCTGAATCATTTTATTATTGAGTGACCAGGTAGTCAATCATTTTTTTAGTGGTGTCAGGCACCGTTGAAAAAAATGAAACTTTCTGAAACTATTACCGTATAATTAATAGGAATCTTTTACATAAATGGATAGGGGTGTTTTTTGATGGAAATCGAGACAGAGTTGACCACGAAGAAAGAGAGTCCGAAGTTATTGGGCATGTTTACAAGTCCGGGTTTACAGTTTGAGAGAATCAAGCAAAATCCAAAAATCTGGGTGTCGCTAATTATTATTAGTATCATCTATGCTGTCGGAATGACGTTAATGGCATTATCAATGGACGCGGAAACTTTGGGTGGTTCTGGATTGCCGGAAGAACAGGAAGAAATATTTTTAGTTGTTACTAAGGTGATTTTCGCGATTACAGGTATCTTCGCCCCAATTATCACTATTGTAATCAGCAGTGCTATTCATTTAATCATTGCGAAAATTGCCAATTCCGCTGTTTCCTTTAAACAGTTATTTTCCATGAATACCTATATTACGATTATTGCCGCAGTGGGACTGATTATCAATATGTCGGTTAGGTTTGTAATCGGCGGTGACCCTCAAATAAATATTACTAGCTTAGCAGGGTTACTGAATCAAGATAAAGTAAGCGTCTTAAGTTTCATTGAGGTGTTTGGAATATGGGGTGTTATCTTGACAGCACTTGGGCTTCATAAAACAGCCCAATTTTCTAAAGGGCTGGCCTGGACAATTGCGATTGCCTTCTTCTTAATTGGGATTGGCTTTGGCTTGGTTGGAACTCTATTTCAAGGAGCGGCAAAATTATAATGAAAAAGAAAACATGGATTGCGGTTGGTGTTATCAGCTTGGTCATCATCATGATTTCTGTCAGTGTATACCGGCAGGTTTTGGCCAAAGGACCTTCGGTTAAAACAACAGAAATACAGCAGGAGGAAATATCCTCATTGTTGATGGTACCAGGTACAGTAAAACTGCAAGAGGAACAAATCGTTTATGCCGCACCGGACAAAGGGGAGCTGAAGGAACTGCTGGTCGAAGAGGGGCAGACAGTGAAGAAAGGGACCGTTTTGGCTAAGCTGCAAAATCCTCAGCTGGAATTAGAAATCGAGCAAAATAAAATCGCGATTGAATCAGCTAATTTGAAGATTAATCAAATCTATAAGAAAATAAAGCAGCTAAAGGACAAAGAAAAGACGCTGGCTGACCAGGTTGGAAAAGACGAAGCGAAGAAACAGCTTGCCCCGGAACTCGAACAACTGGAAATGGAAAAGAAATTAGCCAATTTGGATTTGAAGCAAACTGGACTCCAAAAGGATTTGATAGCCAAGCGCCAAGCTGAATTAGAGATTAAGAGTACGATAGACGGTGTCATTTTGGCTGCCAAAAAGCCAGACTCAGCTTCTAGTACAGGAGTAATGGCTGATCCGATTATACATATTGGTAAGCTTGAAGGCATGATAGCATCGGGACTGTTATCTGAATACGACACATTAAAAGTGAATAGCGGGCAGAAGGTTATTTTAAAATCAGATGCAGTACCGGGGCAGGAATGGCAGGGCGAAATCACAAAGATTGCGATTCTCCCGGAGCAGAGCCAAGCGGGCTTGCAAAGCGGCACTCAGGCGGTTCAGTACCCTGTTACCGTGAAAGTATCTGGTGACACGAAGACCTTAAAACCAGGCTTCCAGGTAATTATGGAGATTGAAACAGATAAAAAGTCAGCTTTGGTGCTGCCAATCGATGCAGTGCATGATGATGGTGACAAGCCTTATGTATTTATCATAAAGGATGGAAAAGCCCAGAAGCAAAAGGTAAAAACGGGTATTACCTCCGGAGAAAAGATTGAAATCCTGGAGGGGGTTGCAAAAGGTGAAAAAGTGATTGTTAATGGGCCAGACAACCTTAAGAATGGGCTGGAAGTGACAGTTAAATGATTAAGCTAGATTCGATTACAAAATCATTTCTACTTGGAAAAGAAAGTGTGCACGTGTTAAACGGTATAAGCCTTGATATTGAGCCAGGTGAATTTGTTGCCATCATGGGTCCTTCAGGCTCCGGGAAATCAACCCTGATGAATATTATTGGCTGTTTGGACAAACCAACTGAGGGAGAGTACTATTTGGGCGGCGAAAATGTATCGCATTATCATGATAAGGAATTGGCCCGGGTTCGAAATCAATCGATCGGCTTTGTTTTTCAACAGTTTCATTTATTGCCAAGACTTACAGCGTTGAAGAATGTTGAACTGCCGATGATTTATGCTGGTATTTCCAAAAAAGAGCGGCAGGCCAGGGCAGAAGAGGCATTATTGAAAGTGGGGCTTGGAGACAGGATGGATCACCTCCCCAATGCTCTATCTGGCGGACAGAAGCAGCGGGTGGCCATCGCCCGCTCGATTGTGAATAAGCCGAAACTTATTTTAGCAGATGAACCGACAGGGGCACTTGATACGAAAACAAGTATGGATATCATGGAACAATTTCGCGAGCTAAATGGCGAAGGCGTTACGATTATCGTCGTTACCCATGAGTCTGAAGTGGCGGAATATGCAAACCGGACGATTATGGTGAGGGATGGATTGCTCCAGCCCCCTGCAGCGATGGATAGGGGGCGGCTGCGATGAGTTTTATCGAAAATCTTGGCATGGCATTAAGTTCTCTTAAAGCCCATAAGATGCGCAGTATTTTGACAATGCTGGGGATCATTATTGGTGTTGGTGCCGTTATTATCGTTGTGGCAATCGGGCAGGGTGGTGAGGCAATGCTAAAGTCACAAATTACCGGCCCAGGGAATACAATTGAAATGTTTTATCAGCCGTCGGACGAAGAAATACGGTCAAATCCTAATGTCTTCCAGCAGGCTCCATTTAAACAAGAGGACATCCGAGCCCTTGAACAAGTACCGGAAATTAAGCGGGTTGTCGCCTCCAGTACAAAATTATCGGCTGCTCGATTTCAAACGGATTCCGCCGATGTATCGACAACGGGAATTAATCAGGCCTACCTGCAATTGAATCAGTTGAAAGTGGAAAAGGGAAGAAGCTTTTCTTCTGCTGATTTTCTCGGCGGCCGGCGTGCGGGGGTTATTAGCAATAAATTGCAGGAGAAGTTATTTAAAGAGGAAAATCCTGTTGGAAAAGTCATCATGGTTTCCAACCAGCCGATTGAAATTATCGGCGTGTTAGAAAAGCCGACAGGTCTGCTGGCGTTTGGCTCGATGGAAGTTTATCTTCCTTTCCAAACATGGAGAAATATTTATGGAAGTAGTGACTTTACTCAAGTAACTCTTCAAGCAGCTTCCGCTGAGCAGCTCCAAGTTGCGGGGAAAAAGGCTGCCAAGCTTTTAAACCATCTGCATAATACAGAAAAATCTTATCAAGTTATTAATATGGAAGAAATCGCCCAAGGAGTCGGTCAGGTTACCAAAATAATGACCTTGATAATCGGAAGTATTGCCGGGATCTCCTTATTTGTTGGCGGGATTGGTGTCATGAATATTATGCTTGTTTCCGTGACGGAGCGGACAAGGGAAATCGGGATCCGCATGGCACTTGGGGCAACTCGCGGGCAGGTGTTAACACAATTTTTAATTGAATCGATGACCTTAACCTTAATTGGCGGTATTCTCGGAATTTTTCTCGGCTGGGGAACATCAACGATTGTCAGCTATTTTGCTGGCTGGCCATCCTTGGTATCATGGCAGGTTATTGTAGGAGGCGTTTTGTTTTCTATGGTCATTGGAGTCTTATTTGGGCTCCTTCCAGCCAATAAGGCAGCTAAGCTGGATCCGATAGAATCACTAAGATACGAATAACGTAAACAAAATCCAAGAGCAAGGAGTGTGGCATATGCAAGTATGCCACACTTTTAATTTTCGTCTAAAAAGTTTGCAGAAATTGAATAGAGTGGTAAAATAAATTTTAATATTCAGTCATTTTGTGTTAGGATTTGACTGAATTAATATGATAGCTTAGAAGGAGTCGAGATGAGTATGGAAAGAGTGAGCGTAGAGAGTAAAGGTTATTTTGGAGAGTTTGGCGGCAGTTTTATCCCTCCAGACCTGCAGCAAGTAATGGACGAGTTGGAGAGTCAGTTTTTAAAGTATAAAGACGACCCGGAGTTCAATGAAGAATTTGCATATTATTTGAAAGAATATATTGGCCGTGAAAACCCGTTGACGTTTGCTGAAAATTTAGCGAAGCAGATGGGCGGAGCGAAAATTTATTTGAAACGTGAAGATTTAAACCATACAGGTGCGCATAAAATTAATAATGCAATTGGTCAAATATTATTAGCGAAACGGATGGGTGTGAAGCGGATCATTGCCGAAACGGGTGCCGGTCAGCACGGTGTAGCAACGGCAACTGCCTGTGCGATGTTTGGCATGGAATGTATTATTTATATGGGCAAACTGGATACCGAACGCCAAGCGCTGAATGTCTTTCGAATGGAGTTATTAGGGGCCAAGGTTGTTCCTGTCACAAAAGGGCAGGGCCGCTTAAAGGATGCTGTCGATGAAGCATTAGGTGATCTGGTTCAAAACTATAAAAATACGTTTTACCTGCTGGGATCGGCGGTTGGTCCGCATCCATATCCAACAATGGTTAAGCATTTTCAAGCAATCATTAGTAAAGAATCCAAACGCCAAGTGCTTGAAAAAGAAGGAAAGCTGCCCACTGCAGTAATCGCCTGTGCGGGCGGCGGCAGTAATGCTATCGGTGCGTTTGCTCACTATATTGATGAAAAAAATGTTCGCTTAATTGGGGTGGAACCGGCAGAAGCACCCACATTGACAGAAGGTGTTCCCGCAGTTATCCATGGGTTTAAATGTTTAACATTGTTGGATGAGGCTGGTGAACCTAAACCAACTTATTCGATTGCTGCCGGGTTGGATTATCCTGGTGTAGGACCGGAGCACAGCTACTTGAAAACAAGCGGAAGAGCGGAGTATGTGACAATTACCGGACAAGAAGCATTGGAGGCGTTTCAACTATTAAGTAAAACAGAGGGCATCATCCCTGCGTTAGAGAGCTCCCACGCCGTTGCCTACGCAATGAAGCTGGCAAAAGAACTAGCAGCGGATGATGTGCTAATTGTAAACCTATCAGGCCGCGGCGATAAAGACGTCGAGCAAGTGTTTCATATGTTAAAGGAGAAGTAGACCATGGCGTTTTAAAACTATGGGTGTCAGGCACTAAAACCCATAAATTGTAAAGTGGCGCTAAAGGGGACAGGAATGTATAGGAGAAAAATAAAATACTATATTGATTATAGTAGAACAAGTGATATGTCTTTTTATAAGCGAGGTTGTTTTGTTTTTTGCGGCTCCTCGCTTGTCGCTTTGTCCCTGCAGCTATTTTTGGTGAAAAACTTTGTCATCGATGGGGGAATTATCGGGATCAGCATAATTCTTTCTCATGTTACTAGTCAGGAAGTGGGCCTGTTTCTTTTACTCTTGAATACTCCGTTTTTTTTAATCGCCTATTCTTTCTTAGGGAGAAGGTTCCTAATCCTAAGCGTTTTCGCCATTCTTGTCTTATCGCTGGAAACGTATCTATTAGAACCCTTTCCTGTTTTAACAAATAATCCAATTTTAGTGATAATCCTCGGCGGCATTGCTTTAGGTTTAGGGGTAGGAATAACGATTCGATTTGGGGGCTGTTTAGATGGGACTGAGGTTTTAGCAATCCTGTTTAGTAAACGTTCTCCTTTTTCCATTGGACAATATGTACTATTATTTAATATCTTTATTTTTGGAAGCTCGATTTTCATATTTGGTTTAAATGAGGCCGTCTACTCATTGGCAACTTTTATAGTAGCATATAAAACGATTGATTTTTCCATTCAGTCGCATTTGTGATTGTATGCAAAGAACCTTGGATAACACGGTATCCAAGGTTCTTTTTTCCTTTTCAAAACTTGAGTCTCGGTCTAGATGGGTATTTTTTCAAAAGTTATTGATTTTTTAAAAATTCCAGCACTCTAATATTCACTATATCATTTGCTTCCGTTACATAAATGTGACCAGCACCTTGGATGGTCATAAATTCAGCATTTGGAATTTTCTCTGCTAAGATCACCCCATTTTCATAAGGTACAAGTTTATCTTCATCACCATGAATGACAAGAGTCGAAACCTTAATCTGTTCAATCTCATTATAGGTATCATGGGCTAAGCATGCTTGAAGCTGGAGCATGTAGGCGTATGGAAGAATTGGCATCTCAATTCGTTTTTGAATATCCTCGGCCACTAATTCACGTTGATTTTCTATAAAAGCTTGGCTATAAAGGATTGGTGCAGTCGCCCAGGCCATTTCTTCCGGTGTTGCGATAGAAGAGGCTCTTGAGAGCATGAGCATTGAGACATCAGCAGCTGGTTGGACATGATTCTCACCGCCGGAGGTTGTACAGCCCAGGATTAGGGTACGGACCCTTTCAGGATATTTAAGTGCCAACCTTTGGGCAATCATGCCGCCCATGGAAATACCATATACATGGGCTGATTCAACCCCAGCAGCATCTAAGACGGCCCGGGCATCTTCCGTCATAAGCTCAATCGAGTATGGGGTATTTGGTTTACCGCTTAAGCCTACTCCCCGGTTATCAAAAATAATTACTTTGTATTGTTCACTGAGAGCAGGCAGAGTTCTGAACCATGAATTTGAATTGAGCGACAAACCCATAATTAATAATAGCGGTTCCCCCTCCCCGTGAACCTCATAATAAAGATCAATACCATTTGCATTGGTAGATGGCATGTAAGACACTCCTTTTCATCTGATAATAGTAGATTATATGATGGTGTGCATGCACAAAGAACAAAGAAGGGAAGGGGATTGCGCCTAACCCCTAACAGACCTTTGTATGCTTTCTCAAAAAGTTGCGAAATCAAATGTAATGAAATACCTCTAGTGTCCACCCCACGCGGACAAATGTCTTTTTGTGGTGCCTGACACCCACTCATTATTACCATTTTTGAAACTTTTCTGAATTTCGATGTAATGGTCTTGATGGCTTCCAGTTATTGTGTTTTGATGAACGTACCAACCAGTCAGTTAAGAGGAGGTTGTATGGATTTCATGCGCGATGATTCAGTAACCTACTATAAAGAACTTGAAACGGAAATCAATAAAAGAATCCATGCCCCTACAAACTGTCGAAGCTTTTTGTTGGCTTTTGGGAAGGCACTTGAGCTGCATTTGAAACGAGTTAGGATTCACATTAAAGCAATTATTTCATTAAGAATCTAATGATGGAGGAGATTTACAATGACTGAAAAAAAGGTACTAGAAGTAGAAGGTGAAAAGCAAGAATCTGAGATAATTGAAGAAAAACAGCTTTCAAGTCTTGACCTTATTTGGAAACTGGGATTTGATGAATTAGATGCATGGGCAGCGCGTTATAACAAGCGGGATGAAATTTTCCTAGAAGCAGCAAAGAGCTATGTCGATAGAATTAAACAAAATCAAGAAAGTATCCTTACGATTGCTGGGCAATTTACGATGGAACTAAAGAATTGGGAACAAGCTGCCCGGGAGGAATTATTAGCGACAACCACGACACTGCAGCATTTTTTTCCTATTAAATCGTATGAAGAAATCAATCAAGTAGTGGAAGATATCCAAAATAACACTGCATCTCTATTAGTAACTCCTATTAGTAAGGTAACCATTGGTCAAATTGAAGCCCTGGATAAGTATTTGGCAGCAGTCGACCAATATATTTCTTTAAGAAAAAAGGGCAGAGAGAATTATGTAAACAGTGTCAAGAAAACGACGAATGTACTTTACGAAAATCAAAAATTGTTTTTGAATTTATTTTCAAAGCAAGTGAAAACAGCGATGCTGCCATTTCAAAAATACATGAAAAGTGTAACAGAAGTAAAAAAATCATAATGAGGTGAAGGCAGATGTCGGATAAAATTATCGATCAATGGGTTTCAAGCAGGTCAAATCAGCTAAAAAATAATTAAATGTAAATTACATATAGTATAGGAAGTTGGAAAGAGTAAATTTGTTATTAAAGTAAGAAAGTTAATAGTAAAAAAAGCGTATTGGCGAAAAACTATAGTAATTTAATGTATGATAGAAAAATAAAGGTTTCTATGGAATAGGGGCGGTGCTCCCGCAAACTGCATCATTTTATCTGAAAAAGAGGTTTCGTTGATGATCAAAAGGTATCTGGCCTTCCAAAAAAACAATGGGATTGCTCCATATATTTGGACGATTCTTTGCATCTTGCCGTTTTACTTTATTTTCCAATCCCCCTCGACGATTCAAATCATTGTTGGGATTTTACTTACACTTGTATTCTTTATCCTTTACCGGATTGCATTTATTTCAAAAGGCTGGCCAGTTTATTTATGGACGCTGATCTTGATTGGGATTTCAATTACTGCCTCCGGCCTTTTCAGCTATGTTTACTTTGCTTTTTTTCTAGCTTATTTTATTGGAAATATTAAGGACCGGATTGCCTTTCTTACCTTATATTTTATTCATTTGATAAGTACATCCGCTTCGATTAACTATAATATTGTCATGCATGAGAAATTATTTCTCCAGCAATTACCTTTTGTTATCATCATTTGGATTAGTGTCATCCTCCTTCCGTTCAGCATTCACAATCGGAAGGAAAGAGGACAGCTTGAAGAAAAACTCGAGGATGCAAATAAACGAATTTCTGAACTTGTCAAGGCAGAAGAGCGGCAGCGGATTGCCCGAGACCTTCATGATACCCTTGGACAAAAGCTTTCCTTAATTGGCTTGAAGTCGGATTTGGCACGAAGGCTTATTTCGAAAGATCCCGAGCAGGCACGAATTGAATTGAAGGATGTTCAGCAAACAGCACGAACAGCATTAAGCGAAGTCCGAAAAATGGTGTCCTCGATGCGGGGAATTCGCTTGAAGGATGAGATACTTCGTGTTAATCAAATGCTTGATGCGGCACAAATTAAGTTTGTAAGTGACGGCGAATTCACGCTGACAAATGTTTCGCTGTTAACCGAAAATATTTTAAGTATGTGTTTGAAAGAGGCCGTAAACAATGTGGTAAAACATAGCGGGGCAACTTCCTGTTTTATTTCTATTGAGCAATCATGGAAGGAAACGGTGCTGACGATATGCGATGACGGTTTCTTTAAAGGAGAAAAGGAAATGTTGGCTGAAGGTCACGGGTTAATTGGCATGAAAGAACGGCTGGAATTTATTAATGGCAGTCTGGAGCTATTGACAAAAGAAGGAACAACTTTAATTATTAGGGTACCGAATGACGCTAAGCTGAGTTTGGAGGAGGAGTGAAAGTGATTAAAATCGTTATAGCCGAAGATCAGCAAATGCTTTTAGGAGCCTTTGGGTCGCTGCTAAATTTGGAAGAGGATATGGATGTAGTCGGCAAGGCTTCAAACGGGGAAGAGGCGGTAGCACTTGTCAAAAAGTTCAAACCTGATGTTTGTATCATGGATATTGAAATGCCTGGAAAGAGCGGTCTTGAAGCAGCAGAAGAGCTTAAAGGTCTTGGCTGTAAGGTGATTATTTTAACGACTTTCGCTCGGACCGGTTATTTTCAACGTGCGCTAAAGGCGGGTGTAAGTGGCTATTTGCTGAAGGATAGTCCAAGTGAAGAACTGGCGGGGTCCATCCGTAGTGTGATGGCAGGCAGACGAATTTATGCTCCCGAACTAATGGATGATGTCTACGGCGAAGAAAATCCGTTGACTGACAGGGAAAAAGAAGTGCTTGAACTCGTCGCTGATGGAAAGAACACGAAAGAAATCGCTGAAGAGCTCAGCATCAAAACTGGAACCGTCCGGAACTACATTTCCATCATCTTAGACAAACTAGAAGTAAAAAATCGCATCGAGGCAATCACCCAATCGAAAGAAAAGGGTTGGTTTAAATAAGGTTATTAAATAAAGGTTAGTCACTAAGCTTGTTAATTTGATTGACAAGCTTAGTGTTTTTTAAAACAGAAAGAACAAATGCTAATCAGCCGCCATTTGAAAATTCCCTAAAAAATTTTTTATATATTCGTACACCTCGTTAGGACGTTCTTCAGGGAGGGCATGGCCAGTCTCTTTTAAAACAATCAGCTCAGAATTAACCAAGTCCTTGTTCAGCTTTTCGCCAACTTTTAGCGGCATCGAATTATCATGATCACCCCATAATAGTAAGCATGGAGTTTTGATTTGCTGAAGGACCTCAGCAGGAAGATCCCCCTCGCGATGTCGAATCATTCTAGTTAGGGCTACGAAAATGTCATCCTCCAAAAAGGGCTGCAAGTAGCCATTAATCATTTCATCATTAATAATGGAGTGGTTATAGAGGGCGTCCTGGAGATTTTTCTTCACGCCTGTTCGAGCAAACCAGTATTTCACAAAAAGGTGGAAATACGGAATATAACTGGTAAGGATTAAAGGCAATTTTGACCGTTTTAGGTATGCGGAGCTGCAAAGTAAAATTGCTTTGTCAGCGAGCTCAGGCATCATGTGAAGAATATTTAAAACAATTTGACCACCCATTGAGTGACCGATAAAGGTCATTTTCTTTAACCCGAAAGATTCAGTTAGTTTGATGACAGTTTGGGCAAGGTTTTTATAAGAGTAAACATATTGATTGCATTTCGCACTTTTTCCGAAGGGGGGAAGATCAACAGATAACACTTGATACTCCTTTTTCAAAAGTGAAATTAAGTGGCGAAATGTGAAGGTGGAAGACAGAAACCCATGCAATAAAACAAACGTCTTATCAGATGTTTGATTAGGATAAAATTCATAATAAACATTAATGTTATTTATCGGCAGATAACCGATTGATTCAGTTTGTTCCATCAGTTTTTTCCTCCTTCTAGGATCAAAAATAGTTGAATTTAATATTCCCTAATTTTAGGTCCTTACACTTTAAATGTTGGTATATTAAAAGAGAAAAAGAAAAAATGATGTTCCTATTACCAAATTTTTTTTGAATTTCCAAAATAAAATATTTGAATTTTTAGAAAACTCCTTGTATAATGGAAAAAAGCTTAAGGAGTTGATTTCCATGGAAAAGAAATTATTAAATTCACCACAACATTCGGATGAGAACGAAGATTCTGTAGTTGCAGAAATGTTCCTTAACAATGCCCTCCTTGAATTCAAAAAGGAAAAAATCCGCAAGGAAATCGACCAAACATTACAAGACGGAAATAAGGAGCTATTCCTCAAACTAACAGAGGAATTAAAGAAAATTTCCTAAATTAGTTACGATTGCACCTACTAATAATGAAGCTAGTATTGAAAAGAACATTAACCCGAAAGATGGACACGATGAAAATCATGTCTATTTTTCGGGTTTTCTTATGACTTCTGCATTCATAAGATTTATAGCAGGATTCAATATCATTGAAATGAATGCAATTTTCGGAAAACTAAGTATATAATGAATGCAAAAGAAAAAATGCTGGAACTAATAAATAATTTGTTGGCTGCGAGCTAGGAGTGAGTTTTATGTTAGTAATTAGTAAGAGAGAAGTACAAGAGTTATTGACAATAAAATCCTGTATGAATGTATTGAAAACCGTTTTGGCAGATTTAACAATGAACGAAGCGATACAAGAATTACGGTCTGTTTTCCCGATTGAGCAAGGAAATGTTTTAGGGCAAATGCCGGGATATTGGAAGAGAGAAAAAGTAGTTGGCACAAAAATTATTACGGTTTATGCGGAAAATAATAAAAATGGGCTGCCTTCACATCAGGGAGCTGTATTAATTTTTAACTCATCTAACGGCAAGTTAAAAGCGATTGTAGATGGGGAGAAAATAACGTCAATAAGAACGGCAGCGGTTAGTGCCATTGCCACCAGTTATTTAGCAAGGGAGAATTCTGAGGTATTAAGTATTTTGGGAACAGGCGAGCAGGCTAGGAGCCATCTCGAAGCAATGTTGTTAGTTCGGCCTATCAAACTAGTAAAAGTTTGGGGTCCTACGAAAGAAAAAGCGATAGTGTTTCAAAAAGAAATGTTTCAAAAATTCAAGGTCACAATTCAAGTTTGTGATTCAGTAAAGGAAGCGGTTTATGATGCCGATATCATCTGTACGGTAACCGCCTCAAAAGTACCAATCCTGATGGGAGATTGGGTGAAGGAAGGTTCACATGTGAATGCGGTTGGGGCTTGTCAGCCAAAAGATAGAGAACTAGATACTGATTTAGTGGAAAAATCAAAGTTCTATGTAGATCGGCTAGAATCAGCCATCAATGAATCAGGAGATTTTCTTATCCCATTAAATGAGGGAGTTATTGATCAAACCCATATGATTGGAGAAATTGGAGAGCTGTTAACCAAACAGATTGAAGGGCGAAAATCCGAGAACTGTATTACCATTTTTGAATCGCTCGGGCTGGCAATCGAAGACTTAGCAGCAGCTAATTTCATTTACCAAGAGGCTGTAAGGTTAAATAAAGGAACGAGAATCTCGATATAAGGCGGTATGAATGATGATTGATTGTAAACAAGGATTGTTCAAATTTGACTTAACAAATGAGGAAGAAGAACGTGCAAGGCTGCTTCATGAAAACGCGATTATTATCGATATGCTATTTCAAGGTCCGTTATCACCAAGTGCAATTCGAGAAGAAATTTCAAACAACCTAAAGGATCGCTGCGAACCATTTAAAGACGACATGATGACATATAGTGGTATGTCAAGTAAATTGATTTCAAGAATGTCTGTGAATGATGAGATTCCCGAATTTAAAGATGAATGGTACAAATCAGGAATTACCGCCGGAAATAGACAATTAAATTTATCAAGTCCTGAAAGTATCATTATGAGTATGGCCGAAGTACAACAACAGTTTGATTCATTTGCTTGGTTAAGCAAAGCGGTAACCGCTGCTGACATTAGAGCCGCTAAACAGCAAAATCTAAAAGCAGGTATTATTACCGCCCAAGAAACACATGGGTTAGGAACAAACTTAGAATTACTAGAGGCACTCTATGACTTTGGGTTGAGGGTCCTCCAATTAACATATAATACACAAAATTACATAGGGGCTGGTTGTGCAGAAAAATCAAATGCCGGGATTACCAACTTCGGAATTACTTTTATCGAACGGCTTAACGAGCTCGGGATTATCGTTGACACGGGTCATTGTGGAAAACAAACGACTCTTGACGCTTGCCGGTATTCCAAGAAACCTGTGATTGCCTCGCATACTGGGGTTGAAAATATTTTTAATCATATGCGCTGTAAAAGCGATGAGGAGATAATGGCGATTGCAAATACGGGTGGGGTAATTGGCGTCTTCGCGATGCCGTGGTTTGTACACGACGATCCTAATCAAACGACAATCAACCATGTTTTAGATCATATTGATTACATCATTAACTTGGTTGGCGTTGATCATGTTGGGATTGGCACAGATTGGCCGATGAGTGATGTGACATGGTCATTGATCTACTTCAAGGAAAACATTGCTCCAAAATTAGGGTTTGCAAAGGGGAATGGACCGTCAACTGAAAGCATTATCGGATTTGAAAAATACAGCTACTTTATCAATTTTACTAGAGGGTTACTTGCTAGAGGCTATTCAGATGCAGAAATCCAAAAAATAATCGGCAGGAATTGGTTAAGAGTATTTGAAGAAGTCTGTGGATGAGACGAGGAAAACAGGAGGAATTGGAAGCATGAGCAGTTATTTAAATACAATAATTTTTAATTATTATTGTGCAGGTGTGTATGAGGGGAAAATTCACTTCACTGAAAAAAACATCATGCATGCGAAAGTGGACCGGCGTCAAAGGACACAAATGCAGGATGATGTTATTGCTGCAAACCTTAAAGCAAATATTCCTTTTCAAAAAATCAATGAAAATATTAATTATTATATAAAGGAGCAATGGACAGAAGATGAAGTTGTCCTTGAAAATGGCGATTTATATAAAAAACATCTTACCTATCAAGCCGCTATCGGAGGGAAACAGCTTACATCACAGGTTTGGGCATTTAGAAATGGTACAGCGTTAGATATCGTCACGGTGGAAGGAGAAATCATTGCCTTTGTCTGTCCAAATCGAAATGGGATGGAAATCATCGTAAAAGAAGGGTTTGAAAAACTGACACCTCTAGTTGTCTACGATGACCCGTTGTTATCAAAAGCTGATTATGGAATTAATGATTGCGGGACCTATTTAATCCCAATGAGAGATGGGATTAAATTAGCGACAGATGTCTATCTGCCCGAGGGGATTGAAAAGGGTCAAAAGATACCAACCATTCTAATTAGATCGTGTTATGACCGGAATGGGAAAAAGGAATCTTTAATGAGATGGGTTAACAATGGTTATGCTGTAGTGAATCAGGATGTGAGGGGCCGTGCTGATTCGGAGGGGGAATTGGTGCCATTTTATCACGAACGAGATGACGGCAGCGACACAATCGATTGGATCATCGAACAAGAGTGGTCGGATGGAAATGTCGGAATGTGGGGAGCGTCTTATTTGGGCTATGTTGTTGTGTCAGCGGCAACAAGCGGTCATCCAAATTTAAAAGCGGTTGTTAATGAAGTAAATGTTGGTTCACCCTTCATTGATACAGTAAGACGAGGTGGAACCGTTTGCTCCTGGCCATTGTTAAGTTGGACGTTGGCGCAATCCGTTGGCACGAGAACGGACTTTGAAATATTTGCGGGGCAAACAGTAAGTGTTGATGAAGCTGTCGATGCTAGGCCGATAAAGGAAATTCCACAAAAAATCATCGGGAAAAATTCTGGTCCGTGGGATATTTGGAGTGAACACCCTGAGTATGACGAGTTTTGGGAGAATTGTACGTTTTCCAAACGAGGTGACCAAGTAAAAGTTCCTATGTTTGTTATTTCTGGCTGGTATGATGGCGATAGCCCGGGCGTATCTGAAACATGGAGAATGTTAACCGAACACGATGTAGCAAATCGAAAAATCTGGCTCGGACCTTGGGAGCATAATCCAAACAGGGCGAGGGATTATCAAGGTGCTAGTTTTAGCAATGATGCCGTTGTTTATGATTATGATGTCATGGTGCTTAGATGGTTTGATCGCTTTTTAAAAGGGATTGAAAATGGGATTGATAACGAACCTAGAGCAACCTACTATGTTGTTGGCGATAATGAATGGAAGACGTCCAACAATTGGACACCTGAAGAGGCAGTTGTAACCAAATTTTATTTAGCTAGTAATGGACATGCGAATTCCAGTTATGGCGATGGTGTGTTACGTACTTCGCCGCCAGCCGCTTCACCAGAAGATTCATTTATTTATAATCCCAATAACCCGTTTGAATTTAGCGGAGAAAGAGAGCCGGAAATTCTCAATAAATTTGAACTTAGAAATGATATTCTTGTTTATACAAGCGAGGTTTTTGAGGGAGACGTGGCGGTTGCCGGGGAACTATCTGCTGAAATTTATGCTTCAAGTACGGGGATGGATACGGATTGGGTTGTGACCTTGAGTGAGGTTGATGAAGCCGGAAATTCGATTCGCCTTTCAGATTATATTGTCAGGGCAAAATACCGGAATGGCTACGATGCTCCTGAACTGCTAACTCCAGGGAAGATTGAGAAATACAACATTTTTCTGCAAAACATTGCTCATACTTTTAAAAAAGGTCGTAGAATTCGGTTTTCAATTACCTCTTCTAGTAAGTTTGTGGCTTTTCCGAATACCAATACAGGAAAGAATCCATATGAAGATTCTGAAACAATGATCGTTAAGCAATCTATTTTCCATAATGAAAGGTACCAAAGTCATATAAACTTACCTGTTCTATATGGTGCGTTTTAAGAGCAATATCATTTAAGGGGTGAAAAGACTTGGATGAAAAGAAGGGTAATAAGGAATTTGCAGCTGACGCTGAAAAAAATATTCATACCGATTTTTTAAACAAGATGACCTACGGTGAATATTTATCCTTAGATAAAATTTTGTCTAGTCAGGTAAGATTATCGGATCATCATGATGAACTGCTTTTTATTATTATTCACCAGGTAAGTGAACTCTGGATGAAGCTGATTCTCCATGAGGTACATTCAGCAATCGAGTGTATTCAACGGGATGAATTATCAACTGCTTTTAAGCAATTAGCACGAGTATCCAAAATTCAATCCCAAATCATATCTGCCTGGGATGTCCTTTCCACGCTGACACCAGCGGAATATATGGAATTTAGGGATTCCTTGGGTCAGGCTTCTGGTTTTCAATCCTATCAATATCGAATGATTGAATTTGCCCTTGGCTATAAAACAAGCCATATTTTAAAGATATATAAAAAGGATCCTGGTCTTCACAGTCAATTAGAAAAAGCCTTTCATGCTCCAAGTATTTATGATGTATCCATTAAAGCGCTCGCAAAAGCAGGATTCGATATTAATCCAGAGGTCCTTAATCGAGACTACTCTATTCCCTACAAGAACGATGCATCTGTTAAAAAGGCGTGGCTTGAAGTTTACAAGAATGTAGATCAATATTGGGATTTGTATCAATTAGCTGAAAAGCTCGTGGACATTGAAGACTGTTTACAGCAATGGCGTTTTCGCCATATGAAGACGGTTGAGCGCATTATCGGATTCAAGCCGGGAACTGGCGGATCATCCGGAGTAAATTATTTGAAAAAGGTACTTGAACATCGGTTCTTCTCGGAATTATGGGATATCCGGACGGAATTATGAATACTCTCGCCCCTTAAAGAAGTCCATCATGAATGATGGGCTTCTTTCCGGTTTGATTAAGAATGTTGAATTACCTTTCATTCGGAAAATCGATTGATCTCTATTGGAATAATAGATAAATTGAATTTATAAATAGCGCACATTTCGATATAATTTAAATCGATTGTTTGGCGGCAACTACGATGACCAATATTAACTTATTCAATAGAAAGTAATAGGGGAAGAAGATGACAAACATTATTCGCACCTTCATTCAATTGGTTGCAGCGGTATTTTTATTCTTTTTAATTGGATTGGCGGTTGCTATACTGTTGATTCAAAATTCTTGGCTCGACATGCGTTTTGACAGTGAATACATGGTTACCATTTCAATGCTTACTGGCTTATGGTTTTATTTTTTAACAACGTTTATGAACGCGAAAAAATTTGCTATTTGGGAGTCGGCGCGTTTCTCAGCAGTGGTTGGTATTTTAAGTATTGCTGTTACCGCTATTATTACGATTACAGGGGGGAGTTTATCCATTCTCCCTTCGTATGTTGTTAGAAAATCACTGTTTTTGGAAGAAATGGTAACGCTTGATGGGATGAACAGCTTTTTCATCATTCTCATTCCAATCGGAATTGCCTTCATGGCAATGGCCGTATGGACTAGTAATAATACGAAAACAAATACGGATCCTAACACAGGATGGAATCAATTAACGCGATTCCAAAAGTTCAGCATGATGTTTTTGTTTGGCTTAATTGCCGTCTTCTTGTTAGTATATTTAGGACAAGGTGAAATCCGGAATTTAATAAATCATGCCTCTGGATATTTAAAAGATGCGGATGTAGAGGGATTTCGAGATTATCTTCTTTCATTTGGGCCGCTTGCCGCCTTCGTCTCAGGGTTATTAATGGTGTTTCAAGCGATTATTGCACCACTTCCGGCATTTGTCATCACATTTACGAACGGGTTATTATTCGGCTGGGTATGGGGAGCAGTCCTCTCCTGGAGCAGTGCTATGGCAGGGGCAGTCCTTTGTTTTTATTTAGCAAAAATTGTAGGGCGACCTGTTGTTGAAAAAATGGTAACGAAGAAAGCCTTAAATTGGTGGGACCAATTTTTTGAAAAGTATGGAAAACACGCAGTCTTTATTGCCCGACTTGTCCCAATTGTATCGTTTGACCTTGTCAGCTATGCTGCTGGTGTGACCTCGATACCATTTTGGCAATTTTTCTGGGCAACGGGAATTGGACAATTGCCAGCTACGATTCTCTATTCCTATCTTGGTCAAAATGCTACGAGTACAGTGGAAATATTGTTTTTCATCTTTACCATTGTGATTGCCCTTGCCGTCATCGGTATGATTCTTCGTCCCAAATTGCAGACAAGCGGTAAAGGCAAACAAGGAGCAAATGGGTAATGGCTGCTAAATTGGATAAAAAGGGTTAATCATAATCAAAAGCAAGACGCCTCATTATTAAAATTGGGGCGTTTCTATTATATTGGCTTATTTCGGTCATCACCATGTGGATAGCAGAAAGGGGGAAAAAAGGTGAAATTATCCGGCAATCGGTTGATTGAATCAATTGTCAGTAAAAAGGCTAAACAGATGATTCAGCCTATTAAAGGAGATATCCCGATTACGAGGTTTACCAAACCAGCCAATCAGGCTGTGTTTGCCCTAATCACGACGGCAGGTGTCCATTTGAAAACACAGCCAGTTTTTGATGTCGAGGCCGGCGATCCTACCGTCCGGTTCATACCTTCAACGGCGGCAGAAGAAGATTTGATGATCAGCCATACCCATTTTGACCGAACGGATGCTGATCGGGATGTGAATTGTGTCTTTCCATTATTCCGCTTAAGAGAATTGGCTTCGAATGGAAACATCGGCGGTGCGGCCCGAACACATTATGGCTTAATGGGTTATATCCCTAATACAAAACCTCTGTTAGAAGAAACCATTCCGGAAATTCTTAAACAGTTGCGAGAAGATAAGGTAGATGCGGTTATCTTAAATCCCGGCTGATATATATGCCATCAATCCGTGGGATTGATTCAATTTGCTCTTGAAAAAGCGGGGATACCAACCATCTCGATTACGCATTTAGCGGAATTAACTGAGAAAGTAAGGGTTCCGAGGTCATTGCATTTAAGGTTCCCATTAGGGAGGAGCTTTGGCAGAGCAGGTGAACAGCACATGCAAACGCAAATCCTTCTTGATGCAATCCATTTTTTAAAAGAGATTGATATTCCGGAGACAATGATTAGGCTGCCTTATAAATGGAAAGGAAAACCAAGGAATGAAAACTGAAACGGCAAAAACAGTTCAAAGACTTCTCTGGCATTTGCGCTGGCTATTGTTAGCTGGTCTAATAGTCTACAATCTTTATAGTTTGATCATTTCTTTTAACTTGTCATCATTTCTTCCTGTTAATGGCTTTATTTTTGCCATATCCTTATTCATTGGAATGTGGGAAGACTATTTTGACTGTAAATCAAAATGTATGCTGTAGAAAGGAATAGAAATGAAAAAATTAAGCTTTTGTTTTGTGATTATATTGTTAATTTTATCAGGGTGCAGCTCGGGAACGGAGAAAAAATCCCAACCAGCAGGAGAAAATAGCTTAAAAAATGATTGGAAGGAAATTACCGCAACGGCAAAAGGATCTAAGGTAAATTTCTTTATGTGGGGCGGGGATGAAGGAATCAATCTCTATATTGATGAATGGGTTGCTCCTCAATTAAAGGATCAATATAATATTGAATTGAAACGCTATCCAATGGATGCAGTGGAATTTATCAATAAATTGAAAACGGAAAAACGGGCAAAGAAAAAATCTGGAGAAATGGATGTTATCTGGGTTAATGGAGAAAATTTCAAAACTGCCAAGCAGGAGAAGTTATTATTAGGGCCATTTACATCGAAGCTGCCAAACTTTCAGCAATACGTTGATACCGAAAGTGATGAAATAAAATATGACTTTGGATTTCCAACTGAAGGGTACGAAGCCCCTTGGGGGAAGGTACAGTTTGTGTTTGCTTATGATTCAAACAAAATCTCTAATCCGCCAAAATCAATTGATGAATTAAAAGCTTGGGTAAAGCAAAACCCGGGAAAATTTACATACCCTGCGCCGCCTGATTTCACTGGGAGTGCCTTTATTCGTCATGTCCTCCATGAAAAGAGCAAGGATTACAATGCCTATTTATCCCAGTATGATGAAGCATTGGTAAAAGGGGAAGCGGACCAGGTATGGAACGTATTAAACGAAATGAAACCATACTTATGGCGGGAAGGGAAATCTTATCCACAATCGCTTTCCCAGTTAGAGCAATTATATAAGAATGGTGAAGTATGGATGACAATGGGGTATGATGAAGCGAATGCTTCTAACTTAATAAAAACGGGTGAATTCCCCGCCTCGACAAAAACGTTTGTCCTTGATAAGGGGACGTTATCCAATACGCACTTCCTTGCTATTCCTTATAATGCGCCGAACCCGGATGGTGCTCTGACACTGATTAACTTCCTGCTGTCACCTAGTGCGCAAATGAAAAAAATGGAGCTTGAGTATTGGGGGGAAAATATGTCCCTTTCCGTGGAACGTTTATCTGATAAGGACCGAGCCATCGTGGAATCCATCGACAGGGGCTCCGCAACCTTATCACAGGAAGAGTTGTCCAGTCATCGGGTTCCTGAGATAGACGCTGAATATGTCCAATGGTTAGAACGAGGATGGATGGAAAATGTGCCGAATAAATAAAAAAGATCATCAAATAAATAACTATAAGGGGCTGTTGGGAATCCTGCCAGCCCTTTTGTTTATGCTTATCTTTTTTCTTGGAGGATTATTCCATTCGTTGATACTTAGCCTAGAAAAACAGCCGCTGGTTGACCAAGAAAATCGCTTTTGGGCCTATAAGGAATTAATGAACCAATCCTTTTTTCAATCCATTATGGTAACGGTTGGAATTGCGGTCGCCGTTGCTATTTTATCAGGTGTTTCGGGACTATGCGCTGCTTTATTTTTGGCAGAACGCTCTCGGAAATGGAAGTGGCTCCATATTATTTTGCAATTACCAATTGGTATCCCTCATTTATTTTCAGCTTATCTGTTAATGCAGGTATTCATGCAAAGCGGCTGGTATTCGCGGCTTGCTTATCACTTTGGATTGGTAGATTCAATGGAGGCATTCCCCATCCTCATCCATGATGACTGGGGCATTGGGGTTATATTAGCTTATATGTGGAAGGAAGTCCCTTTCATAGTTTTACTGATTTATCCTTTTATTGTAAAACTTATTGGAGATTGGAAGGAAACGGCAGAGGTGCTCGGAGGCTCATTTTCCCAGACGGTGCGCTGGGTCATTGTTCCGATTTTATTGCCAATGTGGGTGGGTGGTATGTGGGTGGTCTTTGCCTTTACTCTTGGGGCTTATGAAATTCCTGCCTTGTTGGCAAAGACTTCTTTTGGCTCCATCCCAGTGCTGGCTTTCCAAGAGTATTCCCAATTCGGATTAGAACGTCAGCCGATTGCGATTGCAATGAATCTTGTCTTAGCTGTTATCTCGTTCCTCATAGGTTGTTTATTAATTTATTTACAAATGGATTGGTTTAAAAAAGGGAGAAGAATATGGTGAAGCGGATTAAGACTCAAAGAATTCTAACTGTGTTTTTTGTCATATTGTTTAGTCTTTTTCTCCTTTTGCCCTTTATCCCCCTAATCATTTGGAGTTTTACCAAGCAATGGCCGTGGCCATTAATCCTGCCTGAAAAATGGAGCATGGACTCTTGGAAATACCTTTTCTCCGCCTCTGGAAGGGCTGGAGAAGGATTAATTAATAGTTTGATTGTTGCAGTTCTAACTCTTGTGGGGAACATAGTATTAGGGTTACCGGCAGCGAGGGCATTAGCTCAAAATAAATTTCGAGGGAAAATGATTGTGTTTTCTACTCTACTCGCCCCTATTTTTATTCCCTATACAGTTTCTATCATGGGTATGTACGATTTTGCGATTCGATTGGATTTTATTAATGACTATATAAGTGTAGCTTTTGCTCATTTAATCATCACCCTGCCTTATTATGTTGCGACGATTTGGTTTCAGTACCGCTTAATTGGAGAGAAATACCAGGAAGCGGCAGCCAGTTTAGGGGCTGGCGTTTGGAAAATCTTTTTCTGGATTGAATGGCCTTTGTTGCTTCCGGCCATGTTATTAGGCAGTTTTTTGGTGGTGATTATTTCTTTCAGCCAGTATTTACCGACTTGGATTATGAGCGGCGGGACCTTGATGACGATTCCTTTAGTTATTTTTCCGTTTGCCAGTAGTGGAAACTCATCAATTGTTTCTGCCTATAGTCTGTTATTCTTTATCCCCATTCTGGCTCTTTTGTTGGTGTATTTTCTCCTTATGCGAATAAATTCAAGGAAACAGTTTATCAATCGAGGTGAGGATATTGCAGTTAGAACAAATAAACATTCAAATCAATAATGAAAGCATTATTAATTTAGTAGATTTAAAAGTAAATTCAGGCGAGATTTTTGTATTAATGGGTCCGTCCGGCAGCGGAAAAACGACATTGTTAAAGGGGATTGCCGGGCTGCTGCCATTTGCCTCGGGAAAGCAGACATGGGAAAATGGGACAGGAACTACTGGACTAGTCTTCCAAGAGCCAAGACTCTTTCCCCACTTGACTGTTTTGGAGAATATTTCGTTTGGATTGAGAGTGAAAGGAATCCCCGCCAAGGAGAGAAAGAAAGCGGCGCGTGACTTTTTAAAACATCTGCAGCTTGATGGGTTGGAAAAACGTTATCCTCATCAGCTTTCAGGCGGCCAACAGCAGCGAGTTTCATTGGGGAGGGCACTCATTTTAAACCCGGATTTACTTTTGTTAGATGAACCGTTTGCTTCCTTAGATACCACGCTAAGACAGGATTTGATTGAGTGGTTATACGTGCTCCAAAGAAAACTTGGTTTTTCAATTTTATGGGTAACCCATTATCTGGATGAAGCCCTGTCTGTTGCCGATCGAATCGGGATTATTTTGGAGGGGAGATTACAGCAGATAGGTACACCCTCCGAGATTTTTCAAAATCCTGACTCTGAAAAAATTGCCCAGTTCTTATCATTGCCAAATCGATTCTCCAAAGAGCAATGGAGCAAATGGTTTCATGGTGAATTAAAGGTGCTGCCAACCCAAAATAGGGGATGGATTGATCCCAACCATTTGCAGTTATTTGATGGGGAATACAAACAAGACGATGAAGTTCGAGAAGAATCTGCCTGTATGATTCCCGCTACTGTCAAAAAGGTAAGGCCGAGTAGAGAGGGATACTCAATTACAGTAATAGCGGATAACCAATCCCTGGATGTAAATACCACGGGATGGAAAACGGTCCCTTTAGTCAAAGAAAAGATACGAATCAGGGTACCGTTCGCACAAATACATTGGTATTCTGAATAATTTGAGAGGAAGTAGCATTGTGCTTGATACTCACGGACGTGCTGCAGTGCAGCCAATCATTTCAAAAACAGCAGATCATTTTTTAAGGCTTGGCTTAAGTGCCAATCAAGTAACCTATATTGCTTTTTTTATCGGCATCATCGCAAGTGTTCTTGTATATTTTGGTCAGCCAATAGCTGGAGTCGTTGTTCTTTGGCTATCGGGCTTTTTGGATGCTGTGGATGGAAGTATGGCGAGGAAAAGCAAAACATCTTCATCTTGGGGAACGGTCCTAGATGTCACCTTTGACCGAGTGGTTGAAGCAAGTATCATAGTTGCTTTGGCACTTCGCCATCCCGAACCAACGATATTGCTGCTGTTTCTACTATTAGCAATTTCGATTATATTTACAATGACCATTTTCCTAACAGTAGGGGCGTTATCCGAAAAGGAGAGCTACAAATCCTTTTATTATCAGCCTGGACTTGCCGAAAGAACAGAAGGCTTCATTTTATTTTCTTTATTGATCTTATTCCAATCCCATTTAGTTCTCTGGACAACTATTTTTATCGGCGTCGAAATAACAACGGGAATACAACGACTATTGGAAGCACGGAGAATCTTAAAATCTTAAAGGAATTCATTAAAGGGTGCCTGACACCCTTGGATGGTTAGAGTGAAGGGAGCGATTAGTATTGAAAGAAAAAATTGTTGCAGAAATTAAGAGGATTGAAGAGCTATTTGATGTGAAGGTCTGTTTGGCAGTGGAGTCGGGAAGCAGGGCGTGGGGTTTTCCCTCTAAAGACAGTGATTATGATGTCAGGTTTATTTATGTACATAAAAAAGACTGGTATTTGTCGATCGATCAAAAACGGGATGTCATTGAGCTTCCAATTAATAATCTCTTAGATATTAACGGCTGGGAGTTACGGAAAGCCCTTAGGCTTTTCAAAAAGTCAAACCCGCCGCTAATGGAATGGCTTTACTCGGAAATTGTTTATTATCAAGCTTTTTCTTTAGTAGACAAAATGAAAGCAATTCAAAACAAGGTGTTTTTGCCGCAATCAGCACTCTATCATTATTTAAACATGGCGAAAGGTAACTTTCGCGAGTATCTCCACCGAGATCAAGTGAAAATCAAGAAATACTTCTATGTCCTCCGTCCCATTTTAGCCTGCCAATGGATTGAAAAATACAACACTGTTCCGCCAATTGAATTTCAGGAGTTGGTCAAGGACCTGCTTGAAGAAGGACAACTAAAGCAGGAAATCCTAACCTTATTAGAAAGGAAAATTAGCGGAGACGAGCTAAATCTCGAACCAAAGGTGACGGTGATTAATGACTTTTTAGAAAAGGAAATCATCCGTCTAGAGGAATACACCAAAACGATAAAGATTTCCAAAGAAGATATCACCCCGCTGCTGGATGAATTATTCAGAGACATCCTCGAAGAAGTGTGGGCATAAACATAGAGTTAAAACCGCTTGGATGCCCAGGCGGTTTTTTATTTTTTCCCATTGGACAAGCAATACAGAAAATATGACAATTTTTTTAAATTTTTTGTTTACATAAAAGGGAACCGCTGTTAAGATGAAAATACATTCAATAAATGAATATATATTCCTATTTAATATTCATAAATTGAAAGGAGTGGTCGGCAATGGGTGTTCCTGCTGCAAAACTAAAGTCAAATAAGCAGTTATTAGCGATAAAAAGACCGAGAAGAAAATTATCCCTCACAGTTTTATTGTTTATTCTGCCTGCAATCATTCCGCTCATCATTTTTTGGATTTATCCAATGGGTAAATCCCTGTATATTAGCTTTACTGATTGGGACTACGTCAGCCCGGAATATGATTTTGTTGGATTCAGTAATTACACTGACTTGCTAACCGACCCGGGGTTTTATTCAGTACTAGTAAATACAGTGGTTTTTTCGATGGGAGTGGTCATTCCCTGTGTTGCGGGTGGCCTAATGCTTGCTTTATTAGTCAGCGGAAATGGAAAGGGAATGGGGATATACCGGACATTAATCTTTTCTCCTTGGGTTACTCCGACTGTTGCGGTTTCGATTGTTTGGTCTTGGATTTATGAGCCGAATGTGGGCTTAGCGAATTGGATCCTGAACCTTCTTCAACTTCCCGCCCTTGGATGGACATCAAGCTCGACTTGGGCAATGCCAGCGGTCATTATCGTGAGCATCTGGAAAGGCGTCGGCTGGGCAATGATTTTTTATTTGAATGCCTTGAAAAAAGTTCCTGTCAGCCTTTATGAAGCAGCTTCGTTGGATGGGGCAAGCAAATGGCGCCAATTTTTACATATTACAATCCCATTTATTTCACCAACAACACTGTTTTTGATTGTGATTACATCCATTGATGCGCTTCAGGCCTATGACCAGATTCAGGTATTAACACAGGGAGGTCCAGCAGGAAGTACAAGAACGATGCTTTATTTCTACTATCAAACTGCATTTGAGGAATTTAATATGGGGAAAGCCACTGCGACCGCCATCTTGTTAGTTTTGATTACAGCAGCATTTTCATTTTTACAGTTTATATTTTCAAAACGGTGGGTTCACTACCAATAGCGAAAAAGGGGGGCTAGGAATTGAAAAAGGCACCTATTCTATGGGTAAAGCACGTAGTGTTAATTTTCTTCAGCTTGTCGATGGTCTTTCCTTTTTTGTGGATGGTAATAAGTGCCCTGAAAACGAAGGATGAAATTTGGCAATTTCCGCCAACGTTATGGCCAAATAAACCAATGTGGCACCATTTTGCCGATTCGTGGGCAATGGCACCATTTGATCAGTATATTTTTAATAGCATTTTTACAGCAAGTGCGATTGTGTTGATCCAAGTGGTTAATTCGGCCCTAATTGCATATGCCTTCACGCAATTAAGATTTAAAGGGAGAAACCTGCTATTTTCGATTATTCTGATTACCTATATGCTGCCAGTTGCGGCAACATACGTACCAAGTTATGTTATTTTAGCTGACTTCAATTTACTAGATACATATAAAGGCTTGATCTTATCCAATGCCGCCAGTGTATTCGGAATCTTCCTGTTTAGGCAGGCGTTCCTGCAAGTTCCGAAAGAATTGATCGAGGCAGCACGGGTTGACGGTGCAAGGCACTGGACCATCATTTGGAAAATTATTTTTCCAACTACAAAAGCAACATTTATAACTTTTTCGTTAATTAGCTTTGTGCAAAACTATAATAATTACCTTTGGCCAACATTGATTACCAGGAGTGAAAGTAAGTATTTGATCACCACTGGGCTGAGACAGTTTTTCATTCAAGAAGGTGCTTATGGAATGCAATGGCCGCTCATTATGGCTGCAAGCGCTTTTACAGTGCTGCCGCTGTTAATTTTGTTTGTATTTGTTCAAAAATGGATTATCTCTGGCATTAGTGACCAGGGGCTAAAAGGATAAAGGGGGAAAAATGATATGTTAACAAAAAAGCTTATCTCATTTACTGCGATTATTATATTACTAGTGTCCATGATTTCCGGCTGCTCCTCTGCGAAATCGTCTGCGGATGGACCCGTTGAAATCGAGTTTTGGTATGGCCTCGGCGGAAAGCTTGGCGAAAGTGTTGAAAAAAGAATAAAAGAATTTAACAAAAGCCAGAATGAAGTGAAAGTAATCGGTGTCGCGCAAGGGTCATATGATGAAACATTGCAGAAGCTGCAGGCGGCCATTGCTGCCAAAAAAGTCCCGGCAGCTGTCCTGATTAAAAACGACCCGATGAATGCCTTTGCGAAAAAAGGAACGTTAGCGTCTATGACAAAATACATCAAAGACGATGCCGACTTCAAACCAGAAGATTTTATTGATGCATTTTATCAGCAGGGTACGATTAACGGTGAACAGTACGCATTGCCACTTTACGGAACCACACAAGTTCTTTATTACCGAAAGGATATGCTTGAACAAGCAGGCATTTCCCAGGATAAGCTGAAAACATGGGAATCGCTTGCGGAAGCAGCAAAACAGTTAACAAAGAACAATGGAAGCAAAACAGAAGTTTATGGATGGGAGCCAATGTGGGGACCAGACAATCTGATTGATGCCGCGCTAAGTAATGGAGCGAAATATTTAAGCGAAGATGGCAAGAAAGTGTTAATAGATTCTCCAGAATGGATTGATTCTTGGGAATTCTTCAGAAAAGGAATTCATGTTGATAAAACAATGGCGATTCACCACGATGGCCAGGGCTGGGAATACTGGTACAAAACGATTGATGACGTCATCCAAGGCCGCGCAGCCGGTTATACTGGCTCAAGTGGCGACCAGGGAGATTTAGACTTCTCCATCCTTGCTGCAACACCACAGCCAGGTTGGGAAGGGAAACAGGCAGCCCCGCACGCAGCGGCGCATTTGGGAGCGATTCCGGCACTAGCGTCAGAAAAAGAAAAGAAAGCAGCATTTAAATGGTTGAAGTTTTTCACTAATGCCGAAAACATGGCCGATTGGTCCATTAATTCCGGCTATATTCCAGTGAGAAAGTCAGCGGAGGAAGTCCCAGCCTACAAAGAGTTTGCTGAAAAGAATCCGCAAATAAAAGTACCGCTCCAGCAGGCACAGATTGCAACTCCGCCGTTTGTTGACCCTACAGGCGGAAAAATATACGATGCCCTTGTAAAGGCTGCGGACAAAGTAGAAATTGAAGGGATTTCCGCTGAAAAGGCATTGAAGGAAGCACAAAAAGAAGCTCAGCGCGCTTTAGATAAGGTTAAAAAATAAACAGATGAAGACGGTCCATCTTGGCACCGTCTTTTTCTTTGTTACTTGTTTAAAAAGTTTCAAAAAGGTAAAAGATAATAACAAAATGTTATTTTATGTTTGAAAATGTGAATGTTCATCAATTATTCACAAATTACCCCTATTAATATATTGTATATGTTAATAATGTTGATTAAACTAAAAAACAAGGAGAGAGAAATGTAGAAAGAATGGGGATAAAAATGTTACCGATTGAGCGAAGGCAGCAAATTATTAAATGGTTGGATAAAGAAGGGTCATTGGCAATTTCGGAAATTAGCATTCGGCTGCAAGTATCTGAAATGACGGTGTATCGAGATATAAAGCCTTTATTAGAAGAAAATGTGATTAGCAAAACTTCCGGCGGAATTTCTATAGCACATGTCGTGAATCCTCCTTCGAATGTCTGCAGTTATTGTTTGAAGGAATTACATAACCGTCACCCTATTCAAATTATTACCAATGATTCAAAAGTCGAGCAGCTATGCTGCCCTCATTGCGGGTTACTAAGATACAAGAATATCGAAAAGGATGTTTCGCAAATTATTTGCCGCGATTTCCTTCAGAATTCAACGATTAGTGCAAAAATGGCCTATTACTTAATGGACACTGATTTTAACTTGAATTGCTGCCAGCCACAAGTATTAACATTTGAATCTCTGAAACATACGGAACAATTTCAAAGGGGATTTGGCGGCATTATTTTACGTTTTGATGAGGCAATAGAAGAAATTGAAAAACGTATGAATGGCAGCATAGGTTGTTCTTGTAGTCATGAACGCCTAAATTAAAGGGGATTGATAGATTGAATTTAAAAATAAAAGTCAGTACATTCATTTTGATCATTTCTCTTTTTCTATTTTTATTTCCGACTCTCTTTTCTGCACACGCTTATATTAAAAAATCGACACCATTAGAAGATGAGATTCTTGAAAAAGCACCTAGCGAGGTAATGATCCAATTCAACGAAACAATTCAGCCAACTTTTAATTCAATCAAGGTGTTTGATTCGCAAGGAAATCGAGTAGATAAAGAAAATGGTGGGGTTGATCCAAGTCAGCCTGCAATCCTAAAGAGCGGATTAAAGCCGAATCTTCCAGATGGTACATATCGAATCAAGTGGAAGGCTGTTTCAAGCGACGGCCACCCTGTTCAGGGAGTAATTGGCTTTCAAGTTGGTGCTGAAGGTAATGATTCAACTGTTGGTCATAATGAAACGCAAGGCTACACACCCAAGGGAGACCTTATTATTATCCGCTGGCTGCAATACATAAGTAACGCTTGCTATGTCGGGCTCTTGTTTTTTTACATGTTAATTGTACCAAAAGTGATTCAGGATAACAGATTAGTTGATAAAAATTTCCAAAGAGGCATCATTACGAGCTTCGTCGCACTTTTTCTAAGTATTTTGTTAAGTCTTCCATTGGAAGCAACAATTGAAGCTGGTTTACCTTGGAATGAAGTGCTTAGCTTTCAATTCTTAGGAAATATCATCGGAAACACGACGTTTGGTCAAACCTGGATTTTTCAAGTAATAATCCTCCTAACGTTGGGCTTTATGACGTCATTTATCGTGATGGAAGAAGCTACTAAACGAATTATTTTGTGGGCCTGCATCTGTTTAGGGACAGGATTACTGTTAACAAAGGCGTTAACCAGTCATGCTGCCACAGAAGCCAATCCGCTGCTGGCGATATCGATGGACTTTTTCCATTTACTTGCTGCATCTATTTGGATAGGAAGTTTGATCGGGTTTGTAGTTTTATTGCCATTACGAAAGAACATTGAAACAAAGGAATATTTTTTCCTAATGATAAAAAGATTCTCCAATTGGGGGATTATCCTAGTACTTTTGTTAACCTTGACGGGGGTTTTTAGCAGCTTGCTCCATGTTCCCAACGCTTCGACCCTTATTCAAACGGACTATGGAAAGGTTTTATCTAGTAAAGTTATTCTGTTTCTATTGATGCTTATCCTTGCAGCAGTGAATTTTATTAAAGGAAAACGGGAAACGAATAAAGGACTGATAGGATCATTATGGGGAGAACTTTCAATTGGAGTTGTTATCCTTGTTCTTTCCGTGGTTTTAACCAATTTACCAACAGCGATGCAATCCCCCGGACCATTTAAAGAAACAAGAACGCTGAATCATGGTAATCAGGTGACATTAAGAGCGACCCCTAATATTGTTGGTGAAAATTTATTTGAAGTTTCCTTAAAAGACCGTCAAGGACGGGCAATCAAGGACGTCGAGCAAATTCACTTAACCTTTAACATGCTTGATATGGACATGGGGGAAGAAACAGTTGACTTAAAAAAAGTAGCTGATGGCAAGTACGAAGTACAAGGTTTGCATTTCAGCATGGCTGGTCATTGGAACATTCATGTTCATGTTCTGACAAAGTCATTGGAGACCATTGATACCGATTTCCGCTGTTTGGTGGGAAGTCAATAAAAAACTTTCGAGGAGTATTTCAAATGAAAAAAATGATGGTTAACGTTTCAAAGGTATTTATTCCTGTAGTAATTAGTTTATTTTTCTTTTCAAGTATTGCCAGCGCGCATGTGACGGTGCTTCCGAAAACTTCAGCAACCGGTGCGTGGGAAACATACACGTTAAAGGTTCCAGTTGAAAAAGATATTGCTACAACAAAGGTAACAATAAAAGCTCCAGCGGGAGTAGAGGTTATGTCTTATCAACCGGTTCCTGGTTGGACTTATACGGCTGAAAAGGATGCCAGTGGTAAAGTAAAAGCCTTCACATTTGAAGCAACAGGAGAAGGGATTCTACCTGGGCAATTCCAACAATTTGTGTTTGTGGCAAAAAATCCTGATAAAGCTGCAAAAGCTGCCTGGGATGCATTTCAATATTACAAAGATGGCAGTATCGTAGAGTGGACAGGCGAAGAAGGTTCTGATTCTCCACATTCGGTTACGGATATTGTGACTTCGACATCAAGCGACCATCATGATACGGCGACAACAGAGCATGCTGAAAAAACAGATAAGGCACAAACATCTGAGGCTGAGAAAGAGGATGAAACGTCCGATTCTCTTCCGCTTATATTATCAGGTGCAGCAGCATTACTCTCACTTGCAGCATTGGTACTTGCCTTCCGTAAAAATTAATTTCTATAATCACATTATTTATCATATATCTTATTAAAAGACCTTCGGCTAATGAAGGTCTTTTATTTCGAAACTGAAAGAGGGATACAAATGCCAAGTGATTTACAACAAGTAGAATTAGATATCCCAATTGAGGTGATTTGGGACTTTATTAGGGATGAAGATAATTGGGCACCACTTGTACCTGGTTATATTTATCATGAAAAAATTAATGACCGCCAAATCACTTGGGAATTTAAGAGCAGCCTCGGCATTATGAAAAAAAAGGTTAATTTATTGATTGATATTAAAGAGTGGAATGAACCAACAAGGGTAAGCTTTGATTTAAAAAGATCGAATGAAAAGTATATTGGTGAGGGGTATTTTGAAGCAAAAGCAATTAACAAAAATAAAACACGGATAACAGGCTTCATCGACATTAATGCCAGTGGGACCCTGGGGACATTAGCGAACTCACTTTTTAAAACAGCAATTCCTAAAACTACAGAAGAAGTGGCTGTAGCGATCTCTTCAAAGTTAGAAGAATTTAAAAGAAGAACATGAAGGGACAGATAGTAAAAGTAAGATAAAAAACCTGCTGGACGCGCAGGTTTTTCTTTTTTGGTCTAAAATGATAAAGTAAGTTAACTATTGAACATGTTTCATAAGATATGTTATATTAATAGTTAAAAATTAAGCGAATCTTTTGATAAAGAGAAGGTGAAAGATATGGCAGCAGATTTGAAATTGAATGACAGCAGTCTTCCATTGCGTCGCGATGTAAAATTACTTGGAAAAATACTCGGCGAAATCCTTGTCAATCATGGCGGTTCAGAACTATTTGACAAGGTCGAGAAAATACGACTGATGTGTAAAACACTAAGGACTGATTTTGACCAAGAAATTTATGATGCCTTAAAAGAAGAAATTTCTGGCATAAGTCCACCTATGAGGAAACAAGTGATTCGAGCGTTTTCAATGTATTTCCATTTAATTAACGCGGCAGAGCAGAATCACCGAATCCGGAGGAGGAGACATTACCATCTTCAAGACGATTCTGTTGTGCAGCCAGCCTCAATTGAGAGCGCGGTAGTTGCACTTAAAGAAAACAATATTAAAGAAGATAGGATTCAAAATATCCTCGATACATTGTCTCTTGAATTAGTTATTACAGCTCACCCCACTGAGGCAACAAAGCGCTCCATTCTTGAAATACAGCAGCGAATTGCTGTTATTTTAAAAAATCTGGACCATCCGTTACTTACGAACAGAGAACAAAAAAAGCTGGAAGAGAGCTTGTTTAATGAAGTGACTATTCTTTGGCAGACGGATGAATTACGGCACCATAAGCCAACCGTTTTGGACGAGGTCCGTAACGGACTGTATTATTTTGACCAAACCCTTTTTGATGTACTGCCGGAAATTCATCAGGAAGTAGCAAATTGTCTTGAAAAAAATTATTCGCACTCTTCGTGGGAGGTTCCTAATTTCCTTCGTTTTGGTTCATGGATTGGCGGCGATCGTGATGGAAATCCCAACGTTACCCATGATGTGACATGGGAAACATTAGAACGGCAAAGAAGACTCGTTCTAAAAAAATATAAAAATGTTTTAATTGATTTAATGAAACGATATAGCCATTCGACAACAAGGGTTGAGGTTAGTGAGGAGCTTCTTTCATACCTTGAGAGCCAAGAGGATTTATTTTTAAGCGAAGAGAAAAAATGGCCAGTAAAAACAGAAGTTTATCGCCGTGCCTTTGCCGTAATGATTGAGCGGGTAAAGCAAGCAGGAAAATCAGACTTAGGCTATCAATCTGCAGAAGAATTATTAGAGGATTTATCGATCATTAATAGAAGCTTAAATCAACATCACCCAGCTGCCCATGAACTAAAAACGATTCAAAAGCTGATTCGTCAAGTTCAGCTATTTGGATTTCACTTAGCGACACTGGATATTCGCAACCATAGCGGTGAGCATGAGGCAGCAATTACAGAAATACTGCGTAAAGTCCGTATTTCTGAAAATTATGCACTACTTTCTGAAGATGAAAAAGTAGAGATTTTGCAAAAAGTCCTCTTGGATCCGCGCCCGCTCCTATTATTGAATGAGGATTACTCAGCGGAAACACAGGAAATGATTAAAGTGTTCCAAATGATAAAGAAGGCTCATGATGAATTCGGAAAACGGTCAATTTCCGTATACCTTGTCAGTATGACAAAATCACCAAGCGACCTGTTAGAGGTGCTTGTTTTAGCAAAAGAAGCAGGCCTCTATCGGCTCCATGCTGATGGAATATTGGAAAGCCATTTACATGTTGCACCATTACTAGAAACAATTGACGATTTAAGCGCAGGTCCAAAAATCATGGAAACTCTATTCGAGATGCCGGTTTATCGCAGCCATTTACAAATACTGGGCGACCAGCAGGAGATTATGCTTGGTTATTCGGACGGAAGTAAAGACGGCGGGACGTTAACCGCCAACTGGAAACTGTATAAAGCGCAAATTGAAATTCACGAAATGGCGAAAAGATATCAAATTGCACTAAAGTTCTTCCATGGCCGGGGCGGTTCGTTAGGACGCGGCGGCGGTCCATTAAATAAAAGTATCTTATCCCAACCAGCAGAAACAATTGGGGATGGAGTCAAAATTACCGAACAAGGTGAGGTCTTATCTTCAAGGTACCTGCTTGAGGATATCGCTTATCGCAGCTTGGAGCAAGCGACATCTACCTTGCTTCTGGCAGCAGCACATGTCTCTAAAGAACCAGCACAGGGGCAGCTGCGTGAACCAGATTGGGAAGCGGCAATTGAGGAAATTTCTAGTGCTGCGCTGGCTAAATATCAATCGCTTGTGTTTGGCGACCCAGATTTCCTTACCTACTTTACGGAAGCTACCCCATTAAGGGAATTAGGTGATTTAAATATTGGCTCACGACCGATGAGCCGGAAAAATCGCGGCCGATTCGAAGACTTAAGAGCGATTCCATGGGTGTTTGCTTGGACACAAAGTCGTCAGTTGCTTCCAGCTTGGTATGCTGCTGGTACAGGACTGGCCAGTTTTGCTTCGAAAGGGAATCAAAATTTGCAGCAACTGCAGGAAATGTATGTGAAGTGGCCATTCTTTCAATCGACGATTGATAATCTTCAAATGGCATTAATGAAGGCAGATATAACAACTGCTAAAGAATATTTAACACTTGTTGAAGATCCCGCAATTGCTGAAAGGATATTTAATAATATTCTCGAAGAGTTTGAAAGAACAAAAGATATTTTACTTCAGATTACAGGCGATAATGAATTACTTGATCATACCCCAAATATCCAAGAATCAGTGTATCGTCGAAATCCGTATGTTGACCCGTTAAACTTTTTACAGGTGGAGCTAATTAAAGAATTGCGCAAACAAGATGAGCCAAATGATGAACTTCTTACCGAAGTATTGCTAACAATTAGCGGTATATCCGCGGGGTTACGCAACACTGGTTGATAAAGCGTTTAAAACCCACAAACTCTTAAATATTAAGAGTTTGTGGGTTTTTTGTTATTGGAAAGTATGAACATTTAATGAACTTTTGGAAAATGAATGGTTATTCATTCATTTATGTTCAAGTTTCGACAATTTTCGGAATAGTTAACATGATATATTTTATCCAGAATGGAAAAGGAGTGAAGGAAAATAGTTTAACAGGCGTTCAAATGCCAACATAATGATATTTTTTAGAAGATTGATAATCCTGGAGGGATGTTCGATGGCAGTAAAGGAAAAAGTCTTACAAGAGAACCTTAATATCGCTGCGATGATTGATGTTTTGGCGAAAAACGGAGCAATGGCTTTGAGGGAATTCCGTTGCTACAACCAGGAAATGGTTGACGAAATTGTTAAGCAGACGGCTCTAACCGCTCTTGAAAACCATCGGGAGTTAGCCAAGCTTGCAGTAGAAGAAACAAAAAGAGGCGTTTATGAGGATAAAGTTTTCAAAAATATGTTTGCTACAGAATGTATTTACAACAATATTAGGGATATGAAAACGGTGGGCGTAATAAGTGAAAATGAGAACGAGGGTATGGTTGAGATGGCCGAGCCAGTAGGTGTCATTGCAGGAGTTATTCCAATTACCAATCCAACTTCCACCGTCATCTTTAAATCTTTGATTTCACTTAAAACAAGAAATCCAATCATTTTTGCCTTTCCTAAATATGCTCAAAAATGCTGCGTGATTACAGCCAAGCTGCTTAGAGAAGCTGCAGTAAAGGCTGGTGCTCCTGAAAACTGCATCCAGTGGATTGAAATTCCATCCCATGAAGCTTTCCAAACCTTGATGAAACATTCGAAGATTTCGCTCATACTTGCAACTGGAGGGCCGAATCTCGTAACGGCCGCTTACAGTTCCGGGAAACCTGCACTTGGCGTTGGAGCCGGAAACGTGCCTTGTTATTTTGAAAAAACGGCCAATATTAAACGCGCGGTCAATGACCTTATATTATCGAAAACCTTTGACAACGGCATGATCTGTGCTTCGGAACAAGCTCTAATTATTGATAACGAAATTTATCAGGAAGTAAGAGATGAATTAGTAATGAACTACTGTTATTTCCTTAATGAAGAAGAGCGGAAAATGCTAGAGCGAATTGCCATTGACCCAAAAACGTCTTCCCTTAACCCAATGATTGTCGGATTACCGGCGTTTATGATTGCAAAAATGGCTGGGATAAATGTGCCTGTAAATACGAAGATTTTAATCGCAGAAATAGAAGGAGTAGGACCGAAATACCCGTTATCGTGTGAAAAGTTAAGCCCAATTTTAGCGTGTTATAAGGTTAATTGTTTTGCTGAAGGTCTCCTTATTGCTGAAGAAACGTTGGAATATGGAGGTCTTGGTCACTCTGCCGCCATCCATACGGCAGATCAGGATGTGATTAATAGTTTCGCTGCACGGATGAAAGCGGGCCGAATTATTGTCAATACGCCATCCACGCATGGAGCAATCGGGGATATATATAACACATCTTTACCGTCCTTAACAATTGGGTGCGGGACTTATGGAGGGAACTCTGTGTCACAGAATGTTGGAGCAGCAAATTTAATTAATATCAAGAAAGTAGCAAAACGAAGGACGATAACTCAATGGTTTAAAGTCCCTTCACAAGTATTTTTTGAGAAAAACTCGATTCAGATGCTTGCTGCTATTCCTGGAATTTCGCGGGCGTTTATTGTTACAAGCGGAAGCTCGATGAAAAACGGCTACGTCGATAAAGTGCAGTATTATCTAAAAAAGAATCCAAACCGCATCCAATCTGAGGTATTCTTTGACATTGAGCCTGAACCTAGCATCGAAACCGTTATGAATGGGGCGGAACGGATGAGAAAGTTTCAGCCTGACTTTATCATTGCCCTTGGCGGCGGTTCGGTCCTGGATGCCGCAAAAGCGATGTGGCTGTTTTACGAACACCCTGATACCGACTTTAAAAGCTTAACGCAAAAATTCTTTGATCCGAGTAAAAGAGTAGTAAAGTTTCCCGCCCTGCGTAATAAGGCAAATTTCATTGCCATTCCAACGACTTCAGGAACAGGATCAGAGGTTACGGCCTTCTCTGTTATTTCGGATAAAAAGGCTAATAGAAAGTATCCGCTTGCTGACTTTCAACTGACACCAGATGTAGCAATCATCGATCCGCAGTTTGTGATGACAGTTCCCAAATCTGTAACTGCTGACACTGGGATCGATGTTTTAACCCATGCGATTGAGGCGTACGTTTCCGTGTTGGCAAATGATTATACCGATGGACTGGCTTTAAAAGCGATTCAGCTTGTATTTGAATTTTTGCCAAGAGCTTATCGGGATGGCAGCGATGAGCTGGCACGTGAAAAAATGCACAACGCATCGACGATTGCAGGAATGGCATTTGCGAATTCCTTCTTAGGGATTAACCATAGCCTTGCCCATGTTCTAGGTGCTGAGTTTAATATTCCGCACGGACGAGCAAATGCAATCCTGCTGCCGCATGTCATTCACTTTAACTCAATAAAACCAAATAAATTTATGACCTTCCCTAAATATGAGCATTTCATTGCTGACAAACGCTATGCAGAAATTGCTAAAATGCTAGGTTTTCCTGCCAGTACGACGGAGGAAGGAATAAATAGCCTAATCGATAAGATTGTGGAACTTGCAAAGGAAATGAATATTTCAATGAGCATCAAAGCGAATGGTGTCGATGAGATAGAATTCGAAAGTAAGGTCGACGTCCTTGCGGAACATGCCTTTGACGACCAAGATACGATTGCCAATCCGAAAATGCCGCTAGTAGCCGAACTTGTGGAAATTTACCGCCAAGCTTATCAAGGGGTTTAGTAAAAAAACAAAAATCCTTTTAAATCTTCTAAGTTAAAAATGGTGCCGCTTTCATTGTTTGGGATTTGAAGGGAAAATAAGGAGGGGAAAAATATGGATTATCAGAAAAAACCATGGTTAAAATTTTATGATCCGAGAATTAGTACAGATGTTTCAATTGAGTATGATTCTTTATTCGATCTTTTGAAACAGGCGGCAAATATCCATAATGAAAAGCCTGCACTGACCTTTTTCGGGAGATCATGGAGCTATAAAGAAACGAGAATGATATCTGAATGGCTCGCTGCTTCATTATATCGAGTAGGATTTATTAAGGGTGACAGAATGGCGGTCATGCTGCCGAACTGCCCGCATTATATTTTTAGTTTATTTGCCTCATTCCGATTAGGTGGAATTGCCGTTCAAGTAAATCCGATGTCTGTGGAACGAGAAATTGAATATGTCCTAAATGATTCCGAGGCAGAATACATGGTTGTATTTGAAGCTCTTTATCCTAGGGTAAGGCAAGTTCAGCCAAGGACTTCATTGAAAAAGGTAATTGTTGTGGGCTTTGGCGGTAAAAGAGTTGAGCTTTCCGACGGAGACCTGTATTTTGAAGACTTTCTTACACATGACAATGTAATACCTGAAATCCCGATAGATATAAATGATGATGTTGCCATTTTACAATACACTGGCGGCACAACGGGGGTTTCAAAAGGAGTAATGCTGACACATCATAACCTTTTGGCCAATATTATTCAGGTGTGTGATTTCACCTATAATGCTGTCGATGATAAACCAGAAAACTTTAAAATTGTCAGTGTTCTGCCGATGTTTCATGTGTACGGGCTCTCATGTAATGCTTTATCGGGAATAAGAATTGGCGGTAACCAGCTCATCTTGCCTCGCTTTGATGTGAATGAAATACTAGAACTGATCAAACGGGAAAAGCCATTCCAAATGACGGCTGTTCCAACGATGATATTTGCCTTGAATAGCCACCCTGATTTAGAAGAGAGCAATATTGCCGATATTTATTATTTGAGCAGCGGTGGTGCACCACTTCCTGTTGAACAGATTAAATCCTTTGAAAAGAGAGTAGGCAAACAATTAGCCGACGGCTATGGGCTTTCGGAGACTGCTCCATCTGCAATCTCCACACCTCCATTTCTACCGCGCAAATTAGGAAGTGTAGGGATTCCTTTACCTGGAACAGAAGCGAGAATTGTAACAGAAACGGCTGAAGGCTTTGTCGATGCCCCTGTTGGGGAAGCAGGCGAGTTAATTTTACGCGGTCCGCAGGTTATGAAAGGGTATTGGAAACGCCCAGGGGATACCGAGATGGTGTTAAAAGACGGCTGGCTCTTTACCGGTGATATTGCCAAAATGGATGAAGATGGATATTTCTATATTTTGGATCGCAAGAAAGATATTATCATTGCCAGCGGCTATAACGTTTACCCTCGCGAGATTGAAGAAGTATTGTACCAGCATGAAGGGGTCGAGGAGGCTATTGTTGTTGGTATTCCTGACACATATCGCGGGGAAACAGTAAAAGCATTTGTAAAGATTAAGGCAGGAATCTCAATTACACCAGACAAACTAATCGCTTTTGCGAAAATTAACCTCGCTCCATATAAAGTACCTAGAGAAATCGAAATTCTGGATGATCTTCCTAAATCCTCAGTTGGTAAATTGTTAAGGAGAATGCTCAGGAAAGAGGAAGAAAAAATTAAAGCTTAAATAAAGAATCTTTACCAACTGCACCATTAGAAGCAGCTCGAGAAGTTGTTTACATCCTCAACAGAAAAAACTTCATAAAAACACCAAGATACCATCCAAGCACACAATGAGACAATGATTGAATTCTAAAACCTTTGAAGGGATGGAAATATTATGGAAGACAAAAAAGTAAATGAAATTGTTGAAAATGAAGGGGAAGACCTGCATACCAGCTTAGATATCCTTTGGGGGCATGCTTTTGGCGAGTTAGATCAATGGGCAAAACACGCTGATTACCGCGATGAGATTTTTCTGAAAGAAGCAAAGTACTTTGCTGAAAGTGTAAAGAGAAATCAGGGAAATATTAAAGAAATCACTGAGCAATTTAACAAGGAATTTGCTGAATGGGAAAGAACAGCCAGAGAGGAATTTTTAATGTCAACCACCAGCCTGCAGCATTTTTTCCCGATTAAATCCTATGAGGAAATAAATGCCCAGATTGATCAAATCCAAAAGAAAACGATGTCGATTCTTACTGCACCATGTCAAACAATAACAAAAAACCTGACAATGGATAAGTATCTTGCAATTATCGATCAATTTATTACTCTCCGGAAAAAAAGCAGGTCGCAATATATTAAAACGGTTAAGCAGGCTGGCAATCTAGTCTATGAAAATCAAAAAGGATTCGTTAATATATTCGCAAGACAAATCAAAACCTTGATGTTCCCGCTTAATAAATATTTAGAAAAAGCTGAAGAATTTACAAAATCATAAAACCAAGGGGGGCTTACATCATGTCTACAGGAAAAACATATGATCCATTCGCGGGCTATAAGCTTGTGAGTGAAATGTGGGAGAAACAATTAAATGGTCTATTATACAAGTTAACTGACAATAAGGAATTTGTTCAAACCGCCAATATCGGACTTGATGTCTATTCTCGTTACCTGGAGAGATTTAGGAAAAATCAAGAGCTTATTGCAGCTTTAATGAATATTCCTACCAAAAAAGATATTGCAAATGCAGCAAAACTGACGATACAGGCCGAAGAAAAAATCGACAATCTAGAAGAGAAAATTTGGAGTTTACAAGAGGGTCTTAACTTGGCGAATAAAGGAAATTTAGAAATGTTTCAAGAAATGGTGCGTATTGTCAAGCAGCTGCAGACTGAATTTCAAACTATCGCTCAAGAGGTTTCGGAAACAAAAAAAATGAAAGCGGACCTTCAGGAATTACGCCAAGGCCTTGTCGATATGAAAATTATTCAAGTAAACCTACAGGAATTACGTAAGGAAATAAACGGACTTAAAAGCATTAAGGCAGAGAGTCAGAAAGAGCCTGCCGCTACTAGTAAGACGGTAATCGAAAAAGAGAAGCCAAAGCAGAAAAAAGAACAGGGAAAAAAGCAGAATAAAGAACTAGTGCTCACCCGAGCTGACCCATTTAATAACAAATGAAAGGAGCAAAAGTAATGAGCACTAATGCTTTAGGAACCAACTTAATTTCTCCATTAAAAAGAGAAGCTAAACGGTGGAATCAGCTATATAAAATTATGACCGAGCCCAAACCTGATATCGTGCCGACAACAAGGGAGTGTGTTTGGAAAAGGAATAAAACAACTTTATGGTTTCACCCTGCGAAAAAGAAAAAATATAAAACCCCAATATTCTTAGTCTATTCGCTCTTGAATAAAGTCTACATTCTAGACGTCGGTAAAGGGAGCAGTGTGGTTGGGGGTCTTTCAGAGCTTGGCTACGATGTCTATCTTTTAGATTGGGGTTCCCCTGGACTTGAAGATAAGGACCTTACACTAGATAATTATATTGTTGATTATTTAGAAAATGCCGTTAAACGGGCATTAAGGCATTCCCAGGCAAATGATATAACAATGGCCGGATATTGTTTAGGAGGTACGACTGCGGCCATTTTAACTTCAATTACCAAACTGCCGATTAAGAATTTAGTTCTTGCGGCCGTTCCAATTGATTTCAGTATCGGTATCGTGCCTGATAAGTGGCTGGAAGGAATTCAAGAAGGCCAGCTTAGTTTTGACCGGTTTGCTAGTGCACATGAAACGATTCCATCAGAATTTTTGTATTTGATGTTCAGGATGCTTTCACCCGTTTATGGAAGCCCGAAAATCAACCTTATTACCCGAGCACATGATGAAAAATATGTAGAAAAGTGGCGCCGGATGGACAAGTGGACAAAGGATACGGCCTCGTTTGCTGGAGCTGCCTTTAAGCAACTGTTTAATGACCTTTATAAAGATAACAAACTTCTAAAGGGAGAATTAATGATTGGCACCAGGAATGTAGAATTGAAAAATATCAAGTGCCCGCTTTTGGTCATCTCATGTTCGCGCGACAATCTTATTTTGGAGGAGCAAAGTCTTCCTGTCATGGATCTGGTTTCGAGTGAAGATAAGACATATAAGGTTTTTGAAGGGGGCCATGTATCGTTGGCATTGACCGGAGCTTTTGCTGGAATTATGGACCCATGGCTTTCCGCTCATTCAGAAGAAATTCATCAAGTACACTCATAAATGGTGTGTTAAAGATAAAATTATTAGCGGGAAGGACCGCCATCCTTCCCGTTAATAATACCTTATGAAGCAATTGTATGCTGATTTAGGAATTTCCGCAGCAGCTGATTAAACCGGTCTTTTGCTTCTAGTTTAGCAATATGACCGGTATTCCTCAATATTATAAATTCTGATTGAGGAATTAGCTTGTGCATACGAGCTTGAATCCAAACAGGTAATACGGAGTCATACTGTGAACTAATAATAAGGGTTGGTATATTTACCATTGGTAATAATGATAAATTATTGACCTCGAGACATGCTTCAAAGGATTTAATAAATATTTGCTGTTTAGGTATAAAAATGTCAGCAAACTTTTCAACAGTGTCTTTTTTCCAAGAATATAGTGCCATCCGTGAAAGATAATCAATTTGTTTGCCTTTTGCAGAAAGAGCTTCAAACTTTGCCTTATGTTTTTTTAATAATAAAGCCTTGATTATATTTGGCAAATAGTGAAAAGAGCTAATCAAAATAAGAGAACGGCATCGATCGGGAGCCTGTCGGTAAATTTCCTGTGCTACGGCTCCACCCATTGAAAGACCAAGGATGTGAGCGTTTTCAAATTTTAACTCTTTCAACAAGCTAATCACATCAGCAGCAAAATTTTGAATAGAAATTCCATCCGTTTTCGTACACGCGCCGTGACCTCGTAAATCAGGAATAATCAACTCATATTGATCAGCTAATTCATATTGATATTGCCATCCTTCTTTTACCTCGCCTAAACCATGAATCAATACCACTGGTTCCCCGGAACCGAAATGCAAATATGGGATGCCTGCTTTACTTATTTTTGTCTTTTCCATTTTACACCACCTTCTTATTTTATTTAGTTTATTACTATGTTTTCTAAATTGTAAACTCTAAAGTACTGCTTTAAATGATATTTATTGAATATATTGACAAAATATTACTTATAGGTGTAAAATACATATAGGTGAGGTGATAAAGATATGGTAAACAAAGACAATCAATCAATCAATCCATCCAAAAATTTTGTGCTGCCATTTATTTTATTGCTTCTTAGCAAAGTTTCTCTTCATGGGTATGAACTTAGCCAAAGATTAGAGGCATTCGGGTTTAAGACACTTGATCAGGGGAATTTGTACAGATTGTTAAGACAGTTGGAAAAGGACGAACTGCTATCATCAGAATGGGATACAACGGGAAGCGGTCCTGCAAAAAGAAGATATTCCATTACAAAAGCTGGTATTACATACTTAAAAGGCTATGCCAATCAACTAGAAACCTATCAATCACTATTAGATCAATTCTTCAAGATGTATACCAGTTTCTTTGAGCTCTATATTCCTTCATTTCAGAAGAAGGATCCAATAGAGAAAGTAAAAAATAGTAGGAGGAGGAAAGACGATGGCACAGAAGAAAATGGAAACGACTCCAGCCGCTGATGAAAAAATGATTCCGACAGCGGAGGAACCGATTGCTGCTGGTTCATTCGTAAACACATTTTGGGATCAGTTTGAGCAATCGCGTGAACGTGCGCTCAAGCTTCGGGAACATCGAGAAGATGCCTATATTAATGCATTAAGGGAGGTCATCAAGTTCAATAAGCAATACCGAAAGTCGATTGGCAAATTGTATGAACAGGCCAAAAAAACAAATAAGAATATGGTTGCAGAACTGATGCATCAATTTAATGGCGGCAAAGAAGATTTGCAAGAAGAAGGCGTTCCCGTTAATGACCGAGAGGAACTTAAACAACAGTTGAAAGAGGTTTCTAGTCAATTGGAAAAGTTAGCCCTTACACCAATAAGATCTATTTTCCATATTGTTGACCAGCTAGAGGATAATTTTGAAAGAAATGCTGAATCTAGTGCAGCCTATGCGCGTGAACGAAGAAACGCATGGTTTCAGGTTAGAAAGGAATATGTTAAATTAGCGAGAAACACTCATTTAAATCTTGTTAATCGCGGTCGAAATAGTTTTAAAGAACTAGTAAAAACACAATAACTTTTATTTGTATAAAAAGGAGAAGAAACAGCATTGATTGACAAAAGAATCCTTGAAAAAAGTTAGAACCACAATTTTCTTTTAAATTAAAGAGATTGTGGTTTTTCTATTATTAGTGAATTTTTTGTTAAAGGTCAACTAAAAAAACCTTTTGAAATGTAACTGTAATCTAATAATAATTTGTTTGACAAATTTAGATGTTATACTTCTAATGGAGATAAAATAGGTTGATATTGGATATTATTTGTGAAATTCGTCTTACATAAGATAAATGACCAGCTATACTAAAGGGCTAGGATGCATAGAATATTGTCATTTTTAGAAATTACAGCCATTTTTTACTAGTCTTCAATGCGTGTTTTCAATAACAATAGGTAATTTAGATATTGATGAAAGCAGGGGAACTAGAATGAAGAGGAAGCTTACCGCACTTAGTTCGACTATTATCCTAGGAATTAGCAGTGCATTTTCATTTCCTTCTATAAAGGCAGAGGCTACAAGCATCAAAAGCGTTCAGGAGCAGCGATTAGATATTCAATCAGAGATGTCAATAGCGAATCAGGAAATTTCTCAGGTTCAGGATGAATTAGCTAAATTAACAGAACAGATTAATAGAGTTGAACAGGCAATTAATGATAATAATAACATGATTGTTCAGACTGAAGAAAAAGTGAAAGCTTCTCAGGAAGAAGTGGCAGGTCTCCAGCAAGAAGTGACTAAGATTAAAGAAAGAATTGATAAACGGAATGAAATACTAAAAAAACGTGTATTGTCGATCCAAGAAAGTGGCGGAAAGGTAAGCTATATCGATGTTCTCCTCGGAGCTTCGAGCTTTAGTGATTTTGTAGAAAGAATCGGTGCGGTAGCAACAATGGTAGAAGCGGATCAAGATTTAGTGAAGCAGCATCAAGAAGATCTGAAAACAGTCGAAAAGAAACAAACTACAGTTGAAAAAAAGCTGGATAATTTGAAAGAAATCAAGACGGAGCTTGAAGGTATGCAGGCTCAGATTTTAGAACAAAAAGAGCAAAATGATGCATTAAAAGAAGAACTTAGGTTAAAAGAACAAGAAAAACTTTCTAATAAGGCTGAATTACAACAGCAAGAAAGTACACTCGCATTAACGGAAGCGGAGCTTAAGACAGCGGCTCAAACTTCTATTGTCTCGACTACAGCAGATCTGAATGTTTCGATACCAACCGCAGCAAATGAAGCGATAAACATTGTAATCCATGCAGGAGAAAGGTATATTGGGAACTCCGTTTATGTATTTGGCGGAGGCAGAAATGATTACGATATTGCCAATGGAAGGTTTGACTGCTCTGGATTTGTTGCCTGGGCCTTCGCGCAGGCAGGAATTAAAGTCGGTGCCCATACGGATATCTTGAAAAATACGGGTACGAGGGTACCAATGAGCGAAGCACGCCCAGGTGACCTAGTATTCTTTGATACTTATAAAATTGACGGTCATGTGGGAATTTATCTCGGGGGCGGAAAATTCATCGGGTCACAAAGTTCAACTGGAATTGCCATTGCAGATATGACGTCACGGTACTACGCAGAACATTTTAACGGACGTGTTATGAGAATTATTAACGATAAAGAAAACTAGCCGACTGGCGAGCCAGTTAGGGCGGTTCATGAGGCGTAGTTGCACTGCCTGATAGGAAAGTTATACTTTCCTATCGACCCAGGAAAAGTGGAAACGACCTGGTTAGGTACGACTATAGTAAGATTGAAAGAAGCGATACTTCATTGACATCGCTTCTTTTTATTGTTGAAGATTGCTATTAATTAACTTTTCTGGGACTACTTTCATATAAAGTAATTCTTCCTCACTTTTCGGTTCCATTTCGACCTTGCCGCCCTCATTAAGACTTAAATTGAATTGAGGGAGACTTAAGTTATCAGCTGTTACTTGGTGGGCCAATAGTTTATCATTTTTAAGACCGATATTGCCAGCAGAGGGTAAATAATGTTCACTAAATTCAGCGTTGGTAACGTGTAAGCTTAAGTTATAATGCGGCTGATTTATTAGGCCGCATTTTTTTTTGGGGGGTTAAGAATGGGCTTATTCTTTTTTTGTAAACTTCCCAATATGGATATGTGTTTATCGCACATTTTTATCTAGGTGAATAGGATATAAAGAAACCGAAAAAGGAGGTAATGTAAATGTCTGGTGTAGCAGCTGGCTACGGCGGCGGATTTGCCCTACTAGTCGTTTTGTTTATTTTATTAATCATTATAGGGGCAGCTTGGGTTTGGTGAGTCCAATATAGATATAAGGAGGAAATAAATATGTATGGATATGGTGGCTTTGGCGGCTGCGGTTATGGAGGCGGTGGCTACGGTTATGGAGGCTGTGGGTACGGCTGTGGCTTTGGCGGCGGATTTGCTTTAATCGTAGTGTTGTTTATTCTTCTAATTATTGTAGGTGCAGTCTGCTTTAGATTTTAATCCATGAACCCGCTTGTTCCATCAAGCGGGTTTTCTGTGTTAAACTTTCCCGGCTTTTTTCCAATCACTAAATGCGTCAAGTTCCGATGATATCTTTTTTAGAGCATAGCCAATCACGGCTGCATCATCAATGAAACCAATGCCGACGATAAAGTCAGGGATTAAATCGAGTGGTGAAACGAAATACAGAAGGGCACAGGTGACGGTAATAATGGTCTTGGTGGAGACATTTCGATATTCACCTTTTGAATATGCTTTTACTAAATCAATAAATAATTGCAGTTTATTCCAAGCTTCCCCTAAGTTTCCCTTTTTTCGCTGTGCTTTTTTCCCAGCTTTATTTAGCAGCTGTTGCGTTTTTTGCTGATTGCCAAGATAATCCATCGCTTCATCATCATATTTACGCTGCTCTTTTTCAAAGATAATATTTTTCCTAAACAAATTGCTCACTTCCTTTTTATTAGTTTGCCACGAAGGCGAAAATCCATTAGATTTTTGAATAATTTATACGAAAAATCCAGATGCCAATTGCGGCACCTGGATTTCAATTTACACAAGGACAAGATCATCGACAGTCAGATTGGATTTTTCCGAGACAATTTCTTCGATTTCAGATCCTTCTAATGTTTCTTTCTTTAATAAAGCCTTGACTAATTGTTGATACTGAGATTGATGGCTTTTTATTAGAACTTCTGCTTTCTCAATCCCTTTTGCAAAGAGTTCCTGCATTTTCGTTTCTTGATCTTGTTTATTAAATGTTAGCGTAAAACCATCTTGAAGCATTCCGGTATCCACCATTTGCTCAATAATGTGCTTTGCCTGCTGTACGTCGCCGCTAACACCAATACTGTGTTCACCGAGAAACATTCTTTCCGCTACACCACCGGCAAGCACCATAGCGACCCGGTCTAATAGGTCACTGGTAGTCGACAAATGGAGTTCTTTTGGGATTGGAGCTACATAGCCGAGTGCTTCTCCCCGTGGGATAATGGTGGCCTTTCGAACTGAACCAGGTTTGGTTAGTGATGCGACAATCGCATGACCGGCTTCATGAATAGCCACCCTGTGCTTTGTGTCATAATCCTGCAAGGAACGGGAAGTGCTTCCAAGGATTGTTCGATCAAGGGCATAATCAAGGTCATGCTTTTGGATCATGTCCTGACCGCTTTGAACGGCACGCCTGCTTGCTGTTTCAAACAAGGAATGAAGCTCGGCACCTGAGAATCCTGATGTGCTTTCAGCGAGCGCATCTAATGAAGCATAAACTTCTTTGGCGAGTGACTTTCCTTTTGAATGAATCTCAATGATTTCTCTTCTTCCTTTCGTATCAGGCAGTGGTACAAGGAAGGAGAAGTCGATTCTTCCTGGCCGGAGGAAGGCTTCATCAAGCATGTCTTTTCTATTTGTTGCAGCGATAAATAAAATTCCATCATTGGAATGACCGCCATCAAGCTGGACAAGTAGTTCAGTCAGGGTTTTTTCTGCTTCCTCGCCGCCATGTGCCTTTCGTTTTCCAGCTAAGGCGTCGACTTCATCGATGAAAATAACCGCTGGACCTTGTTTTCTTGCTGTTTGAAATAATGAACGGACACGACTTGCACCAACACCCACAAATAATTCATTAAATGCGGATCCGCTCGCAGAGAAAAAGGTGGCATTTAATTCCCGTGCGATTGCCTGTGCTAACAAAGTTTTACCTGTTCCAGGAGGTCCGAATAACAGAATTCCTTTTGGCGGTTTAATACCTAATTTTGCCGCACGTTCCGGTTCTTTTAAGGTAGAGAGTGTCTGCAGGATTTCTTCTTTCATTTCTTCCCCGAGTCCGCCCACATCCTTTAAGCTGATGGAAGGCAGCGGGCGCGGCTTGGCAATGCTGTTTTTCATCGAATTAGGAAGCCCGAATCCGCCTTTCTTTTTTTGGAGGACAAATCCAGCAGCTAGGAGCAACAGAACCACCCCTCCCATAATCCATTTACCGTAACGGCTGCTGGTGGAATAGGAATAGTTGATATTATATTTTTCTACAAGTTTGTCAACCATTTGACTGTTTGGTGGAACATGAGAAATGAATTCTGATTTTCCTGCTTTTAGATAAATACTGCCATCAGCTTCTTCCGTAAGTTTGACTGGGTTCCCATTTTGCTCTTGAATGGTTTTTTCGACAGAAGAAAAAGGGATAACGATCTGATTATTCATAGTTTGGATCATCCAAATGATACCGGCAATAACTAATAGTATCGCTGTAAAAAGCGGAATAAACTTAGAAACTATTTTTTTACTTTGATTCATTCTGTTCATCTCCTTAAATAAGGTCATAATCTATTATACTTACATTTCCAGAAAAATGGATGTGGGAATCGGTGGAAGAAAGAAAACCGAAGATGTAGGCAAAAGGACACACCAGCCTTTCCACTGGCAGGTGTGCCGTTGGAAATTTATGATAATAATCGAAGGTGCGGGATGATTGGCATTAAGACACTTTGCGCCAGAACACCAAAACTTACTCCGACACTTGATGCTTTACTCCATTTGAAAACATGAATTTTTTCGTCACGATCTTCATACAAAAATAATAGCTGTTCTCCTTCTTCGGCAATCCCAATTTTATTAAAAGTAACGTTATTTTGTTTAAGGACAATTTCGAACGCTTTATGCAATAATGCAAGTGTGGGTTGATCAAAATTCTTAATTTCCATATATCCTCCTAGGGGATGCGTATTGTATACCTTCATTATATTATTTTAACATAGGGGATAAAAGAATAAATTGTTGTTAATCAATTGAAATATTGCAATGTTATTGTTTGCTCTGATAAGATTGAAGGTATGGTAAAAATTTAATCGTTGTCAAAAAGAGAGGAAGACATGATGGGTAAGAATTTTAAAGAAGAAGTATTATCACGTCGTACATTTGCAATAATTTCCCATCCGGATGCAGGGAAAACCACGCTAACGGAAAAATTATTATTATTTGGCGGAGCAATTCGCGATGCTGGTACGGTAAAAGCGAAAAAAACAGGAAAATTTGCTACGAGTGACTGGATGGAAATTGAAAAGCAACGGGGAATCTCTGTAACTTCCAGTGTGATGCAGTTTGATTATGATGGATTCCGGGTTAATATTTTGGATACTCCTGGACATCAGGATTTCAGTGAAGATACGTACAGAACCTTAATGGCTGTAGATAGTGCGGTAATGATAATTGATTCGGCTAAAGGGATTGAGGAACAAACACTCAAACTTTTTAAAGTGTGCCGGATGCGCGGTATACCGATTTTTACGTTTATTAATAAGCTGGACCGACAAGGAAAATCACCGCTTGAGCTTTTAGCTGAATTAGAAGAAGTTTTGGGGATCGAATCGTATCCAATGAACTGGCCGATTGGGATGGGGAAAGAATTTCTTGGCATCTATGATCGTTTTAATAAGCGTGTTGAACAATTCCGTGTAAGCGAAGAAAATCGCTTTATACCACTATCAGATGAGGGCGAAATCCCAGATGACCATCCGTTAACATCCTCTGGGCTTTATGAGCAAACGTTGGATGAAATTTTGCTCCTAAATGAAGCGGGGAACGAGTTTTCTGTGGAAAAAGTGGCAGCGGGTTCCTTGACTCCTGTTTTCTTTGGAAGTGCATTAACAAACTTTGGAGTTCAGACATTTCTTGAGTCTTATCTGAAATTTGCACCGGCACCAATAGCACGCAATTCTTCGATTGGAGAAATTGATCCATTAGGTGATCAATTTTCAGGTTTTGTATTTAAAATTCAGGCAAATATGAACCCGGCTCACCGTGACAGGATTGCCTTTGTACGGATATGTTCGGGGAAATTTGAACGAGGAATGACGGTTAATGTTCCACGGCTGGCCAAACAAATAAAGCTTTCACAATCGACCTCATTTATGGCTGAAGAGCGGAATACGGTGGATGAGGCCGTCAGTGGAGACATAATTGGACTTTATGATACGGGCACCTATCAAATAGGTGATACACTGACAACAGGAAAAGATAATTTCCAATTTGAAAAATTGCCGCAGTTTACTCCGGAATTATATGTCAGGGTCTCCGCGAAAAACGTTATGAAACAAAAATCTTTTTATAAAGGAATTCAGCAGCTTGTTCAAGAAGGAGCAATTCAGCTTTACAAAACGATAAAAACTGAGGATTATTTATTGGGTGCCGTTGGGCAGCTGCAATTTGAAGTATTTGAGCATCGAATGAGAAATGAGTATAATTCAGAGGTATTAATGGAGCGGATGGGTTCCAAGATCGCACGTTGGATTGAAGGAGATACAATTGACGAGAATCTTTCTAGTTCCCGGAGCCTGCTCGTAAAGGATCGTTATGGTCATTATGTGTTTTTGTTTGAGAACGAATTTGCCCTTAGATGGTTCCAAGAAAAAAATCCAAACGTTAAACTGTATAATCCAATGGATCAGCATGAATAATAAAGCAGCGGGAATGAATCCCGCTGTTTTTTTATGCAAATTAGGTTGGGAAAATAATTGATGAAGAGTTCGTTAATTTGGTAAAAAACTGGATAAACTATAGCGAAGGACTTTAGCTATAGTTAAAAAATTGCCAAATAGAAACGGGACAGTATTATGAAAAAGATGAGCAGATTGGAAGCGGTACTATGGAATATTGCCTTTCCTGGTTTCAGTCAGTTGTTAACAGGGCATTATCTCAAAGGTGTATTGTTAGTAGCCTTAGAGTTCCTTATGAATGTTAATAGCCATTTTAACCAAGCAATCATGTATAGTTTCCTAGGCGAAATAGCAAAGGCTGAAGCGGTTTTAAACTATCAGTGGCTCATGTTTTATCCATGTGTTTATCTTTTTTCCTTGTGGGATGGTTATCGAATGGCGATGCCAAAAGAAGAAAAATACTCCTTTTTGCCGTTTGTTTTTGGTGCATATTTTGTCACAGTCGGTTTAATGCTATCTCCGAAAGTTACTATATTCCAGATTCACCCTGGTCCAGTATTTTTGCCAATGTTATTTTTAATTCCAGGGTTACTAATTGGTTTTTTAATTAAATATACATTGTCACGAAAAATTCACAATGAATAATTCTCCAAAAAGCTTCAATTCTGGTTATTCCGGTTTGAAGCTATTCTTATTGGGAAAATATTTTTTCTTAACCCCCACAAATTGTTTTAGTGTAAACGTAACTATGTAGTGAAAAAGTAACAACCTCTTAAAGTCCAAAATATCATTCATATGGTATAATTGGTCGAATAGAGGTGAGCAAATGCTGAGTTTATTGTTTATGGCTAAGCGAAAAAAAAGAACATTGGAAGAAACGGTCCTGTTAATTCAAGAAGGGGATCGCAATTTACTTGATGAAATAATCGAGGCATATAAACCTTTTATCGCAAAAACTGTGTCATCCGTATGCAAACGGTACATTTATGAAACTGATGATGAATTTAGCATTGGTCTCATCGCATTTAATGAAGCGATTGAAAAATATTCTCCAGAGCGGGGAAGTTCGTTGTTGAGCTTTGCTGAAGTCATTATCAAACGAAGAGTAATCGACTATATCCGTAAACAGACTAAAAATCAACATATTAGTATTGATTTGACCAATACATCGCCTGAGGAAGAATCTGCTGGTACGGTCATCGTAAATGAACTATCCCTTGATGACTATCAGAAAAAAAGGGACGAACAATTAAGAAAAGATGAAATTTATCACTTTCAAGCATTATTAACAACCTTTGATTTGTCTTTTAGCGACTTGATTGAGAATTCGCCTAAGCATGCTGATGCACGGAAAAATGCCATTATAGCTGCAAAAATGTTAGTTGAAGACGATGAGTTGAAAAGATTATTATTTGAGAAAAAACGACTTCCCATTAAGCAATTAGAAAAAATGGTAAGTGTCAGTCGAAAGACAATTGAACGGAACCGAAAATATATTATTGCAATTGCGCTTATTTTATCGAGTGATTATGTATATATGAAGGATTATATAAAGGGGGTGCTAGACACGTGAAAAAGGGAATAATAATGGAAATTGATGATGCTTTTCTAACGCTTTTAACCCCCGAAGGTGAATTTTTGCGTGCAAACAAACAAGACCACCTCTATGCAATCGGTGAAGAAATTCACTTTTTTCCGATTGAAAGCGTAAATCCTTATCGACCAAACCGTTTTTTAACTATTTTTAAGCGTAAAACCGTTTGGGCTGTTATGGCTGCACTTATGATTTTTCTTGGCTCTTATATTCCGATGTCTCAAAGTAATAAAGCCTATGCCTATATGTCGATTGATGTAAACCCAAGTATAGAGCTAGGTGTAAATAAAAAAATGCAGGTGGTCGAGTTAAATGGGTATAATCAATCCGGTAAGAAGATCATTTCACAATTAATTGATTGGAAAAATAAGGATGTATCCGAATTAACCGCGACTATTTTAACAGAAATGAAAAATGCAGGATTTATTAACGATAACAAACAAGTGATTATTTCTACTGTCAGGACCAAACAACCAGACGAAAATGTAGAAAAAGAGTTGCAAAAAAATATGGATAAGATTAAAGAGACGGTAAACAATCAGCATTTAGAACTGACAGTAGTAACAGCTACAGAAAAAGACTTAGATAAAGCACATGAACTAGGGATTACTGCAGGAAGATATCAAGAAAGCAAATTAATTGAGTCAGCTAATAACGGGAAAAACAAAAAGAAAGAGATAAAGAAATCCATTGAAACAAGGCAGGAAAATAATGCTCTTTCATCCGAGCCTAGTAAAACAGTTCCGCCAGGGCAATTAAAAAAACAGGTAGAACCTGATAACGGCGTCCATCAAAACGAAAAAAATAAATCGCACGGAGAAACGAATCGTTCGGGTGGAAAGTCAATGGCCCCAGGGCAGCTAAAGAAAATGGAAGAAGAGCAATTAAAACAAAACAATGGTCAGCAAAAAAAACAATATTACCAAAAGGAAAAATCCAACGAGAATCAAGAATCCAAAAATTATGGAAAAGATAACGGGAATCACTACGGAAAAAATAAAGAAAAAGATAACGGCAAGCACAACGGAAAAAATAAAGAAAAAGATAACGGCAGGAACAACGAAAAAAATAAAGAAAAACATAACGAAAAACATAAAAATAAGTAAAAGTCCGGCCAAACACCGGACTTTTTTCCATGTATATTAAATTATTGTTTGTTAAATTGTCCAGACATTTGGGCTTGAGCTTGCTGTACGAGTCTTTTGGTAATTTCGCCGCCTACAGATCCGTTCGCTCTAGAGACTGTATCTGAACCTAAATGAACACCAAATTCTTGGGCAATTTCGTATTTTACTTGATCTAAATATTGTTCAATTCCTGGTACTAGTAATTTGTTGCTGCTATTAGCCATTATGTTCCACTCCTTATAATCATTACAGCGGTTTTAAACTGCTGTATTAATATTATTTAGTTGCAGACCTTTTTTTATAAGTGGTAATGTTTTTCGGAATTGGATACTTCATATCAATCTGTCCCTTTACCTGCATCTTTTGTTGGGTGCATAAAGGGGGATGCTTGTGGTTTCCGCTTGCTTTCAAGCAGCTCTCGGTTTTCCGATGTGTTCCAGCCAATATCATTAGTAGGATGAACCCAATCATCGCCGGCCATAATCTCAGGGTCGGTATCCACAGTCCAGTTTTCTAAGGGGGAATTGTCAGAGGCATATAAACTGTCTCCGATAGTTACTCCATATTTATTGACAAACGGGTCCTTCATTTTGATTTCGGTACCCTTAAAGCTTGGAGCATTCATTTGATGTGGCATTGTTTCCTCAATGGTTACCTGCTCGAAAGACTCTTGCTTTGATATTTTAGTCATGCTGCTCACACCTCTTTTTTCTTTATTTTCTACGTCAAGGGTAATTTTATTTATGAAAAATAAGGAAAGGAATGATTGTTGGCGATATGATTAAAACTATCTATGTACGATTACATTTTAGGAGGATTACTTTATGGCGAAGAGGAAAGCTGAATTTGATGCAGTGGAAAAATATACGAAAACACCTCACAAAAATATTCAGGAAAGTGAATTCTCAGCAGAATTTACCGATAATAACAATGCCATTAGGTTTGCAAACCGCAATTCAAAATTAGGGAAAAAAGGAAGAAGTTAAAAAGTGGCTGTGTTAAAGAACATTGTTGATTTTGAGCACAATGTTGATTGGAGTGGAAGGCGCGAGACTCCTGCGGGAGCAGCGGGACAGGTGAGACCCCGCAGGCGCGGAATTCGCCGAGGAGGCTCACCGCCCGCCCCGCGAACCGCTCGCGCCTGGAACGGAAATCAACATTCACTTTTAACACAGCCAAAAAAAAAGCCGGAATTTCCGGCTTATTTCAATTCATTAAATGGAAAAATAAGTGTCCGATCGTTTGCCGGGTCAAAATAGGCTAATAAATAGGCAGGCTGCTGATCAATTTCTCCAGTTGCTAAATACTTTGTTAAATCAAAGGAAAGTTCTTCAAGCATTGTATGCTTATATAATTCCTTTTCATCGAGTTTAAGCTCGATGAATTCTTGCCCGAGAAGTTGTCGATTCTCAAGGATTTGTTTATAAAGCTGTGAGCGCTGACCTTTATCGAGTGTTGGACCCCACCAAGGCTTCCTCGGTTTGTATTTATGATTTTTTAAATAATCATACTTCATGAGTCCGTTAATGACTTCCAGATTTCCTGCCGATTTCTGTTCAAGGAAAGAATTTAAGCGCTGGAATAAGTCTTCAAGCTGATGCCCAATTCTTGACCAGCCTCGCACGTCCCAATAAGAACCGAATTCCTGAAAAAAATCAAATGGGGAAGGAAAAATACTCGTTACCAAGTATTCAACAGCAGTATCCATTCTATGATCATTCCAATATTTTTCTAACACGTCTTCCACTTGTTTAATTCTAACAATATCATCGAAAGATAGAACATTATTAGACAAGATTTCATATGGGGAATGATCCATAAAGACATATTGATGCTGCTCAGCTCGGAGGCGTAGACCTGTTCCTCGGAGCATTTTCAAAAACCCCAATTGCAATTCTTCAGGCCGCATTTCAAACACATCATTGAAAGTTTTACGAAATGATGAATAATCTTCTTCAGGAAGACCAGCAATCAAATCAAGATGCTGATCAATTTTCCTTCCTTCTTTTACCATTGTGACAGTTCTAGTCAACTTTGAAAAATTTTGCTTGCGCATTACGAGCTCATTTGTATAATCATTGGTTGACTGAACGCCTATTTCAAAGCGGAAGAGCCCTATTGGAGCCTCTTGATTAAGAAATTCAATTACCTCTGGACGCATGATATCAGCGGTAATTTCAAATTGAAATACGGTGCCTGGAAGATGTTCATCAATAAGAAAGCGGAACATTTCCATTGCATAGCTTCGGCTGATATTAAATGTCCTGTCCACAAACTTAATTGTCTTGGCTCCATTAGCCATCAAATAGCGAATATCTTCCTTAATATTTTCTCGATCAAAATAACGAACTCCGACTTCTATCGAAGAGAGGCAAAATTGACAGCTAAACGGACAGCCTCGGCTTGTTTCGATATAAGTTACACGTTTCCCAAGACTCCCTTTGTCCTCAGGAAATCGGTATGGTGACGGAAGTTCTTTAAGATCGAGCTTATTCATTTGTAATGTTTTCTTGATTTGATCTTTTTCCCGATAAGCAATCCCAGGAACCTTCTGATAATTTTTGCCCGTTTCTATTTCGGTGAGCAGTTGTTTAAACGTTTGTTCACCCTCGCCGATAACAATAAAATCAATATATGGGTGATTTTCCATCCACTCAGCCGTATCATAAGTTACTTCAGGGCCACCTAAGACAATCAAGATAGAAGGATCGATTTTTTTGAGCATATTTACGACTTTAAGAGTTTCTTCGATATTCCAGATATAGCAGCTAAATCCAATCACGGTTGGTTTCGCTTGATATAGGTCGGAAACGATGTTCATGATTGGATCCTTAATGGTGTATTCTTTTATTTGTATGTCAAAATCCGGAGCGGCGTAAGCCTTTAAATAACGAATTGCAAGGTTTGTATGGATATATTTGGCGTTCAAGGTAGAACAGATAACATTCATAAAAAAACTCCTTTTTAAAAATAAACAATGAATAATTATAACTTATTTTAGTCTAAAAAGATAGAAGCCAAACAGTGTATAATGTAGATATGAACTTTAAGTAGGGTTTGGGGGGAAGAAAGATGAAGGTTGCACTTTTTGCCACTTGTTTAGTAGATATGTTTCAAAGTAATGTTGGAAAGGCAACAGTTGAACTCCTTGAGAGGCTCGGTTGTGAGATTGATGTTCCTGAATCCCAAGTATGCTGCTGTCAGCCCGCATACAATAGCGGTTATGTTAAAGATTCAAAAGAAGCCATGAAACGAATGATTAATACCTTTAGTGATGCAGAATATGTTGTTTCACCATCGGGGTCATGTGCTTACATGTTTCACGAATATCCACATATTTTTAAGGGAGATCCGATTTGGGAGCCGAAAGCTAAACAATTGGCGGCGAAAACGTTTGAACTTACACAATTTATTGTGGATGTTTTAAAAGTGGAGGATGTGGGTGCAAGATTTGAAGGCAGTGTCACCTATCATACATCCTGCCACATGACAAGATTACTAGGGGTTAAAGAGGCCCCAATGATTCTGTTGAATAATGTAAAAGGTCTTACGCTCACCGAATTACCTGGAAAGGAACAATGCTGTGGTTTTGGAGGGACCTTTTCTGTGAAGATGGCCCAAATTTCAGAGCAAATGGTCGACGAAAAAGTTCGCCACGTGGAAGAAACAGGAGCAGAATTCCTTATTGGTGCAGATGCAGCCTGCCTAATGAATATCGGCGGACGGATAGAGAGAAAGGGTAAGCCGGTTAAAGTCTTGCATATTGCCGAAGTTTTAAATAGCTTGTAATCAATTTCTTGCTTTAACGGAATTTTATTTCAGGAAAGATATTTTATTAAGTTAAGGGTGGCGGAGAGACCTATGGCTATGAAGATTGGTGCGGATCATTTTAAAGAACGTGTTGACAAAGGAATTCATGATTCCTTTATGCGCGGCGCTGTGGCTGGGGCGCAGGATGGTATGAGCACAAAAAGACGTGTTGCCACAGAAGAGCTTGGCAACTGGGAGGATTGGCGTTCAAATGGTGAAGAAATCCGCCAGCATGTCCTAGAAAACTTGGATTACTATTTGGAACAATTAAGTGATAATGTCGCAAAACGGGGCGGGCATGTCTTTTTCGCCCAAACCAAGGAAGAGGCAAACGAGTATATCAGAGGTATTGTTCAAAAGAAAAATGCTAAGAAAATTGTAAAATCAAAATCAATGGTTACGGAGGAAATCAGCCTAAATGCTGTCTTAGAACAGGAAGGCTGTGAAGTCATTGAAACAGACCTTGGCGAATATATTCTTCAAATTGATGATCATGACCCGCCATCACATATCGTTGTGCCTGCGTTACATAAAAATAAAGAGCAAATACGTGACGTCTTTGCTGAAAAGCTTGGCTATGAAAAGACATCCAAGCCTGAAGAATTGGCCTGGCATGCACGTGAGACGCTCCGTAAGGAATACCTGTCGGCGGACATCGGCATTACTGGCTGCAATTTTGCTGTTGCTGAAACAGGATCCTTCTGTTTGGTAACAAATGAAGGGAACGCAGACTTAGTAACGGCTCTGCCAAAAACACAAATTACCGTCATGGGAATGGAGCGTCTAGTACCTACATTTGAAGAAATGGAAGTACTGGTAAGCCTGCTGACAAGAAGTGCCGTTGGGCAAAAATTAACAAGCTATATTACGGTTCTAACAGGTCCGAGAGAAGAACTAGATGTTGACGGCCCCGAGGAATTTCATCTAGTTATTATAGATAATGGCCGCTCGAACATCCTAGGAGGAGAATTCCAATCAGTCCTTCAGTGTATCCGCTGTGCAGCATGTATCAATGTCTGCCCAGTTTACCGCCATGTTGGCGGGCATTCCTATGGATCGATTTATTCCGGCCCAATTGGAGCTGTTCTCTCTCCATTACTTGGCGGGTATGATGAGTATAAAGAACTTCCATATGCTTCCACTCTCTGCGGAGCTTGTACTGAAGTATGTCCGGTAAAAATCCCGTTACACAATCTCCTGCATAAACATCGTGAAATCATTGTTGAAAAAGAAGGGAAAGCACCTATTTCTGAAAAATTAGCTATGAAGGCATTTGGATTAGGAGCAGCTTCTCCAACCTTATATAAGATTGGTTCTAAAATTGCACCAGCGGCAATGAATCCCTTTACGGTGGGAGATAAAATTTCTAAGGGGCCGGGACCATTAAAAGCCTGGACGGATATTCGCGAGTTTCCGGCACCAAATAAAGAGAGATTTAGAGATTGGTTTAAAAACCGCGAAAAAGGAGACCAAAAATGATGACAGGAACCATACAAAATCGCGATAAGTTTCTAAATCAACTAGCTAACCGCCTTGACCGTCCCCGAAATTCGACAACGGTTGAAAGACCAAGCTGGAAATTTCAGCCTCAATTAGAGGTATTGAAGGGGGCAACACAAGATGATTTGTTAGCAGTTTTGATCGAGCAATGCAAAGTCATTCATACGAGCATAACGGTAACAGACAGGGAATACTTAAGCGCTGCAATTAATGAAGTAGTTGCTAACTTTGGCGGCGGACCGGTGGTTACCTGGAAGGATGAGCGGTTCTCCCAATGGGGACTTGATTCCCTGTTCAAACAAGACTGGCCAGATCAAAGGATTGACCTATTTGAATGGGATTCGAACAAGGGAGCAGAAAACATCGCTAAGGCTGAAAAGGCGAATGTGGCCATAACAATCAGTGAAATAACACTTGCTGAATCGGGTACGGTGGTGTTATTCAGCGATCAACACAAGGGAAGGACGGTTAGTTTTTTACCGGCAGCCTTTATTGCACTTGTCCCGAAAAGCACCCTGGTTCCTCGGATTACCCAGGCAGCACAGAAAATGCGGGAAATTCATCAGAAAACAGGACATGTTGCCTCCTGCATCAATTTTATCACCGGACCAAGTAATTCAGCTGACATTGAATTAAATCTTGTTGTCGGTGTCCACGGTCCCGTTAAAGCTGCCTATATTGTCATAAACGATCTTTAATTCAATAAAAAAACAAAGACCTGCCACTGCGCTTCGCTTGTGGCGGGTCTTTTTATTCTGTTATACCACAACTTAAATGCTGTTATATAATTGAATAAATGCTAAAAATCCATCTAAATTGGGGTTTTTTCTGCCTGGAAATAATGTGTTATAGAATTTTTTTTGTATTGTTTAACATTTGTCACAGCGTAAACAGATTTATAGTCCTACAATTGCTATGGGGAAGTTAATTTTTTTTGTTTTCGCATGAACTCTTGAACGAAAAAGTGGGAGGGACACTATGTCTATTTTACCGAAAAAAAATGAATTGGGATTCTTTGAAATCCGCTTAGAATCAATCGGAGGACTGGGAGCAAACCTAGCTGGAAAAATGTTGGCTGAAGCAGGTGTTTTCAGTCTTGGTTTAAAGGGGTCTAACTTTTCATCCTATGGATCCGAGAAAAAAGGATCTCCTGTAAAAAGCTTCATCCGCTTTTGTGACCCAGATGTGGAAATTAGGGATCATAGCCCAATTGAACAGCCGCATATTGTTGGTGTTTTCCATGAAGCACTATATAAGACAGTTAATGTTGTCAGCGGCCTAAATGCTGATGGGATTGTCTTGGTAAATACAGCAAGAGATTTTGATGATGTTAGACATGATTTACAGTTAGAATATGGCACTCTTGCGATTGTCGATGCCTTAACCATTGCTGTAGAAGAAAAAACAAAAGTAAATACCGCCATGCTTGGCGCTTTATATCGTATCTGTGATTTCTTAGATCCGGAATCAATGAGAGATGTGATTCGAAAGACCTTTACAAAGAAATATCCACACTTGGTTGAACCGAATATTCGGACCTTTAACCGCGGTTATAATGAGGTTCAATTTAAAACATATGACGTGCCAGAAGGTGCTGAAGGGAAAAAATTCACTAGGGCACTTCCACAGCTTGGCTATATGACGCAAGAAATTGGCGGGGTTATTGTTTCCCAGGCAAATAGTATTTTTAAAGATTTAGGTGGTTCACGCCAAGGATTCCTGCCAGAGTTTCAACAAGATAAATGTATTCATTGTGCAGCATGCGATAATGTTTGTCCGGATTTTTGTTTTGTTTGGGAAGAGAGAGAAGATAAGCGCGGACGCAAACAAATGTTTCTTAAAGGAATTGATTACCAATTTTGCAAAGGCTGCCTCAAATGTATAGAAGCATGTCCTGCCGATGCACTTGGCAATCTTCGTGAACTGATCGGTTATGCAGACGAAAATCGCGTGAAGCAAAACTTTCCTTATGTGTCAGGAGGCAGTTACTAATGGCAATGTTAGAAGATAAATTAACAACTCAAGGGATCGCTGAACAAGTTTCTACCTTTGAGTCAGGAAATGAAATGGCTGCAATGGCAGCTGCGCAAATCAATTATCATATTATGGGCTATTTCCCAATTACTCCATCTACAGAAGTAGCCCAATTTTTAGATCAAATGAAAACCCGTGGGGAACACGATATTAAATTGATACCGGCAGACGGCGAACATGGTTCAGCAGGCATTTGTTATGGTGCCGCCGCGACAGGGGCACGGGTGATTAATGCCACAAGTGCAAATGGGTTCTTATATATGATAGAACAGATGCCAGTACAATCGGGAACTCGTTTTCCAATGGTCATGAACCTTGTAACTCGTTCTGTCAGCGGACCGCTTGATATTAGGGGAGATCACTCCGACCTTTATTATGCCTTGAATACAGGATGGGTTATTTTAACAGCTAAGACGCCGCAAGCCGTTTACGATCTGAACATCATGGCATTGAAAATTGCCGAGCATTCTAAAGTAAGACTGCCAGTTATTGTGGCCTACGATGGCTTCTTTACCTCTCACCAAAAAAGGCGGGTGGAATACTTTAAAGACCGAAGAGTGGTACAGCAATTTGTTGGCGAGTGCCCAACTGATTACAATTTTATCAGAGATCCGCAAAAACCAGTAACGATTGGTGCCCATATGAGCGGCGATGATTTCATCAACAATCATTTCCAACAGTCAGAAGCAATCTACAATGCCGGTGAGGTATTTAGAGAAGTTGCTGCCGAATACGCCAAGCTTTCCGGCCGAGAATATCCTGTTCTTGATTTATATAAAATGGAAGATGCTGATGTGGCTTTATTCTTATTAAACTCTGCCGCCGAATCGGCTAAAGATGTTGTTGACCAGCTTCGTGCAAAAGGGATTAAAGCAGGCGTAATCAGTCCGAATATCATCCGTCCATTTCCGGCAAAGGAAATCCGCGAGGCCCTAAAAAATGTGAAAGCATTGTTGGTGGGGGAACGTGCTGATTCATACGGTGCAAATGGTCCTAACTTAACCCATGAAGTGAAGTCGGCTCTTCAAGATGATAAAGAAAATCAAACCATTGTCTTAAGCCGTGTCTTTGGTCTCGGCGGTAAGGATTTTTATGCAACTGATGCGCAAGCTTTCTTTGATATGGTCATTGACGCTATGGATAAAGGAAGAGCTGAAAAGCCGTTTGATTACTATGGCCATGTTCCGGGTGATCCGGAGAAAATTCTGAAGCCGGTCATTTTACCACAACATGGGGATGCATTCAAAACTGGCTTAATTGATGTGAAAATGGATGAAGAAACGAATAAATTAAAGGTGAAAATACCGCCACTCCGTGCGCTTACAGGGAAACCGAAACGAATTGCCTCAGGTCACGGCGCATGTCCTGGATGCGGAATATTCGCTGGTCTGGAATTATTCTTTAAAGGCATCGAAGGCGATGTTGTTACCTTATTCCAAACTGGCTGTGCTTATGTTACAACGACTGGCTATCCAAACACTTCACATAAGCAAACAATGATTCATAATTTGTTCCAAAACGGTGCTGCCACATTATCCGGCACGCTTGAAGCCTTTATGGAACTGAAGCGCCGTGGTGAAATCGAGGTAGCTGACGATGCTACATTTGTAATGATTACTGGTGACGGCGGAATGGATATCGGAATGGGTTCGGCAATTGGTACGGCTCTTCGCGGACATAAATTAATTATGCTTGAATATGATAACGAAGGTTATATGAATACAGGTTCACAAATGTCCTATTCGACGCCACTTGGGCATATGACCAGTACCTCCGGTGTTGGAAAAACACAGCGCGGTAAAGCCTTCCACCATAAGGATACAGCACAAATCATGGCTGCAACCAATATACCGTATGTCTTTACTGGTTCGGAAGCCTTCCCGCAAGACTTGGTGAAAAAGGGTGCAAAAGCACAGTGGTATGCGCAAAATGTAGGACCTGTGTACGGGAAACTCTTAATCGCTTGTCCTTTAAACTGGAAATCGGACGACCGGTTCGGTACAACGATTGTCGAAGCTGCGGTAAATTCCTGTTTCTTCCCGCTTTATGAAGTGGAGCAAGGGGAAACAACGATTACCTACAATCCAGAAGAAAAGAACAAACGGATTTCACTTTCTGATTGGTTAAAATATATGGGTAAAACAAAACATCTATTAAAAGATGAAAACAAACCTATTTTAGAAGAGTTTGAAGAAGAAGTAGAAAAAAGATGGCAGCGTTTAAAAGCGAAGCATGAAAACCCTATGTTATAGATAATGCAAAAACGTAAAGCACACAAAGTGCTTTGCGTTTTTGCATTTTTACGGTTATGGTCATTAAAAATTTGCTTACCATACGAAAAGGGTTTTGCTCGTTCGATGTAGAATATATGTCTAATACTATTGCAAGATTATTTGTGTTCGCGGGGTGGCTATAGGTGGAGAAGCAGATCAAACAGGAAAACGCTTTACCTCTAGAAATTAGTGAAAAGCAGAAGATGGAAACTGATTTGCAGAAGAGCGAACAAAGATACAGACGGATTTTTGAAGATTCCATCGATGGACTTATCTTATGGGACAATCAGCATCGTATCGTTGATATTAATTTGGCTGGTGAAAAAATGCTTAGCCTCCCAAAGGAAGAATTAATCGGACTGCGATTATACGATTTATATACCCATCATGAAAGCAATACACAGGAAATAATAAAACATTTTGAACAGGCTCTCATTGATGGGCAGAGTACCTCTATAATCATTGTTGAAAAAGTGGACAGTAAAAAGACGTATTTTGAATATTCCTCAAAAGCGGAAATCGTTGAGGGGTTGAATTTTACTGTTTTTAAGGATATTTCGGAAACAATCGAGATGCAGGAGCATCTGCGAAAATCAGATACCTTAAATGTGATTGGCGAACTAGCGGCAGGAATTGCCCATGAAATACGTAATCCGATGACCGCTTTAAAAGGTTTCATTCAATTACTTGAGGGCAGTATTATGAAAGAGCATTCGATGTATTATCAGGTTATTACTTCGGAGCTTCAGCGAATTGATTCAATTATCAACGAATTTTTGATGCTTGCTAAACCGCAGGCAACTAGGTATGAAGAAAAGGAAATAAATCAAATCATGAAGGAAACAGTCGACTTGTTGACTGCACAAGCAGTCCTTCACAATGTTCAATTTGTTACAAATTATGATGAACAGCTTCCGCCTATATTTTGTGAACCAAATCAGTTGAAAAAAGTCTTTATCAATTTAATCAAAAATGCTATCGAGGTTATGCAAGAAGGCGGGAATATTACCATTACCATTAAGAAAATGGCCAATCGAATGAGTATTTCGATTGAGGATGAAGGGATGGGAATACCGAAAGAAATTATCAATAAGCTGGGTGAACCATTTTATACGACTAAAGACCAAGGTACCGGTCTTGGCTTAATGGTTAGCTTTCGCATCATTGCAGAGCATAAAGGAACCATTAACGTTGAAAGTGAAGAAGGGAAAGGGACGATTTTTCGGATCACCCTCCCTCTTGACGATATCAATGTGAATGATACCTAAGTAAAGAGCAGTCCGAACAAGCTCGGATTGCTTTTTACTTTTTAAGTACTTCTTTAACCAAATTTATGAAAGCTCCAAGATTTTTGATTTCTTTCCTCTGTTTGATTAGGATTCCCCCAAGTTCCAACGTTTTACGTTTGGCAGCTAATCTAGTTTGCTCCTCTTCAATGCTGTCTAAATCGGCAACATGTGCAAGCCCAATTGTTCTTCTGATTAACTCACAGCCAGTAAAACCAAGAGCATCATCGAAAAACTTAGCTAAATTGTAGTTTAAGAATGTGGAGGTTTGCGCTAAATTTTCCTTATTTTCAGTATTCCAAAGGTGCTTGTATTGTTCTTCAAATACATTCCACACTGTTTCAAGATGATTGATAAAGAGAACTTGGTTATGCTCGTTCACTATGACTTGGAAAAGGAGATTCGCAAATACCTGGCCAATATCAAATCCAGCGGGACCATAAAACGCGAATTCAGGGTCAATAACTTTTGTTTCCGAATCATTGGCAAAAACACTTCCAGTATGCAAATCTCCATGAAGAAGAACTTCTGCTTCTGTTAGGAAGCTTTTTTTCAATACGTTCACATGAAATTTCAGTTCTTCATCTTTCCAAAGGGCTTCGACTGTAGTACGTAAGCCGGCCTCGAATTCGTTGGTCTCTGCATCAAAGAAGGGATCGTTGAAAATTAAATCCTCGGTGATTTTGCAAAGCTCTGGATTGATAAACTGTTGAACCTTTTCTTTTTTTAAAGACGGACCTAATCCATAATCCGATGTGAAAAATAGTGTTTTCGCCAGATATTCACCCAGATGTTGGGATAGAAGCGGGTAAGTTTCGCCTTTTATGAATCCCTTTCTCGCAATTAAAAGATGGGAGAGGTCTTCCATGACGGTCACTGCCAGCACATCATTAGTATAGTAAACCTCTGGAACATACTTTGGTGCAATAGAACCAAAAATTATCAGGGCATCTGCTTCAATCTTTGCCCTTTTAAGTGTCAATGGCCAGCTTTCACCCACGACTTTGGCATATGGAAGAGCTTGTTTGATGATTACACCTTTTCCGTTCTTTTCGTCGACAATATGAAAAACTAAATTAAGATTCCCATCACCAATCTCCTTACAGGAAAGTTCAGGGTTATCAGAAAAAAGGTTTAATGCTAATGCCAACTCTGTGGCGGTAGTTTCGGTTAATGGCTGATAAGTTGTTTGCTTTAATAGACTCATTTCTAAAATTCCTCCTAATTAGTGGAGGCTTATCCGTGCGTATTTCGGCACTAAAAAAGCCTCTTTCTCATCTGAAAGAGGCTAGAAGACGGTGATTCTTCGCACCTCTTATCTCTCAGAAAGACAATCCTTCTGTTGGAATTAGCACCGTGCCTGTTAGGGGATCCTTCCCCGGCGCGAATAGGCGCCCCATTTCATAATGGTTTTCCGGTCGGTTGCTGGGCTTCAAAGGGCCAATCCCTCAGCCAGCTCATGATAAGAGTAAATAAAGTTTTCAGTTTTTTCAATCTGATAAAAACTATAACAAGATTAAGTAATGGGTGTCAATATTTTTTATTCAATCCACAAACCAATCCGTCCAAAAGGTAACGTTAAGAAATCTTTAATTTCATGAATCTTCACTGCTTTTGAAATTTTCCCTTTACAAGCTAATATAAAAGTTATAACATTTGTCACTAGAAATTCAACAATAATTTGAAAATAAAAAAGCAGGTGAGAACGATGAAGCAGTTTCCGCCATCGGAACTTTTGAATAGTCTACCAAAACAATTTTTTGCCGGTCTTGTTAAAAAAGTTGGCGAATATATAGCCGCGGGCCATGATGTGATTAACTTAGGACAAGGCAATCCAGATCAGCCGACACCGCCGCATATTGTCGCAAAGCTTCAGGAAGCAGCAGCCAATCCGCTCAACCATAAATATTCGCCTTTTCAAGGATTTAGTTACTTAAAACAAGCGGCAGCAGATTTTTATCTAAGAGAATATGGTGTGACCATTGATGCCGACAAAGAGGTGGCAATATTATTTGGCGGTAAAGCGGGGCTGGTTGAGATTCCTCAGTGTTTATTAAACCCAGGCGATACCATCCTCGTTCCCGACCCAGGTTATCCTGATTATTGGTCGGGTGTTGCGCTTGCAAAGGCGGAAATGGTTACCATGCCGTTACGAGAAGAAAATGGTTTCTTACCGGATTATCAAGAACTAGATTCAACTGCTTTATCAAAAGCAAAATTAATGTTTCTCAATTACCCGAATAATCCTACCGGTGCAACCGCGAGTGAGGAGTTCTTTGCAGAAACTATCAATCTGGCCCGTGAAAATGATATTTGCGTAGTCCATGATTTTGCTTATGGTGCGATTGGATTTGACGGCGTTAAACCAATTAGCTTTTTACAAGCAGACGGTGCGAAAGAAGTGGGAATTGAAATCTACACGCTATCGAAAACCTATAATATGGCGGGCTGGAGAGTTGGATTTGCAGTGGGGAATGAGAGTGTCATTTCCGCGATTGAACTTTTGCAGGACCATCTTTACGTCAGTTTATTTGGAGCGGTACAAGAGGCCGCTGCGGTTGCATTGACGGGTCCCCAGGATTGTGTGAACGAACTAAATGAACTGTACGAACGGAGGCGCAACGTTTTAATTACTGGTCTTCATTCGCTTGGTTGGAATGTCACCGCCCCAAAAGGCTCATTTTTTGCCTGGCTTAAGGTTCCGGATGGGTATTCATCTGAGGAATTTTCAACCATTCTTCTTGATCAAGCACATATCATGGTAGGACCGGGGATTGGCTTTGGAGATTTTGGCGAGGGCTATGTCCGTGTTGGTTTATTATCATCAGAGGAACGGTTAACAGAAGCTATCAGAAGAATAAGTCGTTTAGAAATATTTAAAAAATAGGTTGACATTTTATTTTTTTCTTGGGATAATCCAAAATAAGTTAAGCAACTTTAAAAAGTGAATAAATACGAATCGTTTTCTTATCAAGAGCAGGCGGAGGGAAAAGCCCGATGAAGCCCGGCAACCGACTTAACCATAGTTAAGCACGGTGCTAAATCTTGCAGCGACAAGCTGAAAGATGAGAAGATGTTAGTTTGTCATGCTAACCTCTTCTTATTTGAAGAGGTTTTTTTATGTTTTATCGAAAGGAAGTTTGAAAAAAATGTCTGAATTAATCGCAACATACCTCTTACATGATGAAAAAAATCCAGAAAAAAAAGCCGAAGAAATTGCACTTGGTTTAACGGTTGGTTCCTGGACCAATTTGCCTGAATTAGAGCAAAATCAGCTCCGCAAGCATAAAGGCAGAGTTGTTTCGATTGAGGGATTACCTTCTAACTATGTGGATCAATCCCTTATTCGGATTGCCTATCCAACGATTAATTTTTCCAACGATCTTCCTGCTATCTTAACAACTGTCTTCGGAAAACTTTCTTTGGATGGAAAAATCAAACTGCTAGATTTGCAGTTTGATGACGGATTAAAGGGTCTGTTCCCGGGACCAAGATTGGGCATTGAAGGTCTCCGTGAAAAAATAAATGTGTTTGACCGCCCGCTGTTAATGAGCATTTTTAAGGGTGTGCTCGGAAAAGACATTACCTTTTTGGCGCGTCAGCTCCAACAGCAAGCCCTTGGGGGAGTTGACTTAGTAAAGGATGATGAAATCCTTTTTGAAAATGAGCTGAGCCCATTTGAAAAAAGAATTACTGCCGGGAAACAAGCGCTGCGAGAAGTTCAAGAACAAACTGGACATCGTACCCTATACGCAGTAAACCTAACCGGCAGAACAACACAGTTACGGGATAAAGCAAGAAAGGCTGCAGAACTTGGTGCCGACCTCCTACTGTTTAATGTGTTTGCCTACGGCCTCGATGTCCTGCAAGAATTAAGAGAGGATGATGAAATTGCTTTACCGCTGATGGCACATCCTGCAGTAAGCGGTGCATTCACTTCCTCTCGCGAATATGGATTGGCACACTCCTTGCTCCTTGGCAAGCTACTCCGTTATGCAGGTGCAGATTTATCATTGTTCCCATCGCCGTATGGAACAGTAGCCCTGGAGCAAGCATCGGCACTCTCGATTGCGAGTGAGTTGACGAAGGAAGACGTATTTAAAAAGTCATTTCCTGTTCCTTCAGCGGGCATTCATCCGGGATTAGTACCATTGTTAATCCGTGATTTCGGAATCGATTCTGTGATTAACGCAGGTGGAGGAGTCCATGGTCATCCAGACGGGGCTCGCGGCGGCGGCCTGGCATTCCGGCAGGCAATTGAAACCAATCTCCAAGGAAAACTCCTAGTTGAGGGGGCTGAACAGTACGCTGAGCTAAAAAAGGCGCTCCAGCTATGGGGAAATGCCGAGGTGACTGCCTAAATGACAAATCCGGTAATTTATTGTGATTTTGACGGAACCGTAACCGAAAGTGATAACATCATTGCCATTATGAAAAAATTTGCCCCTCCAGAATGGGTGGCGATTAAAGATCAAATCCTTTCCCGCCAGATGTCGATTAATGAGGGCGTAGGAAAATTATTTTCGCTTTTACCAAGTAACTTGAAGGAAGAAATTACTGCGTTTGCGATTGAAAATGCCAGGATTCGTCCAGGATTCAAAGAGTTTGTTGAATTTGCACGGCAGGAAGGGATCCCTTTATATATTGTCAGCGGCGGTATCGACTTTTTCCTTCAGCCGATTTTAGCAGATTATTCCCCGTTTGCTGGGATTTACTGTAATGAATCTGATTTTTCGGGAGAGACAATTAAGATTCTTTGGCCTTATGAATGCGATTCATTGTGTAAAAATGATTGCGGCTGCTGCAAGCCAAGTATCATTCGAGAACTAAATCACAGTGAAGACAGCTTCAAAATCGTCATTGGCGATTCAGTAACCGATCTTGAGGCTGCTAAACATGCCGATTTTGTGCTGGCTCGTGATTTACTGTTGGAAAAGTGCGGGGAATGGGGGATTAACCATCAAGGGTTTACTACATTCTTTGATTGTATCAATGAAATCAAGAAAAGAATTGGGGCAGGTGAGCTGACATGCTAGAGGAAAGATGGACTGAATTAGCTGATGTAAAGGATGAGCTGGCAAAGCGGGACTGGTTTATGGGAACAAGCGGCAACCTTGCGATTAAAGTAAGTGATCATCCGCTGCGATTTTTGGTGACGGCAAGTGGCAAGGACAAACGCAAGCGTACAGCCGAGGATTTTCTCCTTGTGGACGAATTCGGCCGTGCTGTTGAAGAAACGCAATTAAAGCCATCCGCTGAAACACTTCTTCATGTTGAGATTTATCGCAAGACCAATGCAGGCTGCAGTCTCCATGTCCATACGATTGATAATAACGTCATTTCGGAAGTGTATGGTGACAATGGTGAGGTGACCTTTAAGGGGCAGGAGCTGATTAAGGCCTTTGATAAGTGGGAAGAAGAGGCTGTCCTCAAAATCCCAATCATTCGCAACTATGCCCATATTCCGACACTTGCGCATGCCTTTTCTGAACATGTTTCTGGAGATACTGGAGCCGTTTTAATTAGAAACCATGGCATTACGGTATGGGGAAGAAATGCTTTCGAGGCGAAAAAGATCCTTGAAGCATCAGAATTTTTATTCCGCTACCAATTACGTTTACTAGAACACAAGCCATATCAATTATTTAAAGTAGTCTAAATAGAAAAGCGGAAGCGCCTTCGGAACAAGCACAGCTTGTTCCTGCGAGGATTATTCTAAGGAGCTTTCCTTAGTACTCAGGGGTGACAGGCATAAGACGAGCCGGCGAGAAGGTTGTTTTTTAACCTTCTTGACGGATTGGCTTATGACCCGAGCCCCTAGGCGCTGGAGCTAGACAAATAGAAAAGCGGAAGCGCCTAGGCGTTGGAGCTGAACAAATAAGGAGAGAGAAACGATGGCGTATATTACATTTCAAACTAGTGAAGAGCAAATTCATGAACAAGAGGCAGTAGCAAGCTTTCTAGAGTCACAGGAAGTTATTTATGAAAATTGGGATATCTCCAAACTGCCTGGAACACTTGTTGAAAAGTATTTGTTGAGTGATGAAGAAAAAGAAGCAATCTTACAGGCTTTCGCGGCAGAAATCGCCGATATCTCTGCAAGACGCGGCTATAAGGCTCAAGATGTTATCTCGTTATCTGAAAATACACCAAATCTTGATGGATTACTTACCAATTTTAAAAATGAGCATCATCACACAGATGATGAAGTCCGCTTTATTGTGAGCGGTCACGGTGTATTTGTTATCCAGGGAAAAGATGGTGAGTTTTTCGAAGTCCATCTAAACCCGGGAGATTTGATTTCAGTTCCTGAAAATACTAGGCATTACTTCACACTTGAAGAAGACAGGAAAGTGGTCGCCGTTAGAATTTTTGTCACGACTGAAGGCTGGGTGCCGATTTACGAAAAGGAAGAAGTATATTAATAAGAAAAAACTGGCTGCCAGCTTGTGCGGTCAGTTTTTTTAATTATCTGTAAATAATCAATGTGGAATTTGTCGTAAATCCAAGAAAAAACAAAAGGAATTTGTCGAAAAACGAAAGAAATAGAATGTTTTGTCTACTTTTGCGAAAGTGTTTACATTTAGATAAATTCTTGGCATAATTCTTCAAGTAGTCTACTTTTCTAACAGGTGGATAGTAAGAGTGTAATGAGTAGGAGGATCACATTGTATACGTATAGTAATAGTCAATCTGAAATGATTGAGGAGATAAAGGTTAAAAGGGAATTAATGATTAATAGTGCAACAACATTGGGCTATACGAGTGAAGAAACGATAAAATACAGCCAAGAACTAGACGAATTAATTAATAAATACCATAGGTTTATGGGACAAGCTTCAAGACCCAATGAAGAAGTGAAAATTGCCTTTAAACAAATGATGATGGTGTGGCCTAAGGTATTAGTTTAATGATAATGAAAATGGTTTAATAATTGCCACCTGTCCTGTTTAAAGTAACGATAATGAAGGTCTTCTATTTTTCTGTTACCGGATTAAAATTAAACTGTTAGGAAGGCCTTCCGGCACTTTTTGAAAACAACTTAATTTCCATAGAGTATTCTTTCACAAACTCCTCAGAGGCGAAGCAAACACCAAATAATCTTCCCGCACCTAATCATGTATTTCTACAATAATAAACAAACTGTGATTTTTATCATTGTTTAAATTTCAATATTTCTTATAGTTATATTAGTACTATTTTCCTGAAATTTAACATTGCGATGAACTTTATATTTTTTCACTTCAACGAATCATTGCATCCACTTCATTTTTTTTATTAAACCACTACATAGAAACGGCACAGAGTTTATTGAATTGATTTAAGTTTTCCTAGTTTTATTTACAAGAAAGGATGTGTTAAAGAACATTGTTGATTTTGAGTACAATGTTGATTGGAGTGGAAGGCGCGAGACTCCTGCGGGAGCAGCGGGACAGGTGAGACCCCGCAGGCGCTATAGCGCCGAGGAGGCTCACCGCCCGCCCCGCGGAAAGCGAAGCGCCTGGAACGGAAATCAACATTCACTTTTAACACAGCCAAAAGAAAAAAAGAAAACGAACATTGTTTGGTACTATGCTTGTGTTGCGATTCATATATCGTTAATAAAAGCATTTTTTATAACCAAAGGGAGCAAACGCTTTCAACAATCTAGCGATTAAATGGAGGAGGGAAAGTCCTACATGCACATTGTCGTATGTGTCAAACAAGTACCCGATACAAAAATCATTAAAATTAATCCAAAAACTAACACACTCGACCGCCGAAGTGCGCCAGCTATCTTGAACCCTTACGATGCCCATGCTGTTCAAGAGGCCGTAAAAATCAAGGAAAAGACAGGCGGTACGATTTCGGTTTTGTCGATGGGACCGCCGCAAGCAACGGCTGTTATTAAAAAGAGCATTGAAATAGGTGCAGATAGAGGTTATTTAATTTCTGACCGTGCTTTTGCTGGCGCAGATACACTTGCAACGAGTTATGCCCTATCTAAAGCACTGGAGAGAATTAGTAAAGATCTTCCCGTGGACATGGTTATTTGCGGGAAACATGCCATTGATGGGGATACCGGACAGGTTGGACCGGGTATCGCAAGAAGGATGGATATTCCCCCGGTTACCAATGTAATCGAAGTTTCGGAAGTTAATCAGCAGGAAAAAACTGTTTTAATTAAACGGAAATTGACCAGCGGCTATGAATTAATTCAGTCTGAACTGCCTTGTTTATTAACTGTTGAAAAAGAAATTAATGATATCGAATATTCACCAATGCCAAACATGATTAAAGCAGCAAGATATGAGCCGGTAATCTGGGCAGTAAGTGATCTTGAAAATGTTGAACGCGCGCAGCTTGGACTAAAAGGTTCACCAACCATCGTTGGTAAAATGTTTACACCTCCACGGCCAGAAGGCGGCATACGGCTTGAGGGTTCTTCTGATGAGCAGGTTAGCCAGCTTATGGAAGTCCTGATGGAGAAAAAGGACCTGTTAACAATCCAGTCATCTAAATAATAAAGATTAATCTTGTCTCGCAGGGAGGGGTTTACATGAATCTAGACGATTATCGTGGAGTCTGGATATTCATCGAACAAAACGATGGGAAAATCGAAGGTGTTTCCCTAGAATTGCTTGGAGCTGGCAGGAAGCTGGCAGATAAATTACAAGTTCCGCTATCGGGATTTTTATTAGGCAGTGAAATTAAATCATTAGCCAATCAAGTGATTGCTTATGGTGCTGATCAAGTATACATGGTCGACCATCCAGTATTAAATAATTATCGGACAGAGTCCTATATGAAAGGCGTTATGCTCCTAGCGGAAAAATACAAACCAGAAATTATCCTTTACGGAGCGACACCAAACGGGAAAGACCTAGCAAGTGCCGTCGCAACCGATTTAAATACCGGTTTAACAGCAGATACAACGATGCTGGACGTGGATGTAGATAATAGATTATTAGAGGCAAGCCGGCCTGCCTTTGGCGGTAATATTATGGCAACCATTCTTTGTAAGAAGCATCGTCCGCAAATGGCCACAGTCAGACCAAAGGTCATGAAGGCATTAGAACCGGATACTGCAAGACTAGGCAAAATTATTGAAGAGAAAATATCATTGCAAGAAGAAGATATGCGCACTAAAGTGCTCCGAATTGTGAATGATGTAACAAAAAAAGCCAATTTGGCTGATGCCCATGTGATTGTCTGCGGCGGTAAGGGAATGGGGGATTTGCAAAACTTCCAGCTCATTCATGAACTAGCAGATACGATTGGAGCGAGTGTCGGCGGTACACGTGACGTTGTCGAAGCAGGCTGGCTGCCGCATGAGCAGCAAATAGGCCAAACAGGTGAAACAGTAACACCAAAAATCTATTTTGCGATTGGGATATCAGGTGCAATCCAGCATGTGGTCGGCATGAAAAACTCTGAGTTTATCATCGCCATCAATAAAGATCCGAATGCACCGATCTTTGATGTCGCCACATATGGAATTGTCGGAGACGCAATGGAAATCGTCCCAAAACTAATCGAGCAATTTAAGCAGCTAAGGACCGAAAAAGGCGGTGAAATAAGCTATGCCTGAAAAATTTGACGTAATCGTTGTTGGGGCAGGCCCTGCAGGCACCTCTTGTGCCCTCACTTGTGCAAAGAATGGGCTAAACGTTTTGCTTATTGAAAGAGGGGAATACCCCGGGGCTAAAAACGTAATGGGCGGGGTATTATACCGTAAGCAAATGGAAGAGTTGGTCCCTGAGTTTTGGAAGGAAGCTCCGCTTGAAAGACCCGTCATTGAACAGCGTTTCTGGATGATGGATAAAGAATCTGTCGTACAATTTGGCTATAAAGGTCTGGAATGGGCAACGGAACCATATAATAACTTTACCGTACTTCGAGCGCAGTTTGACCAGTGGTTTGCGAAAAAGGCAGTCGATGCTGGAGCCCTTTTGATCAACGAAACCGTTGTCACTGAATGTATTGTTGAAAACGGAAAGGTAGTAGGAGTCCGTACAGACCGCCCGGACGGAGATGTTTATGCAGATGTTGTCGTCCTTGCCGACGGGGTTAACTCACTCCTCTCGAAACAATTAGGCTTCCATAAAGAATTCCGTCCAGATGAAGTAGCCTTAACGGTTATGGAAGTTATCAATCTGCCAAAAGAAAAAATTAATGACCGCTTTAACGTAGAAGATAACCAAGGCTGTACGATTGAGATTTTTGGTGATTCAACAAAAGGAAATCTTGGCACCGCCTTCCTGTATACGAATAAAGAAAGCTTGAATATCGGGGTAGGAACAACGCTTTCAAGTATGATTAAAGCGAAATTGAAGCCATATGAGCTTCTTGACTACTTGAAAAATCACCCAATGGTCAAACCATTGATTGCGGGCGGGGAATCAGCTGAGTATCTTGCCCACTTGATTCCAGAAGGCGGTTACCGCTCGGTTCCGAAGGTGGCAGGCAATGGCGTTATTATTATTGGCGATGCGGCCCAGCTTGTTAACGCCATCCATCGTGAAGGTTCGAACATGGCGATGCACTCCGGCCTTTTAGCTGCTGAATCGATCCTTGAGGCTAAACATCGGGAAGACTTTAGTGAATCAAGTTTAAATATCTATCGTGAGAAGCTTTTTGATAGCTTTATTATTAAAGATTTAGAGAAATATAAAGATGCGGCCCATACGTTTGAGAAGTATCCACAATACTTTAATGACTACGTGCCGATGATGAATAAAGCAATGAGTAAATTCTTTACCGTTGATGGAACGCCAAAACGCGAAAAGCAAAAACAAATCATGAAGAGTGTAACAGCAGAAAAAGGAACGCTTCGAGTGCTGCAAGATTTATATCGTGCTTGGAAGGCGGTGAAATAATGTCAACGAAGAATATTGAGGAAAAACAATATCTTCTAAGGTTTAAGTGTGATACAAAATCCCATTTGACCGTACTTGATCATGATGTCTGCATGACACAATGTCCCGATAAAATTTGTACAGTATTTTGCCCGGCGGAAGTGTATAAGTGGGAGGGCACCCGGATGCAGGTCGGCTATGAAGGCTGCCACGAATGCGGCAGCTGCCGTATCGGGTGCCCATACCAAAACATCAAGTGGGAATATCCAAAAGGCGGACATGGAATTGTCTTCCGGTTAGCTTAACTTAAAAAAATGCTGCTTGCCATACGCGAGCAGCATTTTTTTATAAAAGAATAATATCACTATATGTAGGTTTTTTCACAAGTGAGGGTAAAAAGAAGGTGAAGCAGAAGGTAAGTATTTTAGGAGTTAGCTTATTTTCTCTAATAGGGCAGCTGAGGTAAGTTCATCTTTTATGCTTGATGCTGCTAATGAAGAAGCAAGTTCGATAGCATGATCGATTAATTTCATAGGTGCTGAACAATAAAATGGCTTTTGCCAATTAAAATCGCCTTCACTGTTAGCGGGATAAACACTCACTTTCCAATGATAATAAATTTTTGACTGCGGGAGTTGTACCCCTTCTACAGCAATGAGCCAATGGGTAGAAGGTGAATTTGGATTGTAAGTATCGGATTCTTTTAATGTTATTAAATCATTTGCACCAATTGCTATTAATTCCTTTGGATAAAAGTCATGGTAATTTGGGGTTTTCATGTTTTTGCCCTCCCTTAAATGGTTTATCTATATTATATGAAACTTTTAAACATTTTTGAGTGATAAATGTTAAAATTTTTCAAAAAATTAAACGCTTTCATAAAATGGACATATTTGAAGCAAGCTTTTAACAATTACCGATGAATGTGACCTATGTCACTACATTAAATGATGGTTCCTTTTATACTTGAGGCATTAAATGATGTATGAGGTGAATGATGATGAGTGGCTGCATGAGTGGTTTTGGGGACATGCCCCAAGCTGAATTAAGTGAAGGGCTAAAACAATTAAAAAGTGAACATCCTCCATTATTAGGACAATTAGAAGAATTATACGGCTTAACACAACAAATTGATCAAGAATTAGATGTTGAAAATAACTTTAACGAATTAATTGTGAAGGTTAAAGCATTTAAGGCGGCTCTTGACCCGCATTCAGAAAGAGAAGAGGGAGTTCTTTTCCCAATGATGGGCGTCTATATAGGTACCACTTCTGGACCGATTGCGGTTATGGAGTATGAACATGATCAAGCGAAAGCAAATATTGGTGCTTTCTTAGCAAAAACGGAGGTTGGTCAAGGGGCGACTGATGAAAAAAAGAAATCAGCTGAATTAATTCAAAATGCCTACTTAATCTTAACCGAGCATTTCTCTAAAGAGGAAAATGTGTTATTCCCAATGGCAGAAAGAATGCTTTCTGATGAAGAAAAATCGGAATTATTTCGTAAAATCCAAGAAATAAAATAAGGATGGCCCCCAGGGTCATCCTTATTTTATTTGATTCCACTCCCAAACCTTGTGATCAGAAGGAAGAAGGAAGGCGATTAGACCAAGCAGCGGCAGCACCCCGAGCCAGGTGATCATCGACTGTAAACCAATCCAGTCGGCAATATAGCCGAGACCGACGGAGCCAATTGCCCCCATGCCAAACGCAAGCCCTACAGTCAAACCTGACATTGTTCCAATTTTCCCTGGCACTAGTTCCTGAGCATACACAACCGTAACAGAAAAACTGGTCATTAAAATAAATCCGGTAAGAATAAGGAAGATAAAGGCTATTGTTGGCGGTACATAAGGAATAAGAATCGAAAAAGGAACGGTAGCCAACATTGAAAAGGAAATGATGTTTTTCTTTCCAAATCGATCTGCCAGTGGACCTCCGAAAAATGTCCCGATGGCCCCGGATACCAAAAATGCGAACAAAAAGACCTGAGATTCTTTAATCGAAAGTGCATATTCTTTAATCGCATAAAAGGTGTAAAAGTTGGTCATTCCCGAAGTGTACCAAGTTCTTGCAAAAATTAATAATAAAATCAGGGCTAATGTATTTTTTACCTCTTTAGACAAACCGTTCTTCTTTTCAACTCCAACTTTCTTTTTCGTTGATAAGTTTGGAGAAGTTATTAATCTCTGATTATACCAATTGGCGATATAAATTAATAAAATCACGGCGAGGGCGGCGACAATCGTAAACCAGGATGCGCCAATTTGGCCAAGAGGAACCAATACCAGGGCAGTAATCACTGGGGCTAACGCCTGGCCTGTATTTCCCCCAACTTGGTAAATCGATTGAGCGAGTCCTCTTCGCTTCCCGGCAGCCATATAAGCCACCCTTGAGCCTTCAGGGTGAAAGACAGCGGAACCGAGACCAATAAATAGAACAGACAAGACAATCATCCCAAAGCTTGAAGCAAACCCTAACCCAAGAATCCCGACTAAAGTAAACGAGAGACCGATTGGCAGTGCATAGGGCATTGGCTTTTTGTCAGTAAAGAATCCGACCATTGGCTGCATGACAGAAGAGACCATATTTAACGAGAAAGCAATAATTCCGAGCTGGGTGAAGCTTAAACCCATGGACTTAGCTAAAATAGGAAACATCGCCGGCACAACGGCTTGAATAGCATCATTCAATAAATGGCACAGGCCAATAATGAAAAGAATTTTATATATGGTTGATTCGGTGGTCTGGGGTTTATTCGCAGACAATACGGCTTGTTGACTCATGGTATCCCTTCTTTATTAAAGTATCTAAATATTTCTTTCCTATTTTACTACTTAATGGCTAGAATAAGAAATATTTGTTTCTAATTTCGAAATATTTAAATTATAGTGGATTGAAATTTATACCATATGGGCAGTATGTTATTGAAATATTCCTTTTATTTCAAGATAAATTGACAAGAGTAGAAATTTTTTTTATAATAATTTTGAAATCGAGATAATTTAGTGTAAACTAGATTATGATTATTTAAACCTAAAAGGATGCGTTTTTGTATGGAAAATGATTCAATTACTAAATCATTAAAGTTGTTTATTGTCCTTTCAAGAGCTTTTAAAGCGATTAATGAACACGTGAATAAGATTATTCAGGCTAATGGGTTAAATCCAACTGAATTTGCTGTTTTAGAACTGCTTTATCATAAAGGCGATCAGCCGATGCAGCAAATTGGCGGGAAGATATTGCTTGCGAGCGGAAGCATTACTTACGTGGTCGATAAGCTCGAACAAAAAGGATTGTTGAAAAGAGTCGCCTGTCCAAGCGACCGAAGGGTAACCTACGCACAAATTACGGACGAGGGGAAAAAGTTTATTCAGGATATTTTTCCGGAGCATGCAGCGCAAATCGATAGGTTAATGTCGAGCCTCACAGATTCTGAAAAAACAGAAGCGATTGACCTATTGAAAAAACTAGGTCTGCCTGCGGGGAAATTTTAATACGGCCAATGGTCGTATTTTTTTTATTGTAAAGAATAGTAGTGGTTAGTGTATAATAAAAGGGGTTGGAATATTAAAAAAATTTTAACATAGGAGAGAGATAAATGACCTTTGAAAATTATACATATGAACGTCCTAATCTTAATGACATAACAACAAAGTTTAACGCCGCGATTGAAGAATTCAAAAATGCTGCTTCCGTTGAGGAACAAAGTAAGGCAATGAATTTAGTAAATGAGCTTAGAAATGACCTTGGCACGATGTTTAACCTTTGTTATACCCGTCATTCGATTGATACCAATGACGAGTTTTATAAAGCTGAACAAGATTATATGGATGAACTCCAACCTGAGGTTGAAGGGCTAGTGACCAACTATTATCAAGCGCTAGTTGATTCAAAATTCCGCAATGAGTTAGAAGAAAAGTGGGGCAAGCAGCTTTTCGCACTAGCTGAAGGACAGCTTAAGACGTTTAAACCGGAAATCGTTCCTTTATTGCAAAAGGAAAATCGTTTATCAACAGAATATACGAAGTTGGTTGCATCGGCAAAAATTGATTTTGAAGGCGAAGAACGGACACTTGCCCAAATCGACCCGTTTATCGAATCAACAGATAGAGAAATGCGCAAGCGTGCAAGTGAGGCAAAATTTGGTTTCTTTGCTGAGCATGAAGCAGAACTTGACCGAATTTATGATGAGCTTGTCAAAGTAAGAACTGAAATAGCCCAAAAATTAGGGTTTGAAAATTTTGTTGAGCTTGGTTATTACCGAATGATGCGAACGGATTACAATGCCGAAATGGTTGCTAATTTCCGCCAGCAGGTGAAGGATTTTATTGTACCAATTGCGACAAAGCTTAAAGAGCGTCAGTGTGAACGATTAGGCCTTGACCAATTAAACTATTATGATGAAGGCTTCGTTTTTCAGACTGGAAATGCAACTCCAAAGGGAAGTCCGGAATGGATTATTGAAAACGGACAAAAAATGTATGAAGACTTATCAAAGGAAACGGGAGACTTTTTCCGGTTTATGCAGGAAAATAACCTTATGGACCTCGTTGCCAAGAAAGGGAAAGCAGGCGGCGGATATTGTACGTATATTGAAAACTATAAAGCGCCGTTTATCTTTTCCAATTTCAATGGAACTTCAGGGGATATCGATGTATTGACCCATGAAGCAGGCCATGCCTTCCAGGTTTATTCCAGCCGTCAGTTTGAAATTCCGGAATATTACTGGCCAACCTACGAAGCATGTGAAATTCATTCCATGAGTATGGAGTTTTTTACCTGGCCGTGGATGGAGCTTTTCTTCCAAGAGGATACAGATAAATATAAGTTTTCTCACTTAAGTGATGCGCTTCTTTTCTTGCCATATGGAGTTTCAGTTGATGAATTCCAGCATTGGGTATATGAAAATCCAACAGCTTCTCCGCAAGAGCGCAAGCTTCAATGGCGAGAAATTGAGAAAAAATATATGCCGCATAAAGATTATGATGGCAATGAATATTTAGAAAAGGGCGGCTTCTGGCAGCGCCAAGGGCATATATTTAATTCGCCGTTTTATTATATTGATTACACACTCGCACAAATTTGCGCCTTCCAATTCTGGAAACGTTCAAGAGAGAATCAAGAAGAAGCTTGGGCAGATTACGTCAAGCTGTGTAAGCTAGGCGGCAGCATGTCGTTCACCAAACTTGCCGAAGCGGCAAATTTAATTTCACCATTTGAAGATGGCTGTGTCGAATCAGTTGTCGGTGAAATTGAGAATTGGCTAAATTCTGTTGACGATAAAAAGCTATAATAAAAAATAAAAGCGAAGCCGCTTCATTAGTGGCTTCGCTTTATTATCACTTAACAGTTACTGCAATGTCTAAAACAACTTTTATTTCCCCGTCTTCAACGACTGTGGCTAACTTTGTTACTTCCGGCTGGTCTAAGATAAAGTCAGCGATTTTGTCTTCAAGCTGTTCTTGAATCACTCTGCGAAGGGGGCGTGCTCCAAAAGCAGGGTGGTAACCAAGCTCAGCTAGTTTTTCTTTTGCATCCGCTGTGATTGTTAATTCAATGTTTTGTTCTGCCAATGTTTCCTTCAAATCTGCAAACATTAAATCGACAATATATAAAATATGTTCTTTAGCGAGTGCGTTAAATTCAATAATACTGTCAAAACGATTTAAAAATTCTGGCTTAAAGAAGTTGCCGAGCGAATCGAGAATATTTGCTTCCTCAACTGCTTCACTTATGCCAAAGCCAACATGAACTGGTTTGTGGCCAATGCCGGCATTGCTGGTCATTATGATGACCGTATCCTTAAAGCTTACAATTCTTCCCTGGCTATCTGTGAGACGGCCGTCTTCGAGAATTTGAAGGAACATATGCTGGACGTCAGGATGCGCCTTTTCAATTTCGTCCAGTAAAATAATGCTATAAGGGTTCCGACGAACTTTTTCAGTAAGTTGACCTGCCTCATCATGACCAATGTAGCCGGGAGGTGAACCAATTAATTTAGCGACACTATGTTTTTCCATGTATTCGCTCATATCAAGGCGAATCATCGAATCCTTTGTCCCAAATAATTCTTCCGCAAGTGTTTTCGATAACTCGGTTTTTCCGACACCTGTCGGACCGACAAATAGGAATGAGCCGATTGGACGGTTCTTCGCTTTTAAGCCGGCACGGCTGCGGCGGATTGCTTTTGCCGTTTTTTGAACAGCTTTTTCTTGGCCGATGACCTTTTTGTTTAGGTTTTCTTCCAAATGTTTCATTCTATGTTGTTCATCTTGCTGTAGTTTGCCAACCGGGATTCCGGTTTTTTGTTCAATGATTTCCTGAATATGGCTAACCGTTACAATTGGTCTCTCTGAACTTGGAAGATGATTTAAAGCTTTTTCAAGCTTTGCTTCTTCATCTCGCAGCTTTGCTGCCTTTTCATACTCTTCATTTTTTAGGACTTCTTCCTTAGCAGCAGCAATTTCCTTTAGGCGTGCTTCAATCTGCTCATTACTTTTGATATCAGCTGTAAGATTCAATTTTGAACCGGCTTCATCAAGTAAGTCAATCGCTTTGTCCGGCAGGAAGCGGTCTTGAATATAGCGCTGTGACAGGTTTACACAAGCCTGGATTGCTTCATCTGTATAAATGACATCGTGATAATCCTCGTATTTCTTCTGAATGCCTTCTAAGATTTCAATCGCTGCCTCGGCAGTTGGTTCTTGGACATGTACTGGCTGGAAGCGGCGTTCTAAGGCGGCATCCTTTTCGATGTGCCTGTATTCCTTTAAGGTTGTGGCACCGACTAACTGCAATTCACCGCGGGCAAGGGCAGGCTTTAAAATATTTCCGGCATCCATGGAACCTTCTGCGGAACCAGCTCCAACTAGCAGATGAATTTCATCGATGAACAGGATTATATTTTTGCGCTCCTGCACCTCCGTGATTAAATGTTTCATGCGTTCCTCAAATTGACCGCGAATTCCGGTATTGGCAACAAGTGAAGCAACATCTAATAAATAAACTTCTTTATTTCGCAGTTTGCCAGGGATATCTCCATCAGCAATTTTTTGGGCAAGACCTTCGGCAATGGCTGTTTTCCCTACACCTGGTTCACCGATTAGTACTGGATTATTTTTGTTTCGTCTATTTAGGATTTCAATAACGCGGTTGACTTCCTCGTCACGTCCAATTACCGGATCAATTAACCCTGCATTAGCTAGTTTAGTTAAGTTCCGTCCGAATTGATCAATAAAGCCGCCATGTGCGGTTTTACGTTCATTTTGCGGAGCAAATTGTTTATTCATGTTTTGATCCGCTGAAAAGTTTTTATTCATGAAGAAATCTTCAAGTGGGAATCCTTGGAATGGGTTCAGTTTCATTCCAAAGCCCGCACCTAATGCTTGCTTTTCTTTTGAATAACAATCATGGCAAAGTTTCATATCATTCCGCTGCCCGTTAACATTCAAAGTTAATTGAACTTGAGCTTGATTTTGATTGCATCGTTGACAAAGCATCATAAAATAACCTCCTTATTAGTGTGTTGCTTTGACTTTGACTATATTTGACCTTATGTGCATAGTATACTCTGACCTTTTTTGACTTTCAAGGATTTTGTTTGTAGTAATAGTTGGAAATCTAAGCAAAAAGCTCGTCTTTGTTTGTCCTCTTATTCATATATTTGATGATAAGGGGGAGATGATGTGAAAAGGAATTGGAATCAAGCCTTTCAAATTGCGGCAGTTTATGTAGGAACTGTTGTTGGAGCAGGATTCGCCACAGGAAAAGAAATCGTTGAATTTTTTTCACGATTTGGTTTCTTTGGCTTTATTAGTATATTAATGAGTGGTTATCTCTTTGTCATGATTGGGTCGAAGATGATGAGGATGGCGGCTCAAATCGAGGCAAAATCGTACCAAGAATTTAATGAGTACCTTTTTGGTAAATGGGCAGGCAGTGTCATTAATTTATTTATGCTATTAATGCTTCTCGGGGTTAGCGCAGTGATGCTCGCAGGTGCGGGTGCGGTTTTTGAGGAACAGTTAGGACTGCCAAGAAATATCGGCGTTTTTTTAACGATATTTCTTTCCTATCTTGTGATGCTTGTCGGAACAAAAGGTCTGTTTGCTGTTAATACATTTGTTGTTCCATTGATGATCACCTTCAGCTTAATTTTAATGTTTTTATCCGTGCAAATGCCGAACTTTTTAGAACAATTTTTGTATATTCCCCATGCTGCGGATGGCTGGAAGAGTGTGATTGCTCCTTTTTCTTATGCAGCATTGAATCTGGGCTTAGCTCAGGCAGTACTAGTCCCGGTTGCCACAGAGGTTAAGGATGACTGGACAATCAAATGGGGGGGAATCCTTGGCGGACTGGCATTAACATTGATTTTAATCGGCAGTCATTTTACGTTAATTATGCTTCCAAATTTAGAATTGTATGATATTCCAATGGCAATTATTATGAAAAATCTGGCTCCATTCTTTTATTGGATTTTTGTCCTTGTTATTTATGGGGAGATTTTTACTTCTGTGATTGGAAATGTCTTTGGACTTGATCGACAGCTGCAGCAGTTCATACCGGTTTCGACAATGGTATCGGTTACTGCTATTTTTGCCGTCTCTTACCTCATAAGCCTAGTGAATTATAGTACGCTCCTTTCCTATCTATATCCATTGTTCGGCTATATTTGTATGTCGTTTTTTATTTTATTGTGGATGAAACCATTTACACCAAGTAAGCGAAAGTAAGAAAGCAGCTGAAGAATTATCAGCTGCTTTCTTTATTTTAACGGTAGTATGATAAAAATCATTAGATCAAAGATGATATGTGAAACAATGACGAGCGGCATACTCTTTTTCCAATAATAAAGTAAACCCCAGAAAAAACCTGAAATTAAGGCAGCAAAGACTAGTATAAATGAGCCTGAATAAATATGGACTGAGGCGAATAACAACGCGGCTATTCCAATGCTGACAATCGGTTTAAAGTTAGCTAATAGACTTTTTTGGATAAAGCCCCGCCAAAAAATTTCTTCTCCGGGCGCAGCAACCAAAACTAGTGCAATATACTGCCAAAACAGTTTTGGTCCATACCAGCGGTACAGTTTTTTTATGTCTTTTTCAAACGGAAGATGAAGATTTTGGATGGTTTGAAATCCCAGCCAAAAGACAAAATATAACAAGAGTCCGCTGATAGCCCCCAGGAAAATATATTGGAAAAAGGGGGCCTCATCATCAACATCACCTTGAAACATCGCGTACGCTATTAGCACAAGCAATGATCCAGAAAAGATATACCAAAAGATTGCTTTATCATGAAAGGAAAAATAGATCAGTCCATGTGCAATAATCAATCCGGCGATAAAACGGATGTTTAGGAATTGTTTTTTCATTTTCGTGAACCCCTTTAATAATCAATAAAGTATACTTTAACAAAAAACTATCATGAGTTTCAACTCACAACCGATTCATGGAAATGATTACAAAACATTTTAACCCATTAAATTGATTAGATTGTCAAAAGAAGAAAAAAATAATTGAGAAAGGAGTGAAAGAGATGAGTAAATCGCAGAGTCAGCATGAACGTGAATGGACTGTCAGGAAACAGGATCAAAGTCCCCATGGTAAGGTAAAATCTTTAAAGCAGATAGCGAAAGAAACGGGGCAAGGAAAGTAAACTAGAAAAGGCAGCCCAGGCTGCCTTTTCTAAGATTCTATTAAAAAGCGCTTTCTTTTACCACCTTATAGTTTTTATGGTTGACGACTGTACGCTGATCCAACTCTAAATCGCGGTAATTATCCATAAGTGTTAGGTCGACTATGACAGAATTTTCATTTACCTTCTCTACTATCCCTTGCAAGCCGTCGCGGAATTCGATGATATTACCTACTTCTGCTTTTTTCATTTAGTCTCTCTCCTCTACCTTAAAAACTATAAAATCCATTTAAATAACAGTTTGCACTACTTTCTTGAATTCGTAAAGCCTTTTGTTTGACAATTTTGTTAATTCCTCATGAATAATTGATTATATGTTACAAATTCAAGAAAAAGAATGGATAGCGCTTACAATAGTAGAGTGTGAGATTATCAAAGTTGACTTGGAGAAAGGTATATACGATAAAATAAAGATGGTAAAGGTGGTGCAGCAATTGAAGGAAGAAATAACAGAAATTTTGGATCGGCTTATGACAGGGGAGCTCTCAGAGTATTACGTTAAGAATGAAGATTTTATGGAATTTCGCGAGGTTCTCGTAAAGAGAAACGATTTTAAGCATTTCCGCGGCATCGGTCAGCGGGGCGGAGATGTTTTGTATCAATACCTGAAAGAACCTAGAAGTTAATGGCTTTTCAAGAGGAGAACTCAGCAATTTGGGTTCTCCTCTTTTATCCTAGATTAGTTAAAGGTTTTGGAAAAGTATAAAAATTTGCTAAAATATAAAAGGACATATACATACAAATAGTGTCTAAGGGGATGAAAGAATGGGACTTACAGAGAAAATCGACCAATTAAAGCAGGAGATAGGCAAGGTAATCGTAGGAAAGGATTTAGAAGTGGAGTTATTGGCCATTTCCGTCTTATTTAATGGACATATATTATTAGAAAGCGTCCCTGGAACAGGAAAAACAATGCTTGCAAAAAGCTTTGCAGCCGCAATTGGCGGGAAGTTTTCGAGAATCCAGTTTACCCCGGATGTGCTTCCAAGCGATGTAACCGGGATTCAGTTTTTTAATCCAAAGGTGCAGGAGTTTGTGCTCCGGCCGGGGCCGATCATGGCAAATATCGTTCTGGCGGATGAAATTAACCGGGCAACACCTAGAACCCAGTCAAGTTTATTGGAGGTAATGGAAGAAAGGCAAGTAACCATCGATGGAATAACCGTACCGTTGGAAGAGCCCTTTATGGTGATTGCCACACAAAATCCCGTGGAATCCCAGCAAGGGACCTTTTCACTGCCTATTGCCCAAATGGACCGATTCTTTATCAAAATAAAAGTCGGTTATCCTGATTACGAGGATGAAAAGAAAATCATGCAAATTCATCGCGGCGATAAAAAAATCTACCCTATTGCCCAAGTATTTTCTATTCAAGAAATAGAACAATTAAAGGCTGCGATAAATAGCACGCAGATTTCAGCGGATATCGAAGATTATCTTTTAACCATTGTAAGAAAGACCCGCGAGCACAATAGCATCGAACTAGGTGTCAGCCCTAGAGGAACTTTGGCGCTTATGAAAGCAGCGCAAGGAAAAGCCTTTTTGAATGGACGTACATACGTTACGCCAGATGATGTGAAAACAGTCACCCCATTTGTGCTGGGACACCGAATCTTTCTTTCGATTGAAGGATCACTGACGAAAACAGCAGAAACCATTATCGAAGAAATTCTTGATTCAATACATGTCCCGGTAGAAGCAGGTACAAATGGATGAGTTGGAAAAAATATTCGGTAGAAGATCGGATAATTCCGGGTATTAGCGGCTTTGCCATCATCCTTATTATTGTGAGTTTATATATTCAATCAAAATTAGTGCTGTTCCTTGCCGTTTTTTTCCTTATTGTTGCATTCTGTAATCAGCTTTATTTAAACAGGACCGGCGAAAAGCTATATTTTGAAAATCTGAATGTAAAAAATCACTTTTTTATTGGAGATAAGGGCGAATGGTTCTTAACGTTTCGGAACGAAGGGTTTCCGATTTTAAAAGCTGAGTTGAAGATTTATTTTGATTTTTTTGTGTCGCCAGATGGAGAGCAGCAGGAAACAAGTCTTTCTTCCAGGTATGAGATGTCGATTCCTTTTTCCTTATTTACCAATCAAGCAAAACAAATAAAAATTCCCTTTACAGCAAAACAGCGGGGAATTGCCAAAATTCGCTCCATCGAGTTTCGGGTTCCCAGCCTGTTAGGGTTTGGGGAAACCGTCCTAGAATCCAAATATTTCGTGAAACAACAAGCAGTAGTCTATCCGATGCCCATTCCTGTAAAGGGTTTAAAGGAACAAATCTCTGTCCTTCAAGGGATCCAGGTTGTCCCGATTTCTGTCTATGAGGAATTGCTCGGACCTGTTGGAACAAGAGACTATGTTCCCTCCGACAGCTTCAATCGAATTCATTGGAAAGCCAGTGCCAGAAAACAGGAGCTCCAAACAAAAGTGTTTGAAAAAATCTCGGAGAAGAGCTGGAATATTGCGCTTAATGTTTCCGATGGGCATTCAATTACAGGGAATCTTGAAAAATTACTTAGCAGCATCACGGAATTTGCCTACTATGCTTTCAATAAGCAAATTCCCTACTCGCTTTGCATTAACGTTCGGACGGCTGGGAGCACTCCGTTTCTATATCTTCCAATCGGAGAAGGGAAAGAGCATTTACAAAAGGTATTAGAGACACTTGCTTCGGTTAGTACGCAAAATACAAGTCTGACGTATGATTATATGCTCTCCTTTTATAACAGTCATTTAACCGCCCAGCCCTATTTCGTCCATGCCGGGATTAAGACAGACGACACGAAGAGAATGCTGCTTCGTATATCGAAAAAAGGGGCAAAATTATTTGAATTGACAATTGAGCAGGAGTTTGGCCTATTAAGTGAAATGGCTATTCAGCAGGAAAGAAGGATGCTGCTATGATGAACCGTGTGGCGGCTGTTACTTATCAATTTATTTTAGAATTAATCTTAGGGATGCTTGTTCTATTTTTTATCTATATCAATAAAAACGAGTTTCCACCTGTCCTTTTATTGGCAATATTGTGTATCAGCAGTATCATTCTTTTTTCTCTCCTCCTTGCAAAATTTCACAATAACGGGAAATGGCTGTATTTTGTAACCATATTTCCGTTAGTAATATTGATTGGGTTACAAACCGGGCTGCCGCTTTTTGCCGGATTAGGACTAGGATTGCTTATTTATTGGCGGGGTATTTCCTTGTTTGAAGATGTTTCAGAACGTCCTGAAGCCCTCTTGCTGCTACTTTCATTCATAATTGGTGTGGTTGCAATCATTTATTCAGCCATGAGTAAGTATTCTTTCCAAAGTGAAATCATCTTATTGCTTATCACGCAGCTAGTATTAGTGCTACTTGGCGGATTTTCAAGAAAATGGAATTCAATTCAAACAGATAAAGCCAGGTTTGCCGTTTACTTTTTAAAAGTGATTGCAGTGGTTATGGCGATTGGTGTAATACCGGCTGTTTTACTAAAATACATTCAAATGATGTTATTTGCTGTTTTACATTTCTTTGTCATCCTTTTATCGACAGTTTCTGAACCTATTTTTGGGGTTCTGGAATATCTGTTAAGTTTAAACGGGAATGAGGGACGAAAAGCAAATATAAAAGCAGACACCGGTTTGCCTGATGAATACCAACCGCCATCGTACGAAAAGACAGAAACTACTTTGTATATTCTGCTAATCGTGGCGGCCGCTGCATTAATCATCTTTCTGTATAAAAAGAAATTCATGAAGCAGAATTTTTCCGTTGATCATTCATCTGTTGCTTCTGTTTCAGAAGCTACGTATGGAGCAAGGCAATCAAATCTTTTCCGCCGACGAACCAAACCGCCTGTGGATGTCATAAGACGAGAAATATTTGAGTTGGAGAAATATGCTAGTAAACTAAAGTTAGGTCGGCTTCCGTTTGAAACACTTGAAGAATGGTGGCAGCGGGTTGGTTTATCAGGATCGTCTGAAGCAACCGCTATCTATGAAAAGGTCCGTTACGGCGAAGGAACATCATCAATTGAGGAACAAACCATGATGAAAACGGAAATTCACCAGGTAAAACAGCAATTAAAAGACATATATAAAACTAAGAAGGAAAAATCGAAATCTAAAGGCAGCGGCGGTATTTAAATAATATTCATTCATTTCATAAAAGCAGAAACCACAAAAACATGATTGGAATCCATGGTGTTTTGTGGTCTTTTTTTTATTTCCGATTCATTAATCTACGCATATTAAATATAAGGGCTTCATAATCGGGAGGAAAACACATTGAATTTTTCAAATTTAAACCGCAAAGAAATTGTTAATAAATTGAAAAGTGAACCATATGACGTACTGGTGATTGGCGGTGGAATTACCGGCGCTGGAATTGCCCTGGATGCCCAGTCTAGAGGAATGAGCATTGCACTTGTTGAGATGCAGGATTTTGCCGCCGGAACGTCTAGCAGATCAACTAAACTTGTACATGGCGGGCTTCGTTATTTAAAACAATTGGAAGTGAAAATGGTTGCGGAGGTCGGGAAGGAAAGAGCAATCGTTTACGAAAACGGTCCGCATGTGACCACACCGGAATGGATGCTGCTTCCATTGCACAAGGGAGGGACCTTTGGTAAATTCAGCACTTCAATTGGTTTACTCGTTTACGATTTCCTAGCAGGAGTAAAAAGATCCGAACGGCGGACGATGTTATCGATTGAGGAAACTTTGGCGAAGGAACCGCTTGTAAAAAGGGCAGGCTTAATGGGCGGGGGCTATTATGTTGAATACCGAACAGATGATGCCAGGCTGACGATTGAAGTGATTAAGGCTGCGGTTGAAAAAGGAACAACTGCCTGTAATTATACCAAAGTATTGGAGCTCATCTACGAAAATACAAAAATGGCCGGTGTTCTTATCGAAGATCAGTTAACCGGTGAAAGATATGAGATTCACGCGAAAAAGGTAGTCAATGCTGCAGGACCATGGGTGGATTCAATACGTGAACTGGATCAATCAAAGCAAGGGAAAACAATCCAATTATCTAAAGGTGTCCATCTTGTCATTGACCAGTCCCGTTTTCCCTTAAAACAAGCGATTTATTTTGATACACCAGATGGCAGAATGGTCTTTGCAATCCCAAGAGGTGGAAAGGCGTACGTAGGAACAACTGACACATTTTATAATGAAGATGCGCTAAATCCAGGGATGACGATAAGTGACCGAAGCTATATAATCAATGCCATCAATTACATGTTCCCTGAAGTGAAAATCAGCGAAAAAGATATAGAATCAGGCTGGGCTGGGGTGCGTCCGCTTATTTATGAGGAAGGGAAAAAGGCGTCTGAAATTTCACGGAAGGATGAAATTTGGGAGTCCAATTCCGGATTAATAACCATTGCTGGCGGCAAATTAACTGGTTATCGAAAAATGGCTGAAACAATTGTAAATTTAATAGCTGCAAAATTTCAGGCAGAGGAAGCAAAAAGCTTCGCATCATGCAAAACAAAGCATTTGCCGATTTCAGGCGGCAATGTTGGTGGATCAGCCAATTTTCATGCCTATGTTGCGGAACAAATCCATAACGGTACAGCAGCCGGGTTAACAAAAGCGGAAGCTGAACGGTTAGGTGCCATCTATGGCTCAAATGTTGGGCTTGTTTACGACCTCATTAAACAGAATAAAGATGCTGCCGCTAAATCCAAGTTACCGCTCGATTTATTTGCGCAATTAGTTTATGGAATAGAGCACGAGATGATTGCAACACCAATTGACTTCTTCAATCGCCGGACTGGAGATATTTTGTTTCATATTCATTTAGTTGAAAAATGGAAGAAACAAGTGATTGCATACATGGCTGAAAGACTGGACTGGACCGAACAAGAAATGAATAGATATAGTTTATCTTTAGAAGAAGCCATTCTCGCTACAGTTATCCCAGTTGATTTGCCTCCCCGCGAAAAGCATGAAAGAAAATGAATGTTTTTGACTTTTTTGTGAACATTAGCGAATCCTGAGTATTTCAGTTGTTTGAAAATGACGAAAATGCTATTCTAGCATTTGTATATAAGATAAACATTATCATAGGGTGAAAAATCGATACATGATCGTTTTCTTTTTGGTGAAAATACCAAATGGATTACGCTTCTATTTCTTTACCCTATTATTGATTTAGTTGACTAAATGAGAAGAAATGTTTATTTTTAATGGAGAAAGTAAAATTTTTAGATAAATATTAAAGGAGTTTGATTTAACATGGCAGAAAAGCAATTTAAAGTAATCGCAGATACCGGAATTCACGCAAGACCAGCAACTTTATTGGTACAAACAGCAAGCAAATTTGATTCTGAAATTACCTTAGAATATAAAGGGAAAAAAGTGAATTTAAAATCAATTATGGGTGTTATGTCACTTGGGATTGGCCAGGGAGCAGACATTAAGATTGCTGCTGAAGGCAGCGATGCTGAACATGCACTAAGCAGCCTTGAAGAAACATTGAAAAAAGAAAGTTTGGCTGAATAATGACTTTTTTATCTGGAATAGCCGCTTCAAATGGGATTGCGATTGCGAAAGCATACCGTTTAGTTGAACCGGATCTCTCTTTTGAACAAACAAAAATTGATGATGCTGCCCAAGAGGTTGGACGTTTCCGTCAAGCAATGAACAAATCCAAAGCGGAACTAGAAGTCATTCGTGACCGGGCCAAGATCGACCTTGGCGAGGACAAGGCTGCCATTTTTGAAGCACATCTACTTGTACTTAGTGATCCGGAATTAAACACACCGATTGAAGATAAGATAACATCTGATCATGTGAATGCAGAATCAGCCCTAAAAGAAACGGCTGACATGTTTGTCATGATGTTTGAACAAATGGATAATGAATATATGAAAGAACGAGCAGCAGATATCCGTGATGTGACCAAGCGGGTTCTTTCTCATTTATTAGGAGTTCAAGTAGTGAATCCAAGTATGATTGCCGAAGAAGTGATTATTGTGGCGGAAGATTTAACCCCTTCTGATACAGCACAATTGAACCGGCAATTTGTTAAAGGCTTCACGACGAACATCGGCGGTCGGACATCCCATTCAGCGATTATGGCACGTTCATTGGAAATTCCTGCTGTTGTTGGTACGAAAACAGCGACAGAAGCCATTAATAATGGAGATTTAGTGATTGTTGATGGGCTGAAGGGTGAAGTCCATATTAATCCCACACCTGAACTAGTAAATCAATATCGAAAAATTCATGATGAATATGAAGTTCAGAAAGCGGAATGGGCAAAGTTAGTCAATGAACCAACTGTATCTGCTGACAACCACCATGTTGAATTGGTTGCCAATATCGGTACTCCCAATGACTTAAAAGGAGTTGTCGCTAACGGCGGGGAAGGTGTCGGACTGTATAGAACCGAATTCCTTTACATGGGTCGCGATCAGCTTCCGACCGAGGACGAACAGTTTGAAGCTTATAAAGCAGTTCTTGAAGGAATGGCAGGCAAACCAGTTGTTGTTCGGACCTTGGATATTGGCGGCGATAAAGAGCTGCCGTACCTGGAATTGCCAAAGGAAATGAATCCTTTTCTTGGCTTCCGCGCTATTCGCTTGTGTTTAGAAGAGCAAGGGATATTCCGTACCCAGCTTCGTGCTTTATTACGTGCAAGCTCTTATGGAAATCTCAAAATCATGTTCCCGATGATTGCAACGTTGGATGAATTCCGAGCTGCTAAAGCGATTCTTGAGGAAGAAAAGCAAAAGCTTCTTTCTGAAGGTGAAAAGGTTGCCGATTCAATTGAACTCGGAATCATGGTGGAAATTCCATCAACCGCAGTTTTAGCTGACCAATTTGCAAAAGAGGTTGACTTCTTCAGCATCGGAACAAATGATTTAATTCAATATACGATGGCAGCAGACCGGATGAATCAGCGTGTCTCTTATCTTTATCAGCCATATAGCCCATCTATTTTACGCTTAGTAAAAATGGTCATTGACGCATCACATGCAGAAGGAAAATGGACAGGTATGTGCGGCGAAATGGCCGGCGATGAAACTGCGATTCCGATTCTTCTTGGCCTTGGTCTTGATGAGTTTTCTATGAGTGCCACTTCGATTCTAAAGGCCCGCTCCTTAATTCGGAACTTGAAAAAGTCTGACATGGAGAAACTCGCACAAGAGGTCCTGAATATGCAGACAACTTCACAGGTTATCGAAGCAGTTAATTTTGCAACGAAACAATAAATTATTAAAAGGATCAACAATGTCCAAAATGTTGGTCCTTTTTTATGCCTATTTCCAAGTGTTTCCTTTCATTATCTTGTATAATTAAGCTATGGACCAATAAGGAGGAATAAGAAACTATGGATTTGACATTGACTGGTAAAATTGCACTTGTTGTTGCTTCGAGCCGGGGGTTAATGTTTGCTATGTCTGGATGATTAAAACGATGTAACTTTCAATATTTTCCTTAATTAACCTTTCTATACGTTTATCACCAATGTATTTTGGCCATGGTAAAAATATAAGGGAGTGTTATAAATGCGAAGTAATATTCGAATCGTAAAGGTTTTGGTCTTAGGTATTTTTTGTTTCTCCGTTCTGAGTGGATGTGGAATGCTATTTTCCAATGAGTTGATTGTGAATCGCTATGCAGATGCCCTGCTCACAAAAAATAATGAGCTCCAATTCCGCTTTCGTATTAACAATGAGATCCTTGATGGGGATCAATTATATAAAGTGAAAGTAAGCATCCACGATGAAAGGCTTGCTGCGGCAATTGGTAAACGGGAAATTGTCTATGGCGAGGACCAAGTATTGAACGGTGAATATTTAGAAGTTAAAGGAAAACGCGAGAAATATATTTTTATGGACCCAATTCCCTTAAAGAAAGATTTACATATTGATGAGCTCAAAAACATGATTGAGCAGGACCAGGCCGTCTCTATCGAAGTGTTTAATAATGAGGAAGTATTTGGCCGTGTCTTTTTAACAAACTTTTCATCTGAACTATAATAACGGTTTATCTGTGAAAATTTTGGGTATCATTAATATGTGCATAAATTTGGAGATGGAGCACGAAAGCCGGAACGACTGTGACGTTTCGGCTTTTTTTATTCCTAAAAAAAAATGATAGTGCTAAAATAAAAGAAAGTACCTATGAGGGGATAGATTTATTTGTTTACTCCAAAAAATACGGTTATTGGTTTTATTGGAATCGGTGTGATGGGGAAAAGTATGGCGGGGCATTTGCTAAATGCCGGCTATCCTTTGGTTGTTTATTCACGAACAAAAGAAAAAGCGGCAGAATTGTTGGAGAAAGGAGCCGAATGGGGCGAAACGCCAAAGGAAGTGGCGGAAAAGGCTTCCGTTATTTTTACGATGGTCGGTTACCCGAAGGATGTTGAAGAAATCTATTTAGGTGAAAATGGGTTAATTCAAAATGCGAGAGAGGGGAATTATTTAATTGATATGACAACCTCTGCACCATCACTCGCTGTGAAAATCTACGAACAGGCGAAAAAGAGAGGGATTCAGGTAATTGATGCACCGGTTTCTGGCGGGGACGTGGGGGCGAGGGAAGCAAAGCTCTCCATTATGGTTGGATGCGAAGAAGCTGCCTTTGCGGCAGTTCATCCTCTACTTGAGCTGCTAGGAACAAATATCGTTTACCAAGGAGAGCCGGGAGCAGGGCAGCATACGAAAATGTCTAATCAAATCGCGATTGCTTCTAATATGATTGGTGTCTGTGAAGCCATCATTTATGCTGAGAAAGCAGGGCTTAATCCGGAAAATGTCTTGAAAAGTATTACAACGGGAGCCGCCGGAAGCTGGTCATTAAACAATCTCGCCCCAAGGATGCTCCAGGGGAATTTTGAACCGGGCTTCTACATAAAGCATTTTATTAAGGATATGAAAATTGCCTTAGATGAGGCTGAACAAATGGATATGGAGGTACCTGGGTTAGCATTGGCAAAGTCGCTTTATGATCAATTAGTAGAACGAGGGGAAGAAAACAGCGGCACCCAGGCCCTTTATAAATATTGGAAATACTAAATTGGCTATGAATAATTTCCACCTGGCTTCAAGAAACTATATGGAAGCTTGAAAATAGGAGGAGTTGTAAATGGCAAAACGGACAAAGAAGAATGACGCTAAACAAAAGAATAAAAAGGGCTTTGATTCTGCCGTTTTAAATGAAGAGTTTGCCCATGAAATGGGTTCAGCCGCTGCCAATCAAATTCATAAGGACAAGGCTAAAAAGGAAAAGGCATCAAAGAATAATGGAAAATATCAGGGACAATAAAGATAACCCTCACTTTTTAAGTGAGGGTTATCTTTTTCTCAGCCGATAGGAAAGTATAACTTTCCTATCAGGCATAAGTGCAACTACGCCTCTGTCTTCGCCCTAACGGGCTCGCCAGTCGGCGAGTTTTCTTTATTTTGCAAAAACTGCTCAATTCGATCTAGGCCAAGCTTTAAAGTTTCCATGGAACAGGCAAAGGATAATCGGAAATAGCCTTCGCCATAATCGGAAAATGCACTTCCTGGAACAACCGCTACCTTTGTTTTCTGAACGAGGGTAAGGGCGAAGTCGAAGCTGTTTAACGGGACACTGGAGGGGATTTTGACAAAGAAATAAAACGCCCCATCGGGTTTGACGACTTCAAGTCCCATTGAAATTAACCGTTGATATACATAATCTCTTCTGGCCAGATATTCCTTTTTCATGGGTATAGCGTCATCCATTCCTGCAGTTAGAGCCTCATACGCTGCCTTTTGGGCAATGGAATTGGCACAGGACACATTGTATTGGTGAACCTTTAAAATGTGCTTAGCAATGTTTTCTGGAGCAAATAAAAAACCAATTCTCCAGCCCGTCATGGAATGGGACTTGGATAACCCGTTAATTACAATCGTTTTATCTTTTAAAAAGCTGGCGATTGATTTATGAGGCTTGTCAAAGGTTAGCTCGCTATAGATTTCGTCTGCTAAGATAAAAATATCCTTATCCCCAAAAAACGAGGCCATTTCTTTCAGTTCTTCTTCAGAGAGGCTTACTCCGGTCGGATTTGATGGGTAGGGAAGGACAATACACCGGGTTTTGTCTGTGATATATGGTTTTATCAACTCTAAAGTAAAACGAAAATGATTTGCGCGAATATCAACATGTACGGGGACGGCGCCCATCATCCGGATAATCGGTTCATATCCGGGATAAATCGGTCCGGGCAGGATGACTTCTGCCCCCTCTGTTAAAATCGTCCGAAAGGCAATATCAATTGCTTCGCTTGCCCCCATGGTCACAATCACTTCTGATTCAGGTTTATAGTGTAAATCATATTTTTTTTCAACAAAATCACAGGCTGCCTTCCTTAATTCAATTGTACCTGCATTATGGGTATAAGAGGTAAAATCCTCCCTAATTGCTTCAATACCCGCCAATTTTACATGCTCTGGGGTAGGAAAATCAGGCTGCCCAATGGTAAATGATATCAAGTCCTCCATATGGGAAACCAGATTAAAAAACTTCCGAATTCCTGAGATTTCGATGTTTTTTACGCGCTGATTAATCAAATGCTCCAATATTGTTCATCCTTCCGTATCAGGAATAATCTAGATTTAGAATATATTGATTATAGACTATTTTCCACTCAAGGTTCTACATTTCTAGCAAAGGATTAACAGAAATTATTCCATCATTTATTAAAATATTTAAAAATAAGAATAAATGAGCTGCTTCTAATGATATACTTAAATTGAAATTTTCAATATTATTTTGGAGGAATTCGATGGAACACTATTCTTTAGAAAAACAGCCAGTAAAGCAAGTGAAGTATGCTGGATTTTGGATTCGTTTTGCCGCCTATTTGCTAGACTCAATCATTATCTCAATCCCTCTAACTATCCTTATGATTGTGATTATGGTTTTTGGTTTTGGCACAATGGATGTATTTGCAGATCCGGCTGCGTTGGAAGCCGAGAATATTACCGACCAGCAAGCAATCTCGTTACTGTTCATGTCCCTGCTGATGATCCTAATAGGTTTGATTGGCAGCACTGCTTATTATGCGGGCATGCACGCATCAAAATGGCAGGCAACTGTTGGGAAAAAACTGTTAAAGCTGAAAGTAACAGACCTGCAGGGGAACCGAATTTCTTTTTGGCGCGCTTTTGGACGGCTGCTGGCAATGAGTTTTTTATCAGGAATATTTTATATTGGTTATATCATGGCAGCTTTTACCGAAAAGAAACAATCATTACATGATTTAATTGCCGGAACAGTCGTAGTAGAAGGTGAGTAAAGAACAAAAAAGCCAGGGGCATCCTGGCTTTTTTTGCATTTATTAAAAATATCTTTCACCTAATTTTTTGAAAATCGGTTTTTGGTAGGGCCGCTGATTTTTTCGCGGATTTGAAGGCGGCTGATCAAAATCTGAGATACCAGTATAGGTTTGTAATAATGCTTTTGCTGTATTTAGTGAAAGAGTTGCTTTCGGGTTTCTAACATGTCCATCCAATTTTCCAAGATGTGGGAGCTCAAGGAAGTCCGTTTTAGTTGGAGGAATATGAAAGGTATATTTTCCACATTCAACGAGTACATCAGATTGCTGCTGACTATTTCTTGGATTCTCAGAAAAATGAAGACCTACCTTTTTAGCTTTACCTTCTTCGATTAACTTTTTTAATGATTCTTGTTTTAATTTGTATAAAAATTTGGGGTTTGGTGCTGTTTTCGCATGGCGATTCACAATAAAAACTGCTTGAGCGAGGTTTTCGATGGTTAGGTTTACACTTTTAAGGGGGTATTTCTGATCGGCTTTCAAAATATGTTCTCCTTTCTATCTTTTACAACAAGTACATTATACCTTTATTTCAGGAAAATAGAAATACAACAAAGGATTTATTGTCTGAAAAGACTAGCAGATTTTTTGGTATTGAAAATAATCAAGGTAGCATTATGTTACTAAATCCATTCCATCCAATGAAAGAATAAAAAACTTTAGTGAAATAATCACTATTTTCAATAAATTACTTTCTTTCAATTAATTTCATTGTAAAATAGAAATACAAGAATGTAAAAACATTATTGTGAAAACAGGGAACTTTTTCTTTTGAGGATGATAATATGGAATATTTAAATAGATTATTAGCTAATGAATTAGAATTAGAAAATACAAGTAACCTCATTCAGAAAATCATGTTTGATATTATATTTCAACATGTTCAAGACATGGTTTTTGTTATGAAGGTGGAAAATGGACCGAAATTTCGGTATTTGTTTGTCAATGAATCAGGGATGCAGAAAGCAAAACTTTCAATTGAAGCACTTGGAAAGACCCTTCAAGAGGTTCTTCCTGTGGGAAATGCTAAATCTCTACAACAGAACTATGAGAAATTATTAAGAAAAAAAGAAATAGTCATGTTTGAAGATAAATTCTACTTTGATGGCGGGAGAAAAATTTATGGAGAAACTATTTTAACCCCTGTATATAACGATGAAAAATCAATTAGTTACATCGTTGCCGTAACGAGGGATATTACCAAATGGTCTATTGAAAAAAATAAAATCATTGAAAGCGAGCAAAAATATCGTTCCATTGTAAATAACAACTTAGACGCGATTTTTATGATTAGCCCCGAAGGTAAAATTCTTGAAGCTAATCCTGCAGCAGCACTAATGACGGGATATTCGGAAAAACAAATGACCAATAGAAACATATATGATTTGATCATTGACCAAGATTTAGAGAAATTTAAAACTTTATTAGAAAAGACTTGTTCCGGTTATGCACTTGAGTCACTGGATTGCAAAATTATGCATCGCAAAGGAAATCAGCTGATCGTCCATATAAAGACGGTTCCCATCGTGGTCCATGAACAAATAAACGGGCTTTATGTCATGTTAAAGGATTTATCAGACCAGGCTAAAAATATGGAAATGATTAGATTTATGGCTTTTCATGACCAGCTAACGGGATTACTTAATAGAAGAGCACTGCATGAGCATTTGAATGAACATATCTTTTCGCCGTCCTACAAAACAAACGAGTTTGCTTTAATCACCATCGATCTGGATCGGTTTAAATTCTTAAATGATACACTTGGTCATTTAGCAGGCGACCAAATATTAAAAAGGGTTTCAGAACGATTATTGCGGTTTCAAAATGAACATTGTTTTGTTTATCGCGTTGGCGGGGACGAGTTCAACATTTTACTTTTGAATAGAGGAAGCAAGAAGGCCAATATATTTGTACGAAAGGTGTTTTCGGCCTTTTCACAATCCTTTTATTTAAATTCCCAAGAATATTTTATTTCGCCAAGTATCGGGATTAGTATGTATCCAAACGATGGCAAAGATGCTGAAATGCTAATTAAGAATGCGGACGAGGCACTTTATCGTGTGAAGGAAAGAGGGAAGGCACATTATCAATTTTATCGGACAGAGATGAATTCTGTCTTTAATAATGTTGTTACATTAGAGACACATTTACGGAAGGCAATTGATAAAGCGGAACTTAGCTTATATTATCAGCCTCAAGTAAACACGGCAACTGGAGAGGTGAAAAACTTTGAAGCCCTCCTTCGCTGGAAGGACAGGGAGTTCGGTCACATTTCACCAAGTATTTTCATTCCATTGGCTGAAGATACAGGACTGATCATTTCAATTGGGTATTGGGTTATCGAAAATGCCTGCAGGCAAATAAAATCCTGGAATGACAACGGTTATAATGATATCCATGTGGCTATTAACATTTCACCAAAGCAATTCCAGCACCCAAACCTTGTTCAGTTTATACAGTCGATGATTAAAAAATATGATATTCAAGCCTCGTCTTTAGGAATTGAAATTACAGAAGGTGCCATGAATGATACGAAGGAAACGATTCCCATTCTAAAGAAAGTGAAAGAACTGGGTATTTCCATTTCTGTAGACGATTTTGGGACGGGGTACTCATCCTTAAATTATATTAAGCAGTTTCCGATTGACGTCTTAAAAATTGATCAGTCCTTTATTAGGGATATCCTGTTGGATGAAAAGGATGCAGCGATTACATCCACGATCATCCACTTAGGAAAAAGTCTCGGGCTTGAAGTAATTGCCGAAGGAGTCGAGAATCAAAAACAAGTAGAGTTCCTTTCAAATGCGGAGTGTTATAAAATTCAAGGCTTTTATTATTCTAAACCGCTTCACGGTGATGAAATTGAAAAACAATTTTTAGCAAAAAATAAGCTAAAGCAATAATCACAAAGCAAAAATCCTTATCAACTGTGATAAGGATTTTTTTAACCAGAATTTAAGGTAAAGATGGTTAATTCCGGTACTGCCATAAAGCGAAACGGAAGCCGGGTGGTGCCAATTCCTCTGTTTACATAGAGGGTTAACGGGTCGTCATCTCCAATTGTATAAAGCCCTTCAGGATAATTTCTTGCAAATGGCGGCTTGACAAGCGCTCCAATAAAGGGGATTTTTACCTGTCCGCCGTGACTATGTCCACTTATTTGCCAGTGGATTGGATAATTAGCGGCATCATCAGCAAGGTCAGGGGCATGTGATAATAAAATGGTAAATCGATGATCAGGCACATTTTTCAGAGCCAAAGGCAAATCAGGTTTCCCTAACATCGCATCATCAATACCAAGCAGATAGATGCTGCCGCCGTCCTTCCGTTTTATTGCTGCTGAATCATTGAGAAGAACGGTGAAATTCGTGCTTTCCATAATATTTCGGTAGATTTCGGAACCATAGCCACCGTGGTCATGGTTGCCAAAAATGCAGAATTTCCCGAGCGGGGCATGTAATTGTTCTAACAATGGTACAAGTTGATTCATTTCCCTATATTTATTCGGCTCGTCCATTAAATCACCGGTAAATAAAATAATATCAGGCTGAAGCTTATTGATTTTATTAATTAACTTTTTGAATTGGGTAAGATTGTAATGAAACCCCAGATGGGTATCGCTAAATTGAACTATTTTCATTCCATCAAAGCTTTTAGGGATTAATGGATGTTTGATTTGCTGCTTCTTAATATCGAGTAATGTGGGCTCAATTCGATTGGCATAAAAGTAGCCCCCCGAACTCAACCCGAAAACAGTAAGAAAAGATCCAAATGTTCGTTTCAGGAACCTTCTCCTCGTCAGTTTATTTGCCATTTTTTTCCCCAGCCTTATCTTTTTTCTATCTATAAAATAAAAGAGTCCATAAGTATTTTCGTTAAAAACAGCCTATATTGCAAGTGAAAAGTTCATTAGTAGTTTATTATTCGAAAAAATAAAAAACATGCTAAAAAGCAGCCCAATAATATTTGGGTCATCCCTCTATAGAACTTGAATATCGGATACGATTGTATCCTTCAAGCTATAATGGTATCCTTTTGGAAAAGAACGAGAAGCTTGAGTGAAGCGTATCATATAGTGAGAAAAAAATTTTTGGAGGTACTTGGATGGATGCATTGGAAATCCTATCGGATCTTGAAAATTGTTTTCCGTATTTTCAACCGATTTTTAGTGCCGATGAACAACGTGTAATTGCCTATGAGGTACTGGGAAGGTATCAATCGGAGGGCAATATTATAAGCTTAGGTCCCTTTTTTCAGGATGACCAAATTCCTGATGAATACAAATTTGAAGTGGATTTGCTGTTAGTAAATATGGCTCTAGAAAAAGCTCTTGAGCTGGATGAGGACGTTAATATATTTTTAAATCGTAATGCAGAGCTATTAATGTATCGGAACGGCGAACCATTTTTACAGGAGCTTTTAGCATTTGAAGCAAGAGGATTGAGTTTAAAGCGGATTGTTCTTGAAATATCCGACCGGAACTACCATGGTGATTTGGATCAATTTGATCATCTGCTGCAATATTACCGGACTTATGGTATAAAAATTGCCATAGCCGGTATTGATAATGAAAGTCTTTATTTTGAACGAATCGGGCAGCTCGAACCGGATATTTTGAAAATTAATCTTCAGGCATTGAAATCGACGGCAACGGGGATAAATTTTAATGATGTTTTATTTTCTTTGTCACTTTTGGCAAGGAAAATCGGGGCGGCGCTATTGTTTGAAAATATTGAAATGAGTTATCAGCTTCAGTTTGCGTGGAAAAATGGCGGCCGCTATTATCAGGGTTATTATTTACATCCTCCTTCTAGCGAGTTTGTTGAACGGGATCTGTTAAGACATCGCTTAAAAGAAAAGTTTCATGACTTTATTTCCTATGAAAAGAAAAAATTAGAAGCTGTTTTTACTGCAACAGAATATTTTCATGCAAAGGTTCAGGAAATAGTCTTCAAAAATAAAAAAGGCGGCTACGAAGAATTATTTCAGGTGTTAATAAGGGAAATGGACCAAATTGCTTTTCGCATGTATGTTTGCGACGGGGATGGATTTCAAAAGTCAGCCAATATTTTTAAGGGTCAGAACGGCTGGATAACACAGTCTGAATATTTGAATAAAAATTGGAGCTGGCGTCCTTATTTTTTGGAAAATATCATCAAAATGCGTCACGAACAAAAGGGGATCCTGTCTGATTTGTATTGTGATATTGAAACGGGAGAGACAATTCGAACTTTTTCATTTCCAATGAACGGTAATGAATATTTATTTATTGATTTAAGCTATCAGTATTTATTCGAACACGACCAATTACTTTAAGTAGGCACCAGTATAGAAAGATTTACTTTATTATTGTAGGTCTCAAGCCGATGAGACCTTTTTTTATATACAAAATAGAAAAAAATAGCTAATTTTTTCATTTTTACTTGGACAAATGGGGAGCGTTATTTTATTCTTTTAATATTGGCATAAAAAATTCTAATGTAAAATTTTAAAAAAGAATCACATTAGGATAGAAATATGACAAATGAGAAACATAAATGTAGATAGTTTGTTTGTGTTTAAAAGGAGGATAAACCTATGTCACAGCTTCAAGGCATATTAACAAGATTAAAAAACCTACAGGAACAATCAAATAGTGGTGAGCCAGCACAACGCTATTTCGAGGTAAATGGAGAAAGAAAGTGTCAAGTAACATTTCATCCGAAAACCGAAACATTTGAATTAGAAATATACAACGAGAAGGAAAAACCTAAAAAATATCAATTTGATAATATTGATATGATTACCATCGAAATTTTTGATTTGATTCAATAGGGACCTTATGGGTTCCTTTCTTTTTACCTAAAGAGGTGTGAAAAGTTAACCCAGACTCTCGAAAACATGTTAGAATGTGTCTGAAGGAAAACAAATATTAGGGAGTTTTCGGCGATGATCAGTCTTCCCAGTGGAGAGTTTTTGGAATTAACGATAAAAGAATTAATGATATCATCAGAGCGGGTTGCACATGTGCAAATTGGAAACAATCTTGAGCATGCCTTATTGGTGCTGACGAAAAGTGGATATACAGCTATTCCTGTCTTAGATCCAGATTACAAGCTCCATGGGTTAATTAGTACACCCATTATTATGGATTCTATACTAGGTCTTGAAAGAATTGAATTTGAACAACTTGAAAACAAACGTGTTGAAGAGGTCATGAAGGGCTCAATTCCACGGATAAAAATTTCAGCGTCAATTATTACGTGTCTTGAATTACTTGTTAGCCATCCGTTTCTCTGTGTTGAAACAGAAGATGGATTTTTTGCAGGAATTTTGCCGAGGAGCACAGTATTAAATCAAGTAAATAAAATTGTTAAAAGGTTTAAAAAATAGAAAATAACTTTAGCTCCCGAAAAGGGAGCTGTATTTTTTATAAGAAAAGAAACGGTTTTTTTGAAGGAGGTTTCCCTTGTCCTCATTATCAGAATTTCAATTATTATCCGTTTTAGCCCAGGAAATGAATATGCGCAAAGCTTCGGAACGGCTGTTTGTCTCACAGCCAGCCCTGTCACAGCGCTTACAGACGATCGAAAAAGACTGGGGTACAAAGCTATTTATCCGCTCGCAAAAAGGTCTGGCACTAACTCCTGCAGGTGAACATGTAATTGATTTTGTAAACGACGTGATCAAAAAACAGGAGAAGGTTCGTGAAACCATTTATTCTCTGCAATCGGGAGTGTCAGGCACCTTAAAAATCGCGGTAGCTTCTATTGTCGGTCAGAATTGGCTTCCACAGGTTCTCAAGAAGTTTATTGATAAGTATCCGCAGGCGAAAATTTCTCTTGTGACGGGGTGGAGCAGCGAAATCCTTAAATGCTTATACGATGACCAGGTTCATATTGGAATTATTCGAGGAACCCCTGACTGGAAAGGCGTAAAGGTCCATCTCTTTAACGACCCGCTTTATTTAGTCGACAGGGAAATCACTAAGCCAGAAGAGGTATTAAATACCGACCGCCCCTTTATTCAATTTAAAAGTGATTCGAATTATTACCAGGAGATTCAAGATTGGTGGATGCGGAACTTTAAAACAGCACCGAAGAGAACGGTTGTTGTCGATCAAATTGAGACGTGTAAACAGATGGCCTTTAATGGAATTGGCTACGCTATTTTACCGGCGATTACGTTAACCAAAACGGAAAGAGATATTTTTAAAATACCGCTTGTTGATGAGAATAACGAACCGCTAAAACGTGACACATGGCTGCTTGGTTATGAATCTGCCTTTCAATTAAAGCAAGTTCAGGCATTTGTGGAATTAATCAAAGAATATATCGCTGAATCCTCAGAAGAGTAAGGTTGTTTTTTCTTGTTTTCAGTTCTTTTGTTTGTTAAAGTATTTTCTAGTACATACTTAGGGGGTTTACCATATGAAAATGATGGATGCAAATGAAATTATTTCTTTTATTCAAAATAGTAAAAAGTCAACGCCGGTTAAGGTTTATGTAAAAGGTGAATTAGCAGGAATTGACTTCGGAAGCGATGCAAAAGCGTTTATTAGTGGAAATACAGGTGTTGTTTTTGGCGAGTGGTCTGAAATCAATGCTGTCTTAGAAGCGAATAAAGAAAAAGTGGAAGATTTTGTAGTGGAAAACGACCGCCGTAATTCAGCGATTCCATTATTAGATACTAAACATATTAATGCCCGGATTGAGCCAGGTGTCACGATCCGTGATCAAGTAGAAATTGGCGACAATGCCGTCATTATGATGGGCGCTGTAATCAATATTGGTGCAGTGATCGGTGAGAAAACAATGATTGATATGGGCGTTGTCCTTGGTGGCAGAGCAACGGTTGGTAAGAACTGCCATATCGGTGCAGGAACCGTTTTAGCAGGCGTAATTGAACCGCCATCAGCACAGCCAGTAATCATTGAAGATGATGTGCTAATTGGTGCCAACGCGGTTGTTCTTGAAGGAGTAAGGGTAGGAACCGGTTCTGTTGTTGCTGCTGGGGCGGTTGTTACAAAAGACGTAGAGCCATTTACAGTCGTTGCGGGAACTCCTGCTAGAAAAATTAAAGATATTGACGAAAAGACAAAGTCAAAAACAGAAATCATGCAAGAACTTAGACAATTATAAGCAGTGAGCAAAAGCGTGGAGAATTTCCACGCTTCTTTTATAGAAGAGGAGGACTTAAAGATGAACCCTTTGGTCAAAATTCGCCGTGACCTCCATCAAATTCCCGAAATCGGTTTTCAAGAATTTAAGACACAAGCCTACTTATTATATTACCTGGAGGCATTAGCTCAAGAGCGGATTACGATTAAAAAATGGAAGACTGGGTTGCTGGTTAAGGTTCATGGTTTAAATCCAAGAAAAACAATTGGGTACAGAACAGATATAGATGGTCTACCCATAAGTGAACAAACAGGCTTGCCTTTTTCGTCAATACATGAGGCAAGGATGCATGCCTGCGGGCATGATTTTCACATGAGCATTGCTCTCGGGGTCTTAACCCACTTTGTAGATAATCCTATTATCGACGATATAGTCTTTGTTTTCCAACCTGCTGAGGAAGGGCCAGGCGGGGCAGAACCAATGTTGAAATCGGCTGAAATGCAGGAATGGATGCCCGATATGATTTTCGCTCTTCATATTGCCCCGGAATATCCCGTAGGAACTATTGCTGTGAAAGAAGGCCTATTATTTGCCAACACATCTGAATTGTTCATTGATCTAGAAGGCAAGGGAGGGCATGCAGCTTACCCGCACCAAACGAATGATATGGTGATTGCTGCCTGCACGCTCGTTAATCAGCTCCAAACGATTATTTCTAGGAATGTCGATCCATTAGATAGTGCGGTCATTACCATCGGGAAAATCACCGGGGGTACAGTCCAAAATATTATCGCAGAAAAAGCGAGACTGGAAGGTACAATTCGGACATTATCGCCAGAATCAATGGGTAAGGTCAAGCACCGGATTGAAGCATTAGTGAAAGGAATCGAGACTGGCTATGAATGTAAAGCGGTCATCGACTACGGTTCAATGTACCACCAAGTATTTAACACAGAGTCAATTACAAAAGATTTTATCAATTATATACAGCAGGAGTTAGATGTAAAGGTAATAGAATGCAGAGAAGCGATGACGGGAGAAGATTTTGGATATATGCTCAAGGATATTCCAGGACTGATGTTTTGGCTTGGTGTCGAATCACCCTTCGGACTTCATCATGCTAAATTATCACCAAATGAAGCCGCAATTGACGTTGCTGTAAATGTAATGACCAGCTATATTTCCTTTAAAGGGAATGAAGAGTAAGGAAGCCATTTTATTTGGTTCCTTTGGTTAATTATGCTAAAATTATAGAGAATTAACGGAAGATTGTTACATATTGTCGTTTATTCTTATGTGAAATAGGTAAAACTTATGTAGGAGCAAATGAGAATGACTATTTAAATAATTATCATGGAGGGATTTGAAATGCCAGAACGTATGGTAGGTAAACAAGCACCACGATTTGAAATGGATGCCGTTATGCCGAACAAAGAATTCAAAAAAGTTAGTCTTGAAGAAAACATGAAAAACGACAAATGGACAGTATTGTTCTTCTATCCAATGGACTTTACATTTGTATGTCCAACTGAAATTACTGCGATGTCTGACCGTTTTGAAGAATTTGACGATTTAGATGCAGTTGTAATTGGTGCGTCAACTGATACGATCCACACACATCTTGCTTGGATCAAAACGGACCGCAAAGAAAACGGACTGGGTGATTTAAACTACCCATTAGCAGCTGACACGAACCATGTTGTCGCACGCGATTACGGTGTGCTGATTGAAGAAGAAGGTATCGCACTGCGCGGCCTATTCATCATCAGCCCAGAAGGTGAAATGATGTATTCTGTTGTTAACCACAATAATATTGGCCGTGACGTTGATGAAACATTACGTGTGCTTCAAGCATTACAAACTGGCGGTCTTTGCCCTGCAAACTGGAAGCCTGGACAAGCAACATTGAACGTGTAATTTTTTATTAACAAGGCTGTGTTAAAGCACATTGTTGATTTTGAGCACAATGTTGATTGGAGTGAAAGGCGCGAGACTCCTGCGGGAGCAGCGGGACAGGTGAGACCCCGCAGGCGCTTTAGCGCCGAGGAGGCTCACCGCCCGCCCCGCGAGCCGCTCGCGCCTGGAACGGAAATCAACATTCACTTTTAACACAGCCATTAACAAAGAGATAGACCTAACACTATTTAGCGTTAGGTCTTTTTTAAAATAGGGGGCTAATTAAATGAAATTACGTGAACCAATGCCGGAGTTAACCGGTGCAACGGAATGGCTGAACGGCGAAGTGACAAGAGAGGAGTTAATCGGCGACAAACCAACTTTAATTCATTTTTGGTCGATTAGCTGTCATTTATGTAAAGAGGCGATGCCACAGGTCAATCAATTCCATGATGATTTCAAAGAAAAATTAAATGTTGTTGCCGTTCATATGCCGCGCTCTGAAAACGATTTGAACATGGAAGAAATTAAGCAATCAGCTGCTGAACACGGAATTAGTCAGCCGATTTTTGTCGATAGCGATCATAAATTAACGGAAGTCTTTGAAAATCAATACGTTCCTGCCTATTATGTGTTTGATCGTGAAGGCAAGCTCCGCCATTTCCAAGCTGGCGGAAGCGGGATGAAAATGCTTGAGAAACGGGTTAATCGAGTTTTAGATGAGATAGAAAAAACAGAATAATCCATGATAAAGAATCGACTGCTCGTTGCTGCCAACGGGCAGTTTTTTTTTGATGGTGCGTTGTTTTCCTGTAACCTTGTGTCCGTTTAATCGTCGGTATTAGTAAAGATAAGTACCAGAACGGTCTACCAAGAGAGAAAAAGGGGTGTCGTGAGTTGAAAAAACTAAAAAAATTGGTACCAATTTATTTTATTGCCTTGTTGGTTTTTTTTGCTGGGTGCAGTGCGAGTAGTGAAGATAAGAGCGGAACGATGAATGACGAAGCGATGGATTCAGCCAAGTCCAGTTCAAGCGAGTATGACTCTATATCTGCAGGGGATAAAGCCACCGAAAATAAGGCAACTACGGAATCTGGAAAAATAACAGTATCGAATAAGATGGTGATCTATCAAGCAGATCTAGCGCTAAGGGTGAAGAAGTTTAATCAAACTTTGCAAAGTTTGGAGGAAAAGGCGCTAAAATATGGCGGTTATATTGCTGAATCGAATGTCACAAAAGAAGGAAAAGAGCAGGTTAGCGGCAGTATCAAAATTAGAATTCCACAAAATCATTTCCAGGACTTTTTGCATGAAGCAGAAGGGCAGGCTGCAGAGGTCCTCCAAAGGACCATTACAGGCCAGGATGTAACCGAGGAATATGTTGACCTTGAATCACGTTTAAAATCAAAGCGAGTCGTCGAGGAACGGCTCCTGACCTTTATGAAAGGTGCAGCTAAAACTGAGGATTTATTAAAAATTTCTGCAGATTTGGCAGCTGTTCAAGAAGAGATTGAAACAATTGAAGGGAAAATGAAGTTTTTAGAGAATCAAACATCGCTTTCGACGGTCAATATTACCCTTTACGAAAATAAAGTTGTGATCCCGAATATCGATAAAGATAAACTAAATACATGGGAAAAAACAAAAAAACAATTTATGAAAAGTACGAACACGTTATTGGCAGGGCTTTCTGGCTTAGTCGTTTTTCTTCTCGGCAATCTGCCGATTTTATTAACTTTGATCATTATTGGCTCCTTATGCTTCCTTTTTTACAAAAAAAGGAGAAACAAAAATAGACGGGAGTAACTGATGATATCTCACTATATTAAAAATGGACAAAGGATGCTAAAATGATACCATATTAGATATTTTGTGTTCCTGGGGGAGTTATTTGTGAAAAAAAGTTTTGCAGTCATTGGGCTTGGCCGATTTGGCGGGAGTATCTGCCGGACGCTGACCGATGAAGGAATGGAAGTTCTGGGAATAGATGTAGATGAAGAACGAGTCAATGAATTTTCGATGATAGCTTCCCACGCTGTTGTAGGTGATACAACGGACGAAAATGTCTTAAAAAGTCTTGGGATTCGAAATTTTGACCATGTGATTGTTGCAATTGGCGACGATATTCAATCAAGTATCCTAACTACACTTATTCTCAAAGAATTAGGGGTAGGAAGAGTTACCGCAAAGGCCCAAAATGATTATCATGAAAAAGTGCTTCGTAAAATTGGTGCGGACCATGTCGTTCACCCTGAACGAGATATGGGTAAACGAATTGCTCATAACATGGCGTCAGGTAATGTTGTTGACTATTTAGAACTATCTGATGAACATAGTATTGTAGAAATAGTTGCAAACGGAAAACTTAGCGGTCATACCATTATGGGTATGGATATTCGTAAGAAATATGGATTAAATATTGTTGCGATTAAAAGGGGAGAAGAAATCATTGTTTCCCCGCAAGCAAAAGAAACGATTTACGTCAATGATGTCTTAATAGTAATCGGAAACGATAATGATATTGCCCGATTCGAAAGAAAAGTTTTAGAATAAATAGAAAAGCGGAAGCGCCAGGTTAGGCGCTTCCGCTTTTTTTTATACTTCCATAATGATTGGTAAAATCATCGGTCTGCGTTTTGTTTTTTCGTACAGGAATGGTGCTAATGTATCGGTAATTTCATTTTTAATTTCAGACCATTGACTTGTCTTTCGCTCCATCACCTTATTTAAGTGTTTTGTAATTAGGTTTTGAGCGTCATTGATTAAGTCGCCTGATTCCCTCATATAAACAAATCCGCGGGAAATAAGGTCTGGGCCTGAAGCAATTTTAAATTCCTTCATATTAATGCTGACAACAACAACGACTAAGCCCTCTTCTGAAAGAATTCTCCGGTCACGCAAGACAATATTTCCAATGTCACCTACGCCGCTTCCATCGATATATACAGAACCGGATGGAATCTTTCCAGCCACTTGTGCGGTGTCATCTGAAAGTGCTAACACTTCACCATTATCCATAATAAAGCAATTTTCTTTTTCAACACCACAATCAACCGCAAGTTTGGCATGCATAATTTGCATCCGGTATTCACCGTGAATCGGCATAAAGAATTTCGGTTTAATTAATCGGAGCATTAGTTTTTGTTCTTCTTGCCCGCCGTGTCCGGATGTATGGATATTACTTAACTTCCCGTGAATGACTTCTGCACCAGCACGATACAATAAATTAATCGTTCTGCTGACACTTATTGTGTTCCCAGGAATTGGTGATGATGAAAATACAACCGTATCTCCAGGGATAATTTGAATTTGTCTATGTGTTCCGTTGGCAATTCTTGAAAGCGCCGCCATCGTTTCACCCTGGCTTCCGGTACAAAGAATAGTCACTTTATCGGCAGGCAGGCGATTAATTTGATTTGCTTCAATAAACGTTTCTTTTGGTGCGGTAATATAACCTAAGTCAAGTCCTATATTAATGGCAGCTTCCATACTTCTGCCAAAAACGGCTACTTTTCTTCCGTTGTCTACTGCTGCCTCGACGACCTGCTGTAATCTGTGAATATTTGAAGCGAAAGTCGCAAAGATGATTCGTCCATCGACTTTACGGAAGATATCGTGAATACTTTCTCCAACCCGGCGTTCTGACATTGTGAAGTCAGGAATTTCACTATTTGTGCTATCAGAAAGTAAACACAATACACCTTCTTTTCCGATCTCCGCCATTTTTGTGATATTGGCTGGTTCACCTACAGGGGTAAAATCAAATTTAAAATCACCTGTATGGACGACTTGACCCGGAGGAGTTTTCACAACAATTCCATATGAATCCGGAATGCTGTGGGTTGTTCGGAAAAACGTAACCGATGTTTTGCGGAATTTAATCACATCATCTTCTTTAATTTCAATCAATTTGGCATTGCGTAATAGTCCATGTTCTTCTAGTTTATTTTTAATTAATCCCAGGGCAAGCTTTCCGCCATAAATGGGAATATTGATTTCACGTAATAAATAGGGAATACCGCCAATGTGATCTTCATGTCCGTGGGTCACAAACAACCCTTTAATTTTGTCTTCATTTTTTACAAGATAGGTATAATCGGGTATTACATAATCAATACCTAAAAGTTCATCTTCCGGAAACTTTATACCGGCATCGATTAATATGATTTCATCCTGGAACTGAACTGCATATGTGTTCTTGCCGATTTCACCTAAACCGCCAAGCGCAAAAACTGCAGTTTGATCATTTTTTACAAATTTCATAAATTATCAAATCTCCAATACTTTATAGTCTGCATTTTGTTTTTCATATTCTAAATATGCTCCTTTAACTTCTTGTACAAATTCAACATTAAAGCCGCGATCGGCAATTTTTGAGCGGACATCTCGTACCGATTCCCCTTCAATAAATAGAGATTTGGTGTTCTCTCTAACTGGAACTTCTTTAATGTTTTTTTGAAAATAAACTTTAAATATCATGACAATTTCGCTCCTAACTTTGGTCATAACTTTTTCTATTATATAAAACATTTTCATCTTTTTCATTTATTTTCTACAAAAGTCTTGGACTTCATATGAAAAGTATGTAAAAAGTGCCGCTGTTTTACAATTTACAATAACGAAGGAGCCCTTCTAATTTTTGAAGGGCCCTTAAAAAATTAGGCAATGGATTTCTTTCGCAGTAAATCGTTCCACTGTTTTAAGAGCTTCTTCCTTAGCTTCTTTAACATAGTGGATCATCTCCTTACTTCCTATTTTATACGATCCTTGTCCAATGTAAAGCAAGCAATAGCAGATAATTGAATTATTTTAAAAAAAAACGTTTTTTTTACTATTATTATATGGTGAATTAGCTGATTATATCATGGATAATCATGGAATAATGGTACAATTATTGAAATTGACATTTATAATTCGAAGGTTTAGTCTTTTTGAAGAGAATCGAAAAGGAAGCATTGGTTTGCGGAAAGGAAATTGATAAAGAATGAAAAAAATAGTTTTTTTTGATATAGACGGTACCCTGCTTGATCATGAAAAGAGTCTTCCAGCAAGCACGAAAAAAGCAATCGAATTATTGAAGGAGAACGGAACTTTTATCGCCATTGCCACTGGCAGAGCCCCATTTATGTTTGAAGGCTTGCGCGAAGAACTTGGAATTGACTCCTATGTAAGCTTTAATGGTCAATTTGTTGTCTTTGAAAATGAAGTGGTTTACGAAAATCCTTTGAATGAAGTTGAACTAAAAAGGTTGCACCAGCGCGCTGAAAAAAGTAATCATCCAATTGTTTTTATGAACGAGAATACAATGAAGGCGAGTGTACAGCATCACTCTTTCATCGAACAAAGTTTAGGAAGCCTTAATTTTTCACATCCAGAGAAAGACTCTTCTTTTTATGTAAATCGAAATATATATCAGTCCTTACTCTTCTGTGAAGAAAGGGAAGAAGAAAAATATCTTGCTGACTTCCCGGAATTTAATTACATAAGGTGGCATTCTTATTCTGTTGATGTGTTGCCAAAAGGCGGCTCGAAAGCGGAAGGTATCAAAAAAATGATCGAACGATTAGGTTTTGATTTAAAGGATGTTTATGCCTTTGGGGATGGTTTAAATGATTTAGAAATGTTGAAGGCTGTTGGGACAGGTGTTTCAATGGGAAATGGTGTTCCCGAGGCTAAGAAGCTTGCTGATTTTGTCACAACTGATGTAGATAACGACGGCATTTGGAATGGCTTAAAGGAATTACAACTCATATAAAGAAACACCGGCCAATTATTGGCCGGTGTTTTCTTTACCTTTCAATCGCTATTGCCCCTTCTATTTGTTTAAAAGGGTCTTGTTTGTCAATATAATCATAAAACATGATACCGTTTAAATGATCAATTTCATGTTGAAAGCAGATAGCAGGCAATCCTTTTAAGCGGAGCTTTATTTCTTCGCCCTCAAGGTTAACTCCCTTGACGGTAATTCTAGCGTGTCTTTGAACGTAACCTGGGAACGGTTCATCAACCGAAAGACAGCCCTCACCGGATTGTAAATAGGACTTTTCAACAGAATGGCTGATGATTCTAGGGTTAAATAAAGCATAGCTATAAAGTTCTTCTTTATCGTCAGTGAGATGTACGGCAATCATCCGTTTAGAAACATTAATTTGTGGTGCTGCAAGACCGATTCCTGGACGCAATCCATATTTGGCAGAAAATTCGCTGTTTTGGCTATTGATTACGTATTCTAAAAGGCTTGATAGAATTTGTTTATCCACATCGGATGGCGGCATAGCCACTTCTGCAGCCACTTTTCTAAGTGTGGGATGGCCATCTCTAATGATATCCTCCATCGTTATCATAAACCTTCACTCCTGTGTGCAAAAAAGTTATTAGCAACCATTAGTCTATCAAACAATGGATAAAATGTTAATAATGAAATAATGATTCCTTCCATATTTTGCGCGTTTTTATCTAGAGGATATTGTCAAATAAACCAAGTATCGATATAGTTGGTATTAGTTAGGGGGTTGTGAATTGTCTTATAAGAAAAAAGGCCGCTTTTTAATTTTTATGCTCGCTATTTGTTTAATTTTATCAGGTTGTGTTAATAAAAGGACACCAGTTGAAAAAATGTATGATGTTTTAGAGAAGGTTGTTTCTAAAGAAGCGGTATTTGAAGAACAGCAAGATCCGCTTGTAACTTTGGAAAAGGAAGAAAAAGAAAAATATGACCAGATTATCGGGCTTGGCATGAAAGAGTATGACCAGATAGTCAAGCTATCCGACGAAGCAATTGCTTTAACCGATAAAAGAAAAGAACATATGGACAAAGAAACTGAGAGCCTTAAGAAATCTGAGCAGGAATTTAGGAAAGTTGCTGACATTAAGGATGAACTAGATAATCCAGAACTTAAGAAATTGATAAATGAATTATATGAAATCATGACGCAAAGATATCGAGCACATGAAGAGTTGTACAAGGAATATTCAGAATCCTTAAAAAGCGATAAAGATTTGTACGGGATGTTTAAGAATAAAAACCTAGCCCGCGAAGACCTTGAGGCACAAGTTACAAAACTAAATGAGACGTATAAAAAGGTTCTTGAGGCTAATGAACATTTTAATAAGCTTACTGAACAATACAATGATAAGAAACTGTTATTTTATAAGAAAGCAGGACTAAAATTAAATAAATAATGATCCCGCTATAGAAATCGGCTGAAACCAGCCGATTTTTCCTATATTATAACAATTGTCCAAATTGTGAAATCATATATAACAGGATGAGGAGTAAAGTGATACAGATAGGAAAATGATATTTTATATTATTAATATGCTCGCGTTGGTAAATTATGATGCGCAGTGATTGACGAGTAAAAATGAATGGTGTACACTCATAAATGAGTTAAAAAGTTGTATCAATGATGTTACATAAAAAAGTAATACAGAATATGATATTAATAGAATGATGCGAATCATAGCCTATATAATATCAGACGATTTTCCGAAAAAACAGTGGAAAAAATAAAAGGATGCTTTCAACATGCTTTTATTCAACTGCTTTTTGGGTAATCTAACAAGGTATATATATTTAAAAATTATGCTCTGAATAGAAAGGAAGAGGTGACTAAAATGGCTTCTAAAACAAAAAACGCCCAGCTTGATGCGACAAAAGTACTCCAAGCTGTAGAAGATCAATTTCAAACACTTCAAATTCTTAATGAAGAAGGCGAAGTGGTAAACGAGTCGGCAATGCCTGACCTAACAGATGAGCAACTGCAGGAATTAATGCGCCGCATGGTGTATACAAGAATTCTTGATCAGCGCTCAATTTCATTAAACCGTCAAGGAAGATTAGGTTTCTATGCACCGACTGCAGGACAAGAAGCGTCTCAATTAGCATCACAGTTTGCTCTTGAAAAAGAAGATTTCATTTTACCGGGCTACCGCGATGTTCCACAAATTATTTGGCATGGATTGCCTTTATACCAAGCGTTTTTATGGTCAAGAGGACATTTTCAAGGCGGACAGATTCCTGAAGGGGTTAATATTGCTATTCCGCAAATCATTATTGGCGCTCAGTTCGTTCAAACTGCTGGTGTAGCGCTTGGAATGAAGAAACGTGGAGCAAAAGCAGTTGCGATTACTTATACAGGAGACGGTGGAACTTCTCAAGGGGATTTCTACGAAGGAATTAACTTTGCAGGTGCATTTAAAGCTCCAGCTATCTTTATTGTTCAAAACAACCGTTTTGCGATATCAACTCCTGTTGACAAACAATCTGCTGCAAAGACACTTGCGCAAAAGGCAATTGCAGCGGGTATCCCTGGTATCCAAGTGGATGGTATGGATCCATTAGCAGTTTTTGCGGCGACTCACGATGCCCGCGTACGTGCCCTTAATGGTGAGGGACCAACACTAATTGAAACATTAACTTACCGCTATGGTCCGCATACAATGGCTGGTGATGACCCGACCCGTTATCGTACAGCTGACCTTGACAATGAGTGGGAAAAGAAAGATCCGCTCGTTCGTTTCCGTAAATTCCTTGAAAACAAAGGGATTTGGAGCGAAGAAAAAGAAAACGAAGTAATCGAACAAGCAAAGGAAGACATTAAAGAAGCGATTAAAAAAGCTGATGGGGCACCAAAACAAAAAGTTACTGATCTTATTTCCATCATGCATGAAGAAATGCCTTATAACTTAAAAGAACAATATGAAATTTATAAAGAAAAGGAGTCGAAGTAAGCCATGGCTCAAATGACAATGATTCAAGCAATTACTGATGCAATGCGGACGGAATTACGTAATGATCCAAATGTATTGGTTTTCGGTGAAGACGTAGGCGTAAACGGTGGTGTATTCCGTGCGACAGAAGGATTGCAAAAAGAATTTGGCGAAGATCGTGTATTTGACACACCACTTGCTGAATCAGGTATCGGCGGTTTAGCGGTCGGTCTTAGTTTACAAGGCTTCCGTCCAGTTCCGGAAATTCAATTCTTCGGCTTTGTTTTTGAAGTAATTGACTCAATTTCTGGTCAGGCATCTCGTCTCCGCTATCGTACAGGCGGAAAATATAATGCACCGGTAACTTTCCGTGCGCCTTTTGGCGGCGGCGTCCATACTCCAGATATGCACGCTGACAGCTTAGAAGGTCTTATGGCGCAAACACCTGGAGTAAAAGTTGTCATTCCATCAACACCATATGATGCAAAAGGACTTCTCATTTCATCGATCCGTGATAATGATCCGGTCATTTTCCTTGAGCATATGAAGTTATACCGTTCTTTCCGCCAGGAAGTTCCTGAAGAGGCATATACAATTCCACTTGGAAAAGCGGATGTGAAACGAGAAGGAACAGATGTATCAATCATTACTTATGGTGCAATGGTTCACGAATCATTGAAGGCTGCTGAAGAGCTAGAAAAAGAAGGGTTTTCTGCTGAAGTTATTGACTTACGTACAGTAAGCCCGATTGATATTGAAACAATTATTGCATCTGTTGAAAAAACAGGGCGTGCCATTGTTGTTCAAGAGGCTCAAAAACAGGCTGGGATTGCTGCGAATGTAGTTGCTGAAATTAACGATCGAGCAATTTTAAGCTTGGAGGCACCTGTATTACGAGTAGCAGCACCAGATACAGTATTTGCGTTCCCGCAAGCTGAGTCTGTCTGGCTCCCTAATTATAAAGATGTGATCGAAACGGCTAAAAAGGTATTAACATTCTAGAAAAGCGCTGCTCGGTAGTTAGCAGGGTTATAAATATTCGGGGAAAGGCTGTTCTTTTCCCGTTTTCATCTTAGCAAAATTGGCTAAAATACATGAATAATAGGAGATGAATCTCAGTGCCATTTCAATTTAAAATGCCTGACATCGGTGAAGGTATTCACGAAGGGGAAATCGTCAAATGGTTCATCAAACCAGGTGACAAGGTCCAAGAAGACGATGTCCTTTGTGAAATCCAAAATGATAAAGCAGTCGTTGAAATTCCTTCCCCTGTAGAAGGAACAGTTGTCGATATATTAGTTGGTGAAGGAACTGTTGCAACAGTTGGTCAAACCCTTGTAACATTTGATGCACCAGGATATGAGAACTTGCAATTTAAGGGCGATCACGGTGATGACGAGCCTAAACAAGAAGAAAAGGCAGCTGCTCCTACTACTGCTCCTGCTCCTGAAGCAACGCCAGAAGCAGCACCACAACCAGCACCTGCAGCAGCTGCTGTACAACCACAAGCTGAAGTAGATCCTAATCGCCGGATTATTGCTATGCCGTCTGTTCGGAAATATGCACGCGAAAAAGGGGCAGAAATAAGCTTAGTTGCTGGTACAGGGAAAAACGGCCGTATTATGAAATCAGACATTGATACATTCTTAAGTGGCGGTGCACAACCAGCTGCACCACAAGCGACTGCAGCAGTTGAAGCTCCTGAAGCCGTAAACAACAATGCAGAAGCGAAGGCAGCTCCAATTCCGCAGGGTGAATATCCGGAAACACGTGAGAAAATGAGCGGCATCCGTAAAGCAATTGCCAAAGCGATGGTTAACTCGAAACACACTGCTCCACATGTAACACTCATGGATGAAGTCGATGTAACAAAACTAGTTACTCATCGCAAGAAATTCAAAGAAGTAGCGGCAGCAAAAGGCATTAAGCTAACCTTCTTACCGTATATAGTAAAAGCATTAACAAGTGCGCTGCGTGAATTCCCAGCGTTAAACACCTCACTTGACGATGCAACAAGTGAAATTATTCATAAACATTACTACAACATTGGAATTGCAGCGGATACAGAAAAAGGTTTGTTAGTACCAGTTGTTAAAGATGCAGATCGTAAGTCCGTTTTCTCAATTTCCAATGAAATTAATGAATTAGCTGGTAAAGCACGTGAAGGAAAACTGGCTCCTAACGAAATGAAAGGTGCATCATGCACAATTTCAAATATTGGTTCAGCAGGCGGACAATGGTTTACCCCTGTTATTAACCATCCTGAAGTAGCTATTTTGGGTGTAGGGAGAATTGCCGAAAAACCGATTGTTAGAGACGGTGAAATTGTCGCTGCTCCAGTTTTAGCTCTTTCATTAAGTTTCGACCACCGCATGATTGACGGGGCGACAGCACAGAACGCATTAAATCACATCAAACGATTATTAAACGATCCAGAACTTTTGTTAATGGAGGCGTAAAAAATGGTAGTTGGAGATTTTCCTATTGAAACGGATACAATAGTCATCGGTGCGGGTCCTGGAGGGTATGTAGCAGCGATACGGGCTGCGCAACTCGGACAAAAAGTAACGATTGTAGAAAAGGAATATGTAGGTGGCGTTTGTTTAAATGTTGGCTGCATTCCTTCTAAAGCGTTAATTGCAGCCGGCCATCGCTACGAAACAGCGGTTCATTCTGAGTCATTCGGGATTACGGCTGAAAATGTAAAGGTTGACTTTTCCAAGGTTCAAGAATTTAAAGCCGGAATTGTGAAGAAATTAACTGGCGGTGTAGAAGGTCTATTAAAAGGAAATAAAGTAAATATTGTACGCGGTGAAGCATATTTTGTTGATGCTAATACACTAAGAGTGATGGATGAAAATTCAGCGCAGACGTATACCTTTAAGAATGCGATCATTGCAACAGGATCTCGCCCAATTGAACTTCCAGCCTTTAAATATTCAAAACGTGTGCTTAATTCTACTGGTGCACTTGACTTAGCGGAAATTCCCCAAAAAATCGTTGTAATCGGCGGCGGGGTTATCGGGATTGAGCTTGGAGGCGCCTATGCAAACTTTGGTTCTCAAGTAACCATCTTAGAGGGCGCTGATGAAATTTTAGGTCTTGGCGTTTTTGATAAGCAAATGGCTGCCCTTGTTAAGCGCAACATGAAGAAAAAAGGTGCAGAATTCTATACGAAAGCATTGGCTAAGGGTGTCGAAGAAACAGAAAACGGTGTGATTGTAACATTCGAATCAAAAGGCGAAGAGAAGAAAATCGAAGCCGATTACGTATTTGTCATGGTTGGACGCCGTCCTAACACTGATGAAATGGGACTTGAACAAGTTGGTGTGAAATTGAGTGACCGCGGCTTGATTGAAATCGACAAGCAATGCCGAACAAATATTAGTAATATTTACGCCATTGGTGATGTTGTTAAAGGTCCTCAATTAGCGCATAAGGCGTCATATGAAGCAAAAATTGCTGCCGAAGCGATTGCCGGTCATTCGTCTGTTATTGACTACTTAGGTATTCCAGCAGTTGTTTTCTCTGAACCTGAACTAGCTTCAGTTGGGTATACAGAAACACAAGCGAAAGAAGAAGGGATCACAGTGAATGCTGCTAAATTCCCATTTGCAGCAAATGGCCGTGCATTATCACTAGACAGCGGTGATGGCTTCTTAAAATTAATCACGCGTAAAGAAGACGGTCTTGTGATTGGAGCGCAGATTGCTGGCGCAAGTGCATCGGATATGATTGCAGAATTAGGTCTTGCAATTGAAGCTGGAATGACAGCTGAAGACCTTGCGATGACGATCCATGCCCATCCAACACTAGGTGAAATTACGATGGAAGCAGCCGAAGTAGCCCTTGGCAGCCCAATCCATATAATGAAATAGGCTGTTTTAAAGCACATATTGTTAAATTTAAGCTCAATGTTGATTGGAGTGGAAGGCGTGAGACTCCTGCGGGAGCAGCGGGACAGGTGAGACCCCGCAGGCGCTTTAGCGCCGAGGAGGCTCACCGCCCGCCCCGCGGAAAGCGAAACGCCTGGAACGGAAATCAACATTCACTTATAACACAGCCATGAAATAAAGAAAAAAAGTCCTTTTCGAAAAAACGGAAAGGACTTTTTTTATAAAAAGCGAATTGTATAAACAGAAGGATATAAAAACTAACCTAACTGTCTGGTTTAATGCATATACTTACAACACGAAATCTCTTTGTTTTTTTTAAGAACAATGTATTTTGAGTGGTGATAAATATGAGGATTTATATTGTCATAATAGTACAATTTATTATTTGGAGCGGCTATACCTTAATTGAATGGCTCTCAAGTCACGATCAACTCATTTATAAAGTCATCATGTTTTTTGTGTTTTTTTATTTAGCATTATTAATAGGAAACCAAGCAACAAAATCAGTGCGGAAAACACTCTTTATCACGACATTAAGCCTTGTTATTTACACGTCGATCCATTACACCTTAGCATACCTTGTCCATTAAAAAAAGCTCCCTAAAGGAGCCATTACTTTCTTGGGTTGTAATACATGATACGTTCGTTAAAAAGGTGAAGCTCCCCTTGTAGCTTTTTGGCAAGGAATTTACAGAATTCATTTGCCTTCCCTTTGTCACCAAAGGTGGATTGTTCAGGCAGCGTGACCTGTATGTATGTTTGCTCGCTCAGAGTCCCATCCTCACTTCTAACCGTTTCTGTATCAACACCTATTAATATCGCATTGTAGCGTTCGTGCTCAGAAAGTAAGTAAAACCATTTTCCTTTTCCGCCTTCGGTTTCTTTTATTTCATATGGAAACGCGGTTTCCCCGTATTGCCAATTCAATTGGTTTCCTGTTTTTGTGGTTATGTTTTTATAATATTGAAATAAATCCTTTACCTCTTCAATTGCTACTGCTTGTTTTGCGGATGAAGGCACAAGTTTAATAAAAGCGTTTTCAGCCATCATCATTTCCCCCCTATTACTTATAATATATGCCCTTCTATTCTAGCATTGAATAAAAAGTGATGACAACTCTTATAAAAATTAATTGCCAAGTTCCTTGTTATTAGGATAAAAATTAATTATAATAATATTCAAAATATTATAAGAACAGGAGGAGAATTATGGAGCTTTTTGACAAACTTTATGATGAGCATGAAAACACTAAAGTAAGGTTTATTGGATTTGCCACTGAAGATACCCGTTATGACTTTGGTATTATTTATACCAATATGTTTTTCGGCAAGCCGCTTGTAATCTGTATGCAAACTGGGCGTTCAACTCTCCTCGATCCAAAAGAAATTGAAGACTTAGACTACCTTCAAACAGTATTCCGTATCCCTGATAAACAACAGGCAGCCGATTTAGCTGAGTTTTTCCGCGAAACACTTCCGTCCATTCCATTTGTCACTCAATATGAATAAAAGTTATCAAAAGGTCCAGAAAAGGACCTTTTTTTAATGGATTTTTTTAAATGTGACATACAAATTAGGCTTGATATTTCCAATGTGATATATTATTATTGCATTAAAGATATTTAAGCGCTTTCAAAATTATGGTCATTCAATTATGAAAAGGGGATTGAACAGATGGGCACACTTGTATGCCAAACATGTAACTCTACTATTGATCATTTTGAAGATGAAAAAGTAACAGTTCTTTACTCGAAATGTAACTGTTGCGACGACCATCACACTGCCGAAGAAATATAAAAAAGCTATAAAATAAATAAAAACAGGATTCCGCAGCCCGGAATCCTGTATTTTTCTTTATTTGTCCAGCTCCAGCGCCCTAGCGGCTACTGTCCTTCGCACTCCGCCCTACGATAAGTCAAGCACGAATGCGCTACGCTCTTCGTGTTTCCTTTATCTCAGTTGGAGTGCTCCAGGCCATACGCCGCTGAACAGGGCGCTTGCGCTTTTCTTATTTAATAGCTTTATACTCTTTTATAACATGGATTGTTTTGATTTCATCGTCTTCCGGTCCTTGGACAGGCAAGCCGGCTTCAAGGTTTTTACGAATATAATGAAGATTTTCCTGTGTAATAATCTCACCGGGAATAAAAATTGGAATTCCAGGCGGGTAAACCATAATAAATTCAGCAATGATTCTGCCTTCAGATTCTTCAAAAGGAATAACTTCTGTCTCAGCATAAAAAGCATCTCTTGGAGTTAGGGCAAGAACGGGAATTTCTGGAAGGAGAACCTCTGCCGGTTCAAACTTTCCAGGACGATGTTTACATTCGTCAGCCAGTTCCTTTAAGGCATTTACTAAAAGGTCTGCCTCTACTTCTGTGTCCCCAAGTGTGATAATACAAAGGATGTTGTATAAGTCGGATAATTCTACTTCGATATTATGTCTTTCTCGCAGCCACTTTTCTACATCATACCCGGTTAAGCCTAATTCTTTGACAGAAATAATTAGTTTAGTCGGGTCATAATCAAAAGTTGCTTTAGAACCTAAAATCTCTTCGCCAATACAATGGAGATGATCAATCTCATTGATTCTTTTGCGAATAGACTGGGCAACTTGAATCGTCCTATCAATTAACTCTTTGCCTTTTGTTGCAAGCTGCTTGCGGGCAACATCAAGAGAAGCAAGCAATAAATATGAGGTCGACGTTGTAGTCAGCATGCTTAAAATCGATTGGACATGCTTCGCTGAAACAAGCCCCTCTTTTACGTTTAGAATGGAACTTTGTGTCATGGAACCGCCAAGTTTATGGACACTTGTTGCCGCCATATCTGCCCCGGCCTGCATCGCTGAAAGCGGCAGCTCGTCATGAAAATGGATATGGACTCCGTGAGCTTCGTCGACAAGGACGGGAACATTATATGAATGTGCGATTTCGACAATTTTCTTTAAATCAGCAGATATACCAAAATAAGTAGGATTAATTACTAATACACCTTTAGCATCAGGGTGCTGCTGAAGTGCTCTTTCCACAGATTCAGTAGTAATCCCATGGGAAATTCCTAAATCTATATCGATTTCCGGATGAATGAATACCGGGATCGATCCGGAAAAGACAATCGCAGACATAACCGATTTATGAACATTTCTTGGTACAATGATTTTCTCACCTGGTCCACAAACGGCCATGACCATGGCAATAATGGCACCGCTTGTCCCTTGTACAGAAAAGAATGTACGGTCGGCGCCAAAAGCTTCAGCGGCTAAATCTTGCGCCTGTTTAATGATTCCCTTCGGCTGGTGAAGATCATCAAGGGGTCCGATATTAATTAAGTCGATAGATAGGGCATTATCGCCAATAAATTCACGAAATTCCGGGTCAATTCCAGCTCCCTTTTTGTGCCCGGGGATATGGAATTGAATCGGATTTCTCTTTGCATGGGCTAATAAGCCGCTAAATAAGGGTGTTTGATTTTGTGACAAAGATAATTGCACCTCTTTATAAAAAAATACTCTATTTTAATCTGAAAAAAATAAAACAAATGGAATTATAGCATTATTCCTTTGGATTGCATAGTGTTAATGGGAAAATATCAGTTTGGAATCTTCATGTTAGTTTCTCAATAATAAAGGAAAAATAACCTTTTAAGCAGAATATAAAAATATAGGAGGGATTGCATTGAATTGGAAAACACGCGTTACTGAAATTCTTAATATCCAATATCCAATTATTCAAGGAGGCCTAGCATACCTAGCCTATTCTGACTTGGCAGCAGCTGTCTCAAACGCGGGTGGTCTTGGTCAAATTACAGCCATGTCATTAGCACATCCGGATGAGCTAAGAGAAGAAATACATAAAGTAAAAAAACTGACAAACAAGCCTTTTGGAGTCAATTTTGCTATTGGACAGCATGGCCGGCCGTTTGCAGACTTTCTACAGGTTGCAATTGAAGAAAATGTTCCGGTTGTCTCGATGACTGGAGGGAATCCAGCTCCGATTTTTGAGCAGTTAAAAGGAACAAGGATCAAAACACTTGTCCTAGTTGCAGCACGAAGACAGGCCGTTAAGGCAGAAGAGCTTGGTGCCGATGCGGTAATGGTTGTCGGGCAAGAGGGAGGCGGCCATCTCGGCAGGGATGATATTGGTACAATGGTGTTGATTCCACAAGTCGTTGATGCCGTTTCCATTCCTGTGATTGCTTCTGGAGGTATTGGCGATGGCAGGGGACTAATGGCAGCACTTAGTTTGGGTGCTGAAGGGATTGAAATGGGCACGAGATTTATTGCAACAAAAGAATGTGTTCATGCAAATGAGCGATATAAAAAGAGATTAGTGGAAGGAACGGAAACAGACACTGTAGTAATAAAAAGGACTTTGGGAACACCAGCAAGGGCACTCGCGAACAGCTGGACAGAAAAAATCCTGGAGATCGAGAAGAATAAGGGGGATTACGAACAATTAAAAGATTTTATTAGCGGTATGGCAAACAAACGATACATATATGATGGTTCTGCCAGTGAAGGCTTTGCCTGGGCCGGACAGGTGATGGGTTTAATTAAGGATGTACCTTCTGTTGCAGAATTGTTTGAACGAATGATTAATGAGGCGGAACAAATTCGTGCAAAATGGGGAAAATAACGCTATCATTCACTTTGAGAAGAAAAAGTTAGAAGGTGAACTAATGGAGTATCAATACCCAATCGATTATAACTGGTCTACCGACGAAATTGTCGATGTGATTAAATTCTTTGAAGCGATTGAGAAGGCATATGAAAAAGGAATTGACCGCGAGGAAGTCATGAACGTGTATCGTCGTTTTAAAGAAATTGTCCCTAGTAAAGCGGAAGAAAAGACTATATGCGGTGAATTTGAAGAAATGAGCGGCTATTCGTCTTACCGGACCGTCAAAAAAGCAAAAGAAGCTTCAGCTGGAGACAGAATAAAAATGAACTAAACAAAAGCTCCCGAACAAATTTGTTCAGGAGCTTTTGTTTATTTACTGTTTTGCGCTATTTTATATAGTGGTGCTATTTTATTAAAAACACCATCAATTTGATTTAATAATCCTTCAGCTCCTAATCGGATGACTTCTTCCTTATCCAGTGTATAGCCGCATAATAATTCTGCTTTTTTAACATTTTGCAAGCGTTCAAAATAGACTCGTAAGTCGTCCTTAGAAAGTTGTCCATGTGTAATTGTGTCGGGCTTTGTATGATCAAGTGACCAGACAAAGTCCTTGGGAATTTCTTTATGTATTTTGGCTGCCTTTTTTAAAAATCTCGCTCCGATTTCGGCTTTTTGCGGTGCTTCGTATATCACAGCAAACCAAATAAATAAATGGGTGTTCCACAAGCCGATTTGAAAATGAGGCATCATTTTATAGCCGCGGGGATTCCCCGCAAATGCTACCCAGGTATCCTTTGGCGGATTTATCGTTCTCCTTGCATGCTTGGCTACATGGACAAATAATTCTTCACCTGTAATAGCTGATAATGTTGGAGAAAAATATTGTCCTAGACCTTCTAATTTTGGCCGAATTATCTCTTTAAGAGCCTCCATTCTTGGCTCTAAACCATCTATTAAAAACACATCAAAATCTTCAGTTGTAAATCCAGTGAAATTCATAGTAAAACCTCCAATAAACCATCTTTCTTGGAATGATTGTAGCATATTGCCGAGTATACAAGAAGGATGTTGCTTATCTAGGTTAAAGCACATATTTGTTCCAACATTCTAAAATTCCTCATATTATACAGTAAAAAAATTATCTGAAAAATTAGTTATATCAACAAGGAAGGGGAGGAAAAAGGTGAAACAATTGATGAATACATCATTAAAAAAAGTTGGAGAAAAAGAAAGAACAGCTGTATTAAGATTGGAAATGGACTATGAATTAGCTGTATTATTTGAGGCAATTGAGGAAAAGAATGAAAAAAAGATGAAGGAATGTAAGCAAAAGTTAGAAAAAATCCGCCAAGAATTATTACGATTAAAAGCACTTTGACTGCTCTCTTGATTTTTATTAGCTAAGGGGAAACAAAATAGAATGAAACGAAAAGGAATAATTCGGATACTTATCTGAGAACGAACTCCAAAAGAGTGAGGGGAGTTCGTTTATTATTGTGTAAACAAGGCTAAAAGTTGATGTGTTCGGTTAATTTGTTTAAGCTATAGGTACATCAAATTATTGGTCATGCTTCATACTACATACATTGGAATTGAATTTTAAATATGTTGGCTGGAGGAGAAAAATGAATTGGGAAGACATTTATGCTCATGCACAGGAATGGGTAAAAGAAGCAGGAAATAGAATCCGTTCATCCTTTGATCAGACGCTAAATATTCAAACAAAATCAAACCCTAATGATCTTGTAACGAATATTGACAAAGAAATTGAACAATTTTTTATAAAAAAAGTTAGGGGAGTTTATCCAAATCATAAAATATTGGGTGAAGAAGGGTTTGGTGACGAACTAAAGAGCCTTGAAGGAATTGTCTGGCTGATTGATCCAATTGATGGGACAATGAACTTTATTCACCAACAAAGGAACTTTGCGATATCGCTAGCGGTATATGAAAATGGAACAGGCAAAATCGGTCTCATTTATGATGTCGTCCATGATGAATTGTACCATGCAATCCGCGGAAATGGTGCCTATTTAAATGATAAATCTATCCCGGTACTTAAGAGTACAACAGTGAAGGAATCCATCATTGCCCTAAATGCAACATGGGTTATGGAGAATCATCGTATAGATCACAATTTAATGATTCCACTTGTAAAGGACGCTAGAGGCACAAGGTCGTACGGGACAGCAGCGCTAGAGATGGTGTTTGTTGCCACTGGAAGGGTGGACGCTTATATATCGATGCGATTATCGCCATGGGATTTTGCTGCAGGGTCTATCATTATTGAAGAGCTTGGGGGAGTGGTTACAAATTTACGGGGAGAAAAGCTTAATTTTCTTTCCAAAGATTCCTTATTCGCCGCAAATCCCGGCTTACATCGTTCGATATTAAATGATTATTTAAAAGAGGGGAAATGGTGAAAAAAAGAAGCCTGACTGGCTTCTTTTTTTACAATTTTCCATTCTCACGCATCTTTTTTTTAGTTTTAAATCCCAATCCCATAATAATAGCAACGGCTAGGATTGAGCCAAAAGCCCCGGCGATGCTCTTTTCACTAATGGCAACCCCTATTCCCATAATACTTGCTGCGGCTAAAATCGCATACATAAGTAATGGCCATTTCACTTGATTCATTTATAAATCCCCTTAAAGTTTTTTCTTTTATTTTTATAATACATTAAAATGCTTATTGGTTTCCACTTTAAGTATGGTATAATATTTTAGTTGTATTTGGGAAACTAAAAATAGCGTTTATTTTTATAAAATAGGTAGGAGTGGAATTTTGAAACTAAGAGAAGATGTACGAAATATAGCGATTATCGCCCACGTTGACCATGGAAAAACGACTTTGGTGGACCAATTGTTAAAACAATCCGGAACGTTTCGTTCGAATGAGCACGTGGAAGAACGTGCGATGGACTCTGGTGATATAGAAAGAGAACGCGGCATCACCATCCTTGCGAAGAATACCGCGATTCAATATAAAGATACAAGAATCAATATTTTGGATACACCAGGACATGCAGACTTTGGCGGAGAAGTAGAACGAATCATGAAAATGGTTGATGGTGTTTTGCTTGTAGTCGATGCTTATGAAGGCTGTATGCCGCAAACACGTTTTGTGCTTAAAAAGGCATTGGAGCAAAAAATCACCCCGATTGTCGTAGTAAATAAAATTGACCGTGATTTCGCCCGACCTGCTGAAGTAGTAGATGAGGTCATAGATTTGTTTATTGAACTTGATGCGACGGAAGATCAGCTTGAATTTCCGGTAATCTACGCATCAGGTATAAACGGTACAGCAAGTACAGATCCTGAAAAGCAAGATGAAAACATGCAGTGTCTATATGATGCAATCGTTGAATATATTCCTGCTCCTATTGATAATCACGAAGAACCATTGCAATTTCAAGTGGCTCTTCTTGATTATAACGATTATGTGGGCAGAATAGGGATTGGACGCGTTTTCCGCGGAACGATGCATGTTGGTCAACAAGTCGCATTAATGAAATTGGACGGCAGTGTAAAACAATTCCGCGTCACCAAGATCTTTGGTTTCTTTGGTCTAAAGCGAGAGGAAGTTCAAGAAGCCAAAGCAGGCGACTTAATTGCTGTTTCCGGTATGGAAGATATCAATGTCGGCGAGACAGTATGCCCAACAGAACATCAAGAAGCATTACCTGTTTTACGAATTGACGAACCAACATTACAAATGACATTTGTTGTAAACAACAGCCCGTTTGCCGGCAGAGAAGGTAAATATTTAACTTCAAGAAAGATTGAAGAAAGACTGCGTTCCCAATTACAAACTGACGTAAGCTTACGTGTCGAAAATACTGATTCACCAGATGCTTGGATTGTTTCCGGCCGTGGTGAACTTCATTTATCAATTTTGATTGAAAACATGCGCCGTGAAGGCTACGAGCTTCAAGTTTCAAAACCTGAGGTTATTGTTAAGGTTATTGATGGCGTCCGCCACGAACCAGTTGAAAGAGTCCAAATTGATGTTCCAGAAGAGCATACTGGTTCTGTAATGGAATCAATTGGCGCACGTAAAGGCGAAATGCTTGATATGATTAATAATGGATCTGGTCAAGTCCGCTTAATCTTTAATGTGCCGGCACGCGGTCTAATTGGTTATACAACCGAGTTTTTAACGATGACACGCGGTTATGGTATTATTAATCACACCTTTGATAGCTATCAGCCAATGCTGCCAGGTCAAGTTGGTGGAAGACACCAAGGTGTACTTGTATCAATGGAATCTGGAAAAGCCTCGACATATGGTATAATGCAAATAGAAGACCGCGGAACGATTTTCGTTGAACCGGGTACGGAAATTTACGAGGGAATGATTGTTGGCGAAAACACTCGTGAAAATGACATCACTGTTAATATTACCAAAATGAAGCAAGCAACGAATGTTCGGTCAGCCAACAAAGACCAAACATCGGTAATTAAAAAGCCGCGCATTATGACATTGGAAGAGTCATTAGAATATTTAAATGAGGACGAATATTGTGAGGTTACACCGGAATCCATTCGTCTACGTAAGAAAATTCTTGATAAAAATGAACGTGAAAAAGCAGCTAAAAAGAAAAAGTATGCTGAACTGAGTTAAGTACAAAGGAGTGCATAAAGGATATGGAAGGATTTGCCCCGAGTCTTAGATTTTTCATTGAACTAACAGATGTAAAAACGGCTGTATGGTTACAGTATTTATATATTGTAATCCTCGCGGCAATTGTATATAAGTTAGGCTTTGCAAAAAAACTGCCTCTTTTGAAAAACATTGTGATTTATTTCTGCCTCTTAATTGGGTGCTTAGTGATGCTGATTTTTTCTTATGCACTGCCAATTGCGGAAGGACTAGCAGGTGCTGCGATTTTATTAATTATTTATAAAATTCGCTTACACCAAACGAAAAAGCAGCAGACAGAAGCGAAATAACGGGGGATACCTAAATGAAATCCTTACAAGATGCACTTTATAATTGGCTTACGATAAAGGTTGTTTTTGATGCTCGTCCTGAAGATACGGCAGCAAAAGAAACACTTGAATACTTTGATGAGATGTTAACATCAAAGCACCACGTTTCGAATATCGAAACGACTACAGATGAAATGATGTATTATCTTTCATACCAGCAAGGCGAAGAAATGAAAAAAGCACGCTATCCGCGTGAGTTAATTGAAATTATGCTCGACCAAATTAATAATGAGCCTGAAAAGTATGAGAACTATCCAACAGAGGAATAAGAAAAAAACCCGCTTGCAATTCCGATAAGGTTATTGCAAGCGGGTTTTTCTTTACCAATCATCTTTATCAATTTTTGTACGATATAACTTGAAATTGCCTGTATCGATGCGTGCGTTTGTTTTTTCGGTTATTCTTGAGCTGCATTCATTGCACATATATGTATGGATTGGACGATTGCGCAGGCGTTTGGCTTCTAACGATTCATCTGCTATCGCTTCGATTTTATCGCAGATCACACACTTTACTCTCATTAAGGCACCTCTTTTAATTCTTTCTAAATCAGAATATTTATAGTATAACATGGCAGCGCATTGCCAAGTAAATCAATTGCGTTTATATTGATGAAAAAATGGGATAGTAGTAATATGAGAATATCTGTTTATACAAGAAAAGCGGAAGCGCCTTGCTCAGGGGCGATAGGCATAAGACGAGCCTTCTTGACGGATTGGCTTATGACCCGAGCCCCTAGGCGCTGAAGCTGGACAATTCTCAAAGTCAGATGATATAATTTTTGATTCAATAATTAAAGGGGTTGTAAAGATGGTAAATCAAGTAGAGCCAAAGCTCATCAGTCCATTATATGAAGGGCTGCAAAAAGAACGGTTCGTAACTCTAGCAACAATTGACCATGAAACAGGAGGGCCAAACGTCAGCGCAATTTCCTGGATTTTAGCAAAGGATGACAGTACCATCTATTTTGCAGTTGATAATCGTTCCAGAATACTGGAAAATATTAATAAAAATAATAAAGTGGTTATCAATTTAATTGCTAATGAATCTACATATTCAATACAAGGGGATGCCCGGGTTAAAGAAGAAAGACTGCAAGATGTACCGCTAAAGCTTGCCTTGGTTGAAGTTTCAATTAGAGAAGTACGGGATGTTATGTTTTACGGTTCGAAAATTATCACAGAAGTTCAGTATGATAAGACATACGATAAAAATGCGGCAGAAAAGTTAGACAGACAAGTTATGGATGCAATGAAAAAAGCTTAGGATTCCTAAGCTTTTTTCCATGACCAAGTTTTATTTATGGTGATTTGATTGGTCTTCTTGTTCCTTCTTTAATTTATCTTCTTCATTTGCTGGGAGTTTTTTGTCCGGTTTTTCAGTTGCTTTCTTCGGGCTTGGGGTAATTAAATCCCCTGGTATTTCTGGCATTAATCGACCTGCAACATCTGCAAGCTCCTCCATAATGCCTCGTATCGGCTTGCCTTTTTTAATATCTGCTTGGATTTCTTTTAAACGCGCTGTTGTGTCTGCATCAGCTACGACAACAGCGTTAGCGCCATGTGGATCTTTTTTCAAGCTTTCTGCTACAGAATATTTAATCGACCCGACCTGTGAACGGTCAAGCTTAGCATTTACGTCGATACCGACAATCGCATATCTCCCTATTACTACAGCAGTTGCATCATTCACACCGGGAATGCTTGTTGCAAGCTGAACCAGGTGCTTGGATATTTGTTGACCCGACTTGCGGTCAACACTTTCAATATAACTGTTTTTTACGTTCACTAATGAATGGTTTTCACTTTTTGCCATTTCCTTATGTTTATCGGTATTACATCCGCCTAAAAGCAAACAAAGTGCAGCTATCGCAAAGAATTTCTTCATTTAACACCCTCCAAGATGCATTATTAAAAGGTTAAATAATTACTAACGCTAGAATTTAACCATCCTTGAGTGCTTACTTACATTTATTGTGCGGAATTCCTTCTATCTTTATTCTGATTTACATATATTTTACCAAAGTCCAATAAGCGCAAAGAGGTTGTTGGAACTTTTTTACAATCTTGACATCCAGTGAAGCGGGAGGCGTCGCTTTGAGTAAAATATACGTGTTAGATACAAATGTCTTACTGCAGGACCCGTATTCCCTTTTTTCCTTTGAAGATAATGAAGTGGTTATTCCAGCAGTAGTTCTTGAAGAAGTGGACTCAAAGAAAAGATACATGGATGAAATCGGGAGAAATGCACGGCACGTATCGAGATTAATTGATGGTCTTAGAGCTTCAGGGAAGCTTCATGAAAAAATCCCTCTTGAGAACGGGGGAACAATAAAAATTGAATTAAATCATCGGGCCTTTCATGAGCTTCAAGATATTTTTGTTGAGAAAACAAACGATAATCGCATACTTGCGGTTGCTAAAAATTTATACTTAGAAGAACAAGCGAAAGAAAATGGCAAGCCTGTAATTATAGTAAGTAAGGATGCTCTAGTTCGAGTAAAAGCAGATGCCATTGGATTAACGGCCGAAGATTTTTTAAATGACCGGGTGGTTGAAATAGATCATATATATACAGGTTTTTTCGAAGTACTCTTGCCGATTGAATTATTAGGTCGTTTCTATGAAAAAGGGGAGTTATTCCTTTCTGAGTTTGCAAATCATCCGTTTTATCCTAATCAATTTCTTCTAATGAAAGATGCTCTTGGCAGTTCTGCATCAGCTATTGGAATGGTGGACAAAACGAGTAAGAAGGTAAAAAAATTAACCTTAAATCAAGAGCATGTTTGGGGAATCCATTCAAGGAATGTGCAGCAGACGATGGCGATTGAATTATTGCTGCGGAAGGATATCCCGCTTGTTACCTTAACAGGCAAAGCTGGGACAGGAAAAACATTGCTTGCACTTGCTTCCGGATTAATGCAAACGGAGGATTTCAAAGAATATAAAAAGCTATTAGTCGCTAGACCGATTGTACCTGTCGGTAAAGACTTGGGGTTCCTGCCAGGTGAAAAGCAAGAGAAACTAAGACCGTGGATGCAGCCGATTTATGACAACTTGGAATATCTCTTTAATACAAAAAAGCCAGGCGAACTGGATGCAATTTTAGCCGGTATGGGTTCGATAGAGGTGGAGGCGTTAACGTATATTCGTGGCAGAAGTTTACCTAAACAATTTATTATCATTGACGAAGCACAAAACTTAACGAGGCATGAAGTAAAAACAATCTTAACTCGGGTGGGAGAGGGAAGTAAGATTGTGCTAATGGGAGACCCGGAACAGATTGATCATCCATATCTCGATGCCTACAATAATGGCCTTACCTTTGTTGTTGAAAGGTTCAAGGACCAAGACATTTCAGGGCATGTTAAGCTATTAAAAGGAGAACGGTCAGGATTGGCGAGGCTCGCAGCGGATTTATTATGAGAAAGACGGGTGCCAGGGGCACCCGTCTTATTTTACTGTAAAACCTCTTACATTTTTAATTGGATCCTGCTGATTAGAGCCATCACCGAAGTAGACATGAACCGGCCCATCAGCATTTAACGGTTTACCGGTATCTGAGAACGCCAAGATTAAATCAAAGGCACGTTCAAGAAGTACTTCGTAATCACCATCGGTACTATGAATGACCAATGTATGTGCATCATCGGCAGGCTCAGAATTTACCAAAAAAGGCTTGAAAGGAATTCCGAAAGTCCCAGTTAATACTTTTTCCTTTTCAAATTTCTTTTCTGTTTTTAACGTCGGAGGATAAATGGCTCCCTCCATAATTTCGCGGTCCCAGTGTTTTGAGACAGCCTTTGTATAATCTTCCAATGAATTCGAGATCACTTTGTTTATTGAAAAATAAGTAGTCAAATCAATGCGGCGGTCATCAAAAATCCAGACGCTTGGTTCAAGTGTAATCGTATACTTTACTTTACCGGATATGATTATAATATTTTCCATCTTCCATTCCTCCTAAAGGCTAACATGAATAAGTATAACTTTTTTTAGAGTGAATGTCATAAAAGTAACTCCTGTATGGCAATATCCTTCATTGTTCTTGCAATTTTCGCTTGTAAACGGTAAAATTTATAGATAAGTTGAATTATCGCTCTGAATTGGGGGGATTAATGTTGGCGTCTGAAATGATCGTGAATCATCAGGAAAAAGCCTATGCCTTATTGCAGGCTGACGCTGAAAAGATATTAAAGCTTATCAAAGTGCAAATGGACAATCTCACGATGCCTCAATGCCCTCTTTATGAAGAGGTGTTGGATACACAAATGTTTGGGCTGTCGAGAGAAATAGACTTTGCTGTCCGATTAGGCTTAATAGATGGTAAGGATGGAAAAGCGATTTTAGATCAATTAGAGAGTGAATTATCTGCGCTTCACGATGCTTCCTTAAGAAAATAGTAGAACATGAACTCAAACAATAACGATGAATTGTTTGAGTTTTTTATTACCTGATACAAATTTCAGAATATTCTTTATTAAAATTTGATAACAAAAATACTTTCCTCAAGTCATATCAGTCGTTTTCTATTATAATAGAGTAGAGTTTATCAATTTTGAAAATGAGGACAACGTAAATGATTAAAAAAATAGTGAAGTCATATGATTATACCTTAATCATAGCTATAATCCTTTTGTGTGCTTTTGGTTTAGTTATGATTTACAGTGCCAGCATGGCATGGACTGTTCAATATTATAAAAAGCCAAGTGATTTCTATTATCAAAGGCAAAAATTGTTTTTATTAGCCTCTTCTTTTGTCTTTATTTTTTGTGCAATTGTTCCATATAAAATGATGCAATTTACAAAATGGTTTCTCGCACCAATGGTTTGTTTATCTATTTTTGGTCTTTTAGGCTTGGATCTTTTTGGACATGTTGCTGGCGGTGCACAAAGCTGGTATCAAATTGGTCCGTTTAAAATCCAGCCATCTGAGTTTGTAAAGCTTATTGTCATCATCTATTTGGCCGCTGTATACGCAAAAAAGCAGGCGTATATTAATCAATTTAATAAAGGAGTCCTGCCGCCATTAGTATTTCTGTTTATCGTTTGCGGGTTAATTATCTTGCAGCCTGATTACGGTACTGCCTTTATTATCGCTGTGATTGCCGTCACCATTATTTTTGCATCCGGGATGAATTTTAAAAGTATTTCGAAATTAATTATCATGGCTCTTATTGTCCTCCTGCCAATTGCATTTGTTGCTAAAGATAAAATACTTTCTGAGAAGCGTACAAACCGATTTGCTGTACTAGATAATCCTTTTGCTCCGGAGCTTGTAAATGATGCAGGATTTCACTTAGCCAACTCCTACATCGCTATCGGTTCAGGTGGTGTCAATGGACTTGGTTTAGGAAAAAGCATCCAAAAGCTCGGTTATTTACCTGAAGCACATACAGATTTCATTATGGCAATCATTGCCGAAGAATTAGGTATTTGGGGAGTAAGCTTTGTTATTATTCTTTTGGCTTATATCGTCTTAAGAGGAATTTATATTGGCTTACAATGTAAAGATCCTTTTGGGAGCCTGCTTGCTATAGGGATTTCTAGTATGCTTGGTATTCAGTCCTTTATTAATTTGGGGGGGATATCAGGGGTTATTCCGCTTACAGGTGTACCGCTGCCATTTATCAGCTACGGTGGTTCCTCGGTGTTAATGCTTGCTGCCGCGTCAGGAATTCTCGTAAATGTGTCGATGTTTACGAAATATGAAAAAACATATAAAACTAAACAGGTACTAGTGGACAAAAAGAAACAACAGCGTGATGGTAAGGTTTTCTATCTTTAATGTTTAGCGAAATCAAATGATAAAAAATTAGCTGCCGGATATAACCCGGCAGCTTTTTTAGTGATGATTTCTTTTGGACCTTGAATATAACAAGAGAAAATAACTTAATACCCCAAATAAGCAAGTAATAAAGAAGGCGTGCGATAGTGCAATGTACAGATTCAATCTGCTGAAAATAATGAAAGCACCGGCAATAACCTGTAATGAAACGAGAATGAAAGAGATGATCCATCCCCAATATAAAACCTTTTGCTCTTTGTAACGGCGAATGGTCAAAATAAATATGTAAGTTATCCAGATAAAGATTAAACCCGCTGCGGCCCGATGTCCCATTTGCACCCATTCATACATGTTAGCAGGTAATGAGGGGTCGTCATTTAAGCATAAAGGCCAATCGCGGCAAATGAGGCTTGCCTTTGTGTGCCGGACCAATGCCCCGGTGTAAATAACCAGATAACTATAAATGGAAACACCGATTATATGAAAGCCCATTCTCTTATCAATATACAGTTTTTCTGCATCAAACTTCTTATCGATTTCAAATATAAGCAACGTCAACAAGAATACTGCTGCAAATGAAATCAGCGAAATACCAAAATGCAGGGCAAGGACAAACCCTGATTGTCCCCATTTTACTGCTGCGGCCCCAATTAAGCCTTGTAAAAGTAAAAAGAAAAAGGAGAGAAAAGAAAGAAATTTTGTTTCTCTAATATGACCAATCGCCTTCCATGACCAAATCGAAAGGATGAGAACCAAGACCCCAACTACTCCTGAAACTAGTCTGTGTGCAAGCTCAATGATTAACTCAGGGGATATTTCTAATGGAAGAAATTTACCGTTGCATAATGGCCAAGATCTCCCGCAGCCCATCCCAGAGCCAGTTTTTGTAACTAATGCACCGCCAAGTAAAACTAATACCATTCCGATGGTGGTCGCAACCGCCAGCCACTTCAGAGAACGTCGCAAAAAATTCACCTCTTATAAATGTTCAATGATTTGTCAAAAAAAAAACTTGACAGTATAATGGAGTAAAAAAGTAGAAAGATAAAAAGTACCTAATTCATCATAACGAAATAACTAGGAAAAGAACAGAAATTCAACTTAAATTTTGAAAGGTAAATTTAAGACGATGATAGATTAGTCGATAACTTTTATTTTCCACTATTATTATAGTGGAAAACATTGAAACTTCCACCATAGTCTGTTAGAAATATTTATAGAAGGATTATTTTCTGTAACATTGCTTATTTTTCCAAATTTACAGGTCTAAAATCCGATAATAAAAGATAATATATCTTCAAACACAATTTAGTCAAAAATTATTCAAAAAAAGTTCACAAAAATATCGGAAAGTGTGATTTAATATACAGAGAAAGTGTTTTGTAAATCACTGCATTTTTTATAACGGATATTTTTGTCACTCCTTTAATCCAACAGAACATAAATGTGTGAAGCATACATCTATTTTTGATTTATAACAGGAGGGCAAAATAGTAAGTTTCGATAACCCTCATATGGTGAATATATGTGAATAAGGATTAGGAGGAGAAATAAATGTCCAACTCTAAGGCTTATGGAGAAGCAGCCATAGAAAATGGCGCTGGGAGCCTGAATTCAACTATAGAAAAAACCTCTGTATGGAAAGACTTTACGGCCTTAATCAAAATTGGAATTGTCAATTCAAATCTCATTACCACCTTTACTGGATTATGGCTTGCACTTCATTTTACTGGTCAAAGCTTCCTAAATAATTTAGATATCGTGTTTTTTACGGTTGCAGGTTCCTCCCTTATCATTGCAGGATCATGTGCCATTAATAATTATGTTGATCGTGATATTGATCATTTAATGGAAAGAACGAAGGCAAGACCTACGGTTACCGGGAAAGTGCTTCCTGCGAAAGTTCTTCTATTAGGTATTATCCTGATTGGACTGGGAACACTGTTTTTATTCTTTACAACGATGACTGCAACAGTAATTGGACTGCTTGGAGTTTTTAGTTATGTTTTCTTGTACACGTTATGGTCTAAGCGGCAATTGGTTTCTAATACAATTATTGGAAGTATCTCTGGTGCCGTTCCGCCGCTAATAGGCTGGGCTGCAGTAGATGCAAACCTTGATATCATGGCGTGGGCATTGTTTGTCCTCATGTTTGTTTGGCAGCCACCGCATTTTTATGCTCTGGCTATGAGGAGAGTAAAAGAATATAGAGCGGCTGGAGTTCCGATGCTGCCTGTAGTGAAGGGTTTTAAAACAACTAAAATCCACATTGTAGTCTGGGTTGCGGCATTACTGCCAATCCCATTTTTTCTAACCAAATTAGGAATCCCATTTCTAATTCTTGCAACCGTTTTAAATATCGGCTGGCTTGCATTAGGGATTTATGGATATAAGATCAAAGATGACATTAAGTGGGCAAAACTAATGTTTGTTTACTCTTTGCAATATTTAACTATTATTTTTGTAGCGATGGTCATTGTTACATTAATTTAGTTTTGTTTCACGATTCTTTTCTGAACCAGGAAAGAATTATCTACATACTTCTTTGATCTACCAGAAAAAATTATCAATTTAAAAGTGAAAGAGGGGTTTGATTTAGCTATGAAAAGGCTTGCAAAATGGCGCCTATTACCGTTATTTGCGATTTTAGCGCTTGTGCTTTCCGGATGCCGCGGTGAAAATTTTGTTTCGGCGTTAAGGCCTGCCGGTGAAGTTGCAGATATGCAATTTGGTTTAATGAAGCTAAGTACGTATGTTATGATTGGGGTTATCCTTGTCGTAATGATTATTTTTGTGATCATCTTTTTCCGCTTTAGACGAAAAGATGATAAAGATGAAACGATTCCAAAACAGGTGGAAGGAAGTCACACATTAGAAATTATCTGGACTGCTATTCCGATTCTCTTACTCTTAATCCTGGCTGTCCCAACTGTTTCTGCTACATTTAGACTTGCAGATGTTTCACCAATGGATAAGAAAAATTCAGATGCTCTTGTTATTAATGTTCGTTCCCATTTATATTGGTGGGATTTTGAATATCCAGGTCAAAAGCTTGTAACGAGCCAGGAGCTGGTAGTTCCAACGAATGAAAGAGTTTATTTTAACCTTAAATCATTAGATGTAAAACATTCATTCTGGATTCCAGCCGCTGGTGGTAAATTAGATACCAATACGGATAATATCAATAAATTCTGGTTAGAGTTTGATGACAAACGTTCAAATGAAGCTGGAAACCTTTTCTATGGGAAATGTGCTGAGCTTTGCGGTCCGTCCCACGCATTAATGGACTTCAAAGTAAAAGCAATCAGCCGTGATAAGTTCGATGCTTGGGTTACGGCGATGCAGGATATAAAAGAACCGCAAAAAGCACAAAGTGATTTAGCAGTTCAAGGTCAAGATATTTTTAATAAAAGCTGTATCGGCTGTCATGCTGTGACACCTGAAAACAAAATGCCTGATACTGCGCGACAAGCGCCAAACTTAACAAACTTTGGTGACCGCGCCCGGATTGCTGGTTTTTTAGATCATAATAAAGAGAAATTGAAACAGTGGATTAGTAATCCTGAAACCTATAAACCAGGCAACTTGATGACTGGAAAATATGATCAGATGTCTCCTCAAGAGCTCGACGCATTAGCAGAATATTTAATGGGCTTAAAGGTTCAGGAATAATAGGGGAATTGGTTGAAAGGGAGGTATAATTTGTGAGTACCATTGCTCAAAAAAAGGGATTTGGCGGAACGTTATGGGACTTTTTAACAACAGTTGACCATAAAAAAATTGCCATCCTATATCTTATTGCAGGTGGATTTTTCTTCGTTGCAGGCGGACTTGAGGCTGTATTCATCCGCATTCAACTTGCAGTGCCAAACAATGATTTTGTAAGTGCCGGAGCATTTAATCAAATTATTACGATGCACGGAACAACGATGATTTTCTTAGCAGCTATGCCGCTTTTATTTGCCTTTATGAATGCGGTCATGCCGCTTCAGATTGGTGCTCGTGACGTTGCATTTCCGTTTGTAAATGCACTTGGATTTTGGTTATTCTTTTTCGGTGGAATATTCCTAAACCTTTCATGGTTTCTAGGCGGAGCTCCAGATGCAGGCTGGACATCGTATGCATCACTTGCGATTCATTCTAAAGGTCATGGCGTTGACTTCTATGTCCTTGGTTTGCAGATCGCCGGACTTGGAACGCTGATTGGTGGAATAAACTTTCTGGTTACGATTATTAATATGCGCGCACCTGGTATGACGTATATGAGGATGCCGTTATTTACCTGGTCTACCTTTGTTGCTTCGGCGATGATTTTATTTGCTTTCCCGCCATTAACTGTCGGCTTGACATTAATGATGTTCGACCGTTTATTCGGTGCGAATTTCTTCGAAGTGGCAATGGGTGGTAATACTGTAATTTGGGAACATCTTTTCTGGATCTTCGGTCACCCTGAAGTTTACATTTTAATACTGCCGGCTTTCGGTATTTTCTCGGAAATTTTCGCTATCTTCTCCAGAAAACGTCTATTTGGTTATTCATCCATGGTGTTTGCAACCGTGTTAATTGGTTTCTTAGGGTTCATGGTATGGGCTCACCATATGTTCACAACTGGGTTAGGACCAGTTGCGAATGCTATATTCGCAGTTGCTACAATGGCGATTGGGGTACCAACTGGTATTAAAATATTTAACTGGCTGTTTACGATGTGGGGTGGAAGTGTTAAATTCACTACTCCAATGTATTATGCATTTGGTTTTATTCCATCATTTGTTTGTGGTGGTGTAACAGGGATCATGGTTGCTACAGCTGCTGCCGACTACCAGTATCATGATACGTATTTTGTCGTTGCACACTTTCACTACGTAATTGTTGGTGGTGTAGTCCTAGCAATTCTTGCAGCAACACATCTATGGTGGCCAAAAATGTTCGGTACGATGTTAAATGAAACATTAGGAAAGATTACTTTCTGGTTCTTCTTTATTGGTTTCCATCTAACATTCTTTATCCAGCATTTCTTAGGTCTCTGGGGAATGCCGCGCCGTGTGTTTACTTACCTTCCAGGGCAAGGGTTCGATTTCTCGAACTTAGTAAGTTCAATTGGTGCTGCATTTATGTCAATTGGTGTCCTTGTGCTTCTCTATAACATCATTATGACACAAGTGAAAAATGTAAAAGTTGGAAATGACCCGTGGGGCGATGGAAGAACACTTGAATGGGCAATTCCATCACCACCGCCATTCTATAACTTCAAGCAGCTGCCGCTCGTTCGCGGGTTAGATGCATACTGGTTAGAAAAAATGGCTGGTAAAAAAGGGATGACGCCGGCTGAACCGCTTGGTGATATTCATATGCCGAACGCGTCATTCATTCCGTTTATGATTTCGTTTGGATTATTTATTGCTGCCTTTGGAGCGATGTATCATAAAGATAACGCCTGGGGACTCCCAGTCATCATCTTGGGCTTACTCGTGACATTTGGATCAATGTTCTTACGTTCCGTTAAAGATGATCACGGATTCCATATCCACAAGGAAGACTTAGTAGAAGATAATGATAAGGGGGTTAAGGCATAATGCACGCTGAAGAAAAAATGACGTATGAAAAATGGCCTGCTGCGCCGGAGAAAACAACCCTTGAGGCAAAAAATAAATTCTTAGGATTTTGGTTATTCTTAGGGGGAGAGACAACCTTGTTTGCCTCTCTCTTCGCAACCTACCTTGCATTAAAGGATAAGGTTCCAAGCACCGAAGCGACTTTAGCAAAGGATTTATTTGATTTACCATTAACATTTGTCGCGACAATGCTTCTCTTAACGAGTTCATTAACAAGTGTTTATGCAATGTATCATATGAAAAACTTTGCGTTTAAAAAGATGATGGTTTGGCTCGGGCTTACAGTATTATTAGGTTTCGGGTTTCTTGGGCTTGAGGTTTATGAGTTTAATCATTATGTGCACACATATAAACATACCTTTACAAGCAGTGCATTCGGATCTGCCTTCTATACATTAGTTGGTTTCCACGGTGCACACGTAGCCTTTGGTTTATGCTGGATTTTATCGTTAATGATCCGCAACTCTAAACGCGGCTTAAGTCTTTACAATGCACCAAAGTTTTATGTTGCTAGTCTTTACTGGCACTTTATCGACGTAGTGTGGGTGTTTATCTTTACAGTAGTTTATTTAATGGGAATGGTGGGATAAACTGATGACGAATCAACAATTAAATTCAGGTAACCCAAGTGTTGACATTGAATATCGCCGCCGCAAAAGTGCGGAGGAAATGAGATATCAAGTAGTTTCTTTTTCGTTAATGATTTTCTTAACCTTAATTGCGTTTGCGTCAGTGGCAATTAAAGGTTTTACCTCATGGTTTACCGTGCCGTTTATCTTGCTTTTAGCGGCCGTACAGGTTGTATTTCAATTGTTTTATTTCATGCATATGAGTCATAAAGGTCATGAAGCTCCACAATTGTTTCTGTTTTCTGGAGTGTTTGTTGCCATGCTTACGGTATTGACATTTGTTACCATTGTTTGGTGGTAAGTAAAAAAGGAAAATCGGCGTTATGCCGATTTTCTTTGTTAAGAAGGTATATACTATATCTTTGCTTACTGTTTTTTTGATGGCTGTAATAAAGACAGGATTTTTTACTATATTTCGAGGTGATATTTGGTGCTTACATTAAATATTTTTGGTTTTAAAGCCCTTTGGAGCCCGTATTTTTTATTGTTTATACTTGCAGTAATAGCAGCATATTTTCTCATTACAATTAAATTTAGAACAAAATTTCAGGGGAGTGAGCCGTTAACAGTAAAACAAGCGTCATTGTTTTTAACCTCAATGGTTCTCCTTTATGCTGTTAAAGGCTCACCGCTAGATTTAATGGGTCATTTAATGTTTTGGGTCCATGGAATTACCATGGTTGTTCTAGTATTATTGCTGCCGCCATTGTTCATTAGCGGGATTCCAGCATGGCTTTGGAGAAGCATATTAAAAATTAATGTTCTTAATGCTTTATTCAACCTATTTACCAAACCAGTTATCGCAGTTCTGTTATTTAATGGTCTGTTTTCTTTCTACCATATACCGCTAATTTTTGACCATATTATGCAAAACCGCTTTTACCATGGAGGCTATTCGGTCCTTTTATTCGCGGCGGCTATTTGTATGTGGTGGTCATTAATCAGCCCTCTTCCGGAATATCAGCCATTAAGCGGGATTAAAAAAGTAGCTTATTTATTTGCAAACAGTATGTTAATCACGCCCGCTTGTGCACTGATTATTTTTTCAGATTCTTCATTATATGCGACCTATCATGACCCGGAAGTTTGGGGTCAGGTTATGAGTTTATGTGTTGGACCTTCCACATTTTCTAATTTGAACCTAAGTGGGCCGGAGTTGTTTAGCTCAATGTCATTGGTCGATGACCAGCGGCTTGGCGGTGTAGTGATGAAAATTATTCAGGAAACTATTTATGGTGTTGTGTTAGCCCAAGTATTTTTTGAATGGTATCGTAAAGATCAGGAAGAATCAGAACGAGAGATGAATAATCCGATTTTAAATCCAACCCTTGTTGAATAAACTCCCATTCATTTGGGAGCTTTTTTTATAGTCGGACAGGTTTTATTTGAATTGGATACGGAACTGCACTAAAATGAGGATAGAACTTATAAAAGAGAGGAAATATAAATGGATTCATTACCGATTTTACCAACAATCAGTACGTCATTCATTGTTTTAAGTGCTATTACGGTAGCAATTGGCTGGTGGCAAATAAAACAAAGGAAAATTGAAGCCCACAAAAAGACGATGTTTTTTGCAGCTGTTTTTGCTATTATCTTTTTTATTATTTATGCATCAAGGACTATTTTTATCGGGAATACCTCCTTTGGCGGTCCTGATGATATCAAAATCTATTACACCATCTTTTTAGTTTTTCATATTACGTTAGCTACGATTGGAGCGGTATTCGGGATTGTTTCGTTACTGACAGGATATAAAAATAAACTGTCTATCCACCGCAAGCTTGGCCCAATAACGAGTTTCATTTGGTTCTTTACAGCAATTACAGGGGTTGCTGTTTATCTATTGTTATATGTGTTCTACAAAGGCGGAGAGACCACATCGATGATAAAGGCAATTCTTGGACTATAATTGAAAAAGACGCATGAAAAAAATATTCATGCGTCTTTCTCTGTTTATAAAGCAAATTTGCTAACTTCTTCTTTCACTGTCTCAAGAATCTTTTTGCAAGAGTTCACAAGGGAAGTCGGGAAGTTTTCACCTTCACCATATTCGACGCCATGTGGATAATAATGCTTTCCAAGTAATGGTGTCATTAATTGGATTGTTGCCTTGAAAGTATCAACGTCCCCTTCGACCGCATAGCCTTGAACCCGGAGGTAAAATACACCTTCTTTTAATTCAAACTTGCGATCATATGTAACACGTTCGTAGTCCCATTGACCTGCACGTACTAAACCGTGATTATCCATTACCTCATCTAATCGGTTTAAATCTGCCTTTAACTTTTCGATACCCGTATTCTCGAATTTCATCAAAAATCCCTCCTAAAACGATTACCATTACCCCTATGTTACCCATTTTCGGTATTACAGCAAGTAGAATTCATTTTAATAATAGTTGAAAATGTTACAACTTGCAATGGATACATACAGCGAATAAAACAATCTTACTTGGAAAACCTATAATTTGATAATGCAATCTGTAAAAAGGGGCGATACGATGGGAAAAATTCGTGATATTATGACCGATGAGATTGAGTGCTGTACATTATTAGATAATATGTTTGAAGTTGCACTAAAAATGAAGGAATTAAATGTAGGAGCCATACCAATTGTAGATCAAGATAAACTAGTTGGGATGATAACAGACCGGGATATTGTAATAAGAGGTGTTGCAGAAAAACACCCGGGTTCATCAAAAGTAGAAGCAATCATGAGTAGTGACCTGATAACTGTTACCCCCGATACATCCAGTAAAGAAGCGGCAAAGTTAATGGCAGAGCATCAAATCCGGAGATTACCTGTTGTTGAAGACGGTAAATTAATTGGAATCGTTTCACTTGGTGATTTTGCCATTAATGAATTAACCGATGACCAGGCAAAGGATGCACTTTCGGAAATATCCGAACAAAATTATAATGGTGTTCAACATTGAAAAAATAATTTCAAAAATTTGCAGTTTATAAATAGACAGGTACAAACTGTACCTGTTTTATTTTGGTTGTTAGGAAAAACATCCTAATAGGCATATGTGCAACTCCGTCTCATGAACCGCCTAACAGCTTGCCAATCGACGAGTTTTCTTTGCTAATGACTATTACTAATCAGGATATAGATGATATAATTAATGAATAATCAATAATATGATTGAAAAAGTAATAGAGAGGGTGAAGACCTCTGCGAACTCTAAGTCGAATTCTGATACTTTCGGTAATTTTCTTAACAATTGGTTTTTATGTTAACATAAATGAAAAAAGTGAAAATAATGTATTGATCAGAGAAGATCATACTTCAGAAATGAATCCAACCTTACCTGTGACCGACAATAAGACAAACAAGAAAACTGTTTCTGAAAAACCAAAAGAAGGATTAGCATTATTAATCGGAGAAGACGTCAATGCCTTAGAAAAACAACTCGGAGCACCTGCACGTGTTGATGAATCTATGTATGGTTATCGATGGTATATTTATAATCAGGACTACAGCCACTATGTACAGGTTGGTGTTGAAAATAATCAGGTTGTGACGATTTATGCTATTGGAGAAAGCTTAGATGTTGCTCCATTTGAGATCGGACAGCCAGTGGAGGAAATTTTTAATACCCAATATATTGATACAAATATTAATCTTGAACTAAATGGTAATTCCTATCGTTTTGAATTGAATGATAACGATTTAAATCTTCGACCAATGGTTCAAATAGGTGATATTTATGTTCAGCTCTATATCGATAAGTTTACGGGGAACCTCTCGAGTGTGCGTTTTTTGAATACACAAACGCTGATTAAACAAAGGCCATATGAGCTTGTTTACAGCGGTGAATTAATCGAGCCTCCTGCTCCAAGTGAGGATGCGTGGAAGATCATTGAATATGGTACGGCACAAGAGATTTTTGATATTACCAATGTTTTACGAATGAGGCATAATCTAAAACCACTGAAATGGGATGAGAGTACTGCTGAAGTCGCATTTGGACATAGCAAGGATATGTATGAAAACAATGATTTTTCTCATACCTCCAAGAAATTTGGCGATCTCGCTACTCGACTAAAGACAGCGCAAGTTGAATTTGAGGCTGCTGGTGAAAATATTGCAGCCAAATATACAGACGGGCCTGCAGTGGTGGAAGGCTGGCTAAATAGCAAAGGTCACCGGGAATCATTATTAAATAAGGATTATTCGCATCTTGGAGTAGGGGTATATCAAAAGTTTTATACACAAAACTTTATTCAAAAGAATGAGCCATAAAAAAGGTGACAATCCTGTCACCTTTTTTCAATCTCATAATGACTAAAAAAAAATTTATTTCCTACCCAGCACCCATAAACAAGAATTACTTCCCCGACAGTAAACGATTCAATTTTAATATCTTTTAAAATGGGTGTTTTCTTTTTGGCGGTGACTATTTTTGTGTCTGTTTGGAGGTTAAGTGTTTGTACATATATGAAACGATGGTAATAAAAGCGTTGCTTCTCTTCAACAATACTTTTAATTTCCCCAGTTAAAACCGATTCTTCCCTCACATTACTTACAGCAAGCCATTTCTCATCCTGTTCCTTTATTTCTTTTCTAGTCAGCCAAAAAAAGTATAAACAAATGATTGGGATAACAATGGCGGTAACCATTATTGATCAAACCCCTCAATTTATTTTTTTATGATAAAAAAAGTCCCTGTTGCATAGGCGATTTTTTTCCCATCACTACGAAAAGCTTCCCCGGATATAACAAATGTTTTACTGCCTTTATGAATGATTTCAGCTCTACAGCGGAGTGATTCGCCAATTCCCGGTGCGATGTAATGGATATTTAGCTGATTCGTTACAGCCCCAAAGCCCTCTGGAAGCAGGAAATTAACTAAGCTTCCCATCGCAGTATCCAGAACCGTCGCAGTAATGCCGCCATGAACAATATTTAGGTTATTATTAATAATCGGATTAATTGGAATTGTTATTTCACAGGATTCTTTGTCGATCGTTCTTTCCATCTGGAGGATTCCATCAATAAAAGTGGTCCGCTTGCGATTTATTTTTTTTTCGACTGCTTCTAAAAGGCTCGAGAGGACATCTAAATCTGTCTCTGACCCATTTTCGATACATGATTCTAATAATTGACGTAATTCGTCTTTCATTTCCTTTACCTCTTTCATTTCTTTTTCTTTTGCTTTTGTTATCTTAACATTCAATTAGATAATTATAAATATTTTCACATCAATTGAGTTTTCACCTTTCTTCATTTCCTACATATTGTATTATTGGCGATGAATATGGGCAGAGGTGAGAAATATGACGCAAAAAAAATTGCACCCTTCCGTGCTAAAATTTAAAGAATTCGTAAAGAATAATCCGAAAGTTATCAAAGAGGTTCGGAATGGAAAGGCAACCTGGCAAGAATTATATGAAGATTGGTACCTATTAGGCGAGGAAGATAAGCGCTGGGAATCAATTGGAACAGAAACTGAATCAGAACCTGAAACCAACACCGAGACCAAGGGTGATTGGATGTCCAATATCATGGGAATGGTCAAGAAAATGGATCCAAATCAAATGCAAAATCATATTACTAACTTAAGTCAGGCGTTAGGTGCTATTCAGGGTGTTATCGCACAATTTCAAGGGGGGAATCCAACAGCGGGTGCCGTAAAGCCGCCAGAAGGGCCAAAGAATCCCTTTGTATTTAGAAAAGATTAATGGAGGGGAAGCTTAAACGATGCGAAGGGAAGTACTAGAGTATATAGGGCGACAGAAGGACCTTAAGCAATTTCTAAGGGAACAGCCTCATTGGTATCGGAAGCTGTCTAGAAATCCATATGATATACAGTCTCTAGAAGTTGCATCCTTACATTATTATAAAAAAACAATTCCTGATCAGGTCGAGAAATTCTCAAGCGGCGTCCAAATGGCGAATATGATGTATCAGATGTTTCAGGTAATGAAAACTCAAAATTAACAAAGGACCACATTTACAATAAAATGTGGCCTTTTTTTATTTTTGGCTGTGTAAAAGAACATTGTTGATTTTGAATACAATGTTGATTGGAGTGGAAGGCGCGAGACTCCTGCGGGAGCAGCGGGACAGGTGAGACCCCGCAGGCGCTTTAGCGCCGAGGAGGCTCACCGCCCGCCCCGCGGAAAGCGAAGCGCCTGGAACGGAAATCAACATCCAAATTTAACAGAGCCTTATTTTTTGTAAAAAGACTAAAAAATAAAAAGGAGGCGAACAATACAGGAAAGAAGGAGTGATTGGATTGAATGGGGTAATTCCTAAAGCTCTAATAATACTGTTAATGGGTATCACGATGGGATGTCAAAAGGATTTGCCAAAGCCTGAAACGAAACCCAAAATCGTGATAATGGAACTGACAAATAGGAAGCAGTTCGAGACTTTGCCTGTTTATAATCAAAATACTAATGAAATACCTTCTTTAATCGTGAATCATGAAACAAGGGGAAGTCAGGTAATGATCGAGTGCATCGTTACCGGAATTAGCTTCCGTGAAACAGATCGTTCTAAGGATAAGGTTGGCAAAATGGTTGTTTGGATTGATGGAAAAAGAGCATCTGAAGCCTCCGCAGCAGCCTTTATTATTAAAGGACTATCACCAGGAAGTCACAAATTAAAGATAGAAGTGGTTAAATTAAATAATGAACCATACGGATTAACAAAGGAATTTATGGTAAATATCCCTAAATAAAAGGTAATTTTCGCTTTCTCCAAGTATTAATGATAAAATGACTTTGGAGGTGGGCGTACATGCTTGCTACGATAGAGAGAATTGAACTATTGGAAAATGCTGAAAACTTAGCTAGGATGGTCCTAGAATCCGATATAGCAGAACAATACCAAATTTGTTTATATAAAATGCGAAATAACAAGGAAACACAGCGGAAGATAAACCAATTTGTCAACCTAAAGGAACTTTATGAAGAGGTTCAGCGCTTTGGCAAATACCACCCTGATTATAAACGGGTCATGATGCAAATTCGTGAATATAAACGGGAAATGGATTTAGATCCCCTTGTTGCAGAGTTTAAGTTAGCTGAAAATGATTTGCAAGGCCTTTTGGATGAAATCAGTATGTTGGTTGGCGGAGCAGTCTCAAGCCATATAAAAGTACCAACTGGCAACCCGTTTTTCGATTCGAAGTCCAGTCACGGTAGCGGCTGCGGCGGCGGCGGCAGCTGCGGGTGCGGGTGAAGAAGAAAAGAAGCGGAGTAGCAAAAAATTTTGAATTGATAAAGTTTGTTTTAATATGCTAAACTTATGTAAAATGATGGTTATGCTGAAGGGGAAAAAAGTATGTTTGTTCAAAGGCAAGGATTAGTTGTTTGGCTTTATTCATTAAAACAAGCTAAAATGCTAAGGCGCTTCGGAAATGTCCATTACGTGTCAAAAAAGCTGAAATACGTGGTTTTATATTGTAATCAAGAAGATCTAGAGGGAATTATGGAAAAGTTAAATTCCTTTTCATTTGTTAAAAATGTAGAACCCTCCTATAAACCATTCTTAAGAATGGAGTATGAGAATTCAGCACCAGATAAAGCGAAAGAATATGATTATAAAATGGGTATTTAAAAGGTGGGGCCGCTTTGCCTCACCTTTTTCCTGTTGTGGAAGATAAAAAAAAACCCTGCAGAAATATCTGCAGGGTCCTTCTATATCCTCATAAAGGATAGAAGGCAAAGGGAGAGGAGAAACCGGAGGAAGAACTTATGGGGAAACGTAAGTCTTCTCCGCGGTTGGCAACAACATCCTCGAATTGATGTTGTTAATAACATTATTTCCACAACCAAAAAGCTTATACGTACTTTTCATAAATTTTCCCGCCTACTTGTAATTATTTGTCGGATTATTGATAATGCATCATTCTTATCGATTTTTTACAACTGATTTGTGTACTTTTTGTAAATTATGATAGGATGGATAAAGAAATTGGATTTAATAAAAAAATGTGGTGATATTTTTGTGAGAGTGGTATCAGGAGTTTGTAAAGGAAGACCCCTTAAGGCGGTACCTGGAAATTCAACCAGGCCAACTACGGATAAAGTTAAGGAAGCATTATTTAATATGATTGGACCTTATTTTGACGGGGGAATAGGCTTAGATCTATTTGCCGGCAGCGGGGGATTAGGTCTGGAGGCATTAAGCCGTGGAATGGAAAAGGTTATTTTTGTCGATCGTGATGCAAAAGCGATTCAAGTGATTCATGAAAATATTCAGGTCTGTAGATTTGAAGAACAAACAGAGGTCTATCGTAACGACGCAGACAGAGCATTGAAGGCGCTTATTAAACGGGAAATGAGCTTTGATTACATATTTTTGGACCCGCCCTATAAATTACAACAGCTGGTCAGTTTGATGGAGAAAATCGATAACCATGATTTAGTAAAACCTAACGGAATTATTGTCTGCGAGCATAGTTTTGACGTCGAATTACCGCAAATGGCCGGTCGGTTTACGCAAATGAAAGACGAAAGGTATGGAGTAATTGCTGTGACGATTTATATGCGAAACAATGGAGAGTAAGGGGGAGACATTTTGTCAAGCATTGCTGTTTGTCCAGGGAGTTTTGATCCAATAACCTATGGCCATGTAGATATTATTCGCAGAGGGGCCAAGGTTTTCGATAAGGTATATGTGGTTGTTCTGAATAATTCAGCAAAAAATCCGCTGTTTACGGTTGAGGAAAGAATTAGTTTAATTAAAGAGGTGACTAAGGATATTCCAAATGTAATCGTGGATGAATTTTCAGGCCTGCTAGTCGAATATGCAAAAAGTGTCAAGGCCAATGCCATTATTCGCGGCTTACGGGCAGTTTCAGACTTTGAGTACGAAATGCAAATTACTTCGATGAACAGGGTGCTTAATGAGGACATTGAAACCTTTTTCATCATGACTAATAACCAGTATTCCTTTTTAAGTTCCAGTATTGTGAAAGAGGTTGCCAAGTACAATGGGGACATATCGACACTCGTCCCGCCGATTGTTGAAAAGGAATTGCAGAAAAAATTTTTGCTTAAATAAATGGCTGTGTTAAAGAACATTGTTGATTGTGAGCACAATGTTGATTGGAGTGGAAGGCGCGAGACTCCTGCGGGAGCAGCGGGACAGGTGAGACCCCGCAGGCGCTTTAGCGCCGAGGAGGCTCACCACCCGCCCCGCGAACCGCTCGCGCCTGGAACGGAAATCAACATTCACTTTTAACACAGCCAAATAAATAAAAGAGCTAGCAATCTAATTGCTTAGCTCTTTTTTAATCGTGTAAACAAAATTAACACATAGACTAACAAGGAAAGAATGGTAATAAGCGGACCCATCTCTAACATTTTGTGGTAGAAATAATTCGCCCATGATCCTTCCCCAAAAAAACCAACTGGAATGGCATTGGAGGGCTGCTCATTGCTGCTAAAGCGCAAGTATATTGGTTTCCAAAGGATGAGAGCAAACAAGCTGGCAAAAATACCATGCATGATTCTCGCGATAAAAAAGGGCTTAAACCTGATATCTGTTTGTGCAAGGATGCTGGCAACCTGGGCTTGGACACTAAAACCGCTGAAGGCCAAGATGAAACTTGTAATCATTGCCTGTTGCAGAAGTGTCGCAGCTTCTACACGACTTGTCAGGTCGCTCCCTAAGGTAATTTCAAATAATCCCGAAATAAATGGGATGCTTAACATTTCTGGAAACGATAAAAAGGAGAGACCCATTTCAACAGTTTTTCCAAGAGCAGCTGTTATATGTAAATGATAAAGAAGTTTGTTCACTACCGAGAAAAGAATAATAAATCCACCGACCATTAACAAGGTTTGAATGGATGAATTGACAGCATCACCCAGAAGTTTCCCGATTGGCCGATTGTCTTTTAATCTAGTTTGATGCAGTGCGGAAATGGCGGTTCTAATTTTAAATTTTTTTCTTCTTTCCCTCGTTTCGTCAGGTGATTCATTCCCATAAAATCGCATGATGATGCCAACACATATATTCCCTAGATAATGGGCTAATCCGAGGAGAAGACCTAAACGGGGATTATGGAAGAATCCTACTGAAACAGCTCCGAAGATAAATAACGGATTCGAAGAATTTGTGAAAGAAACGAGCCTTTCCGCCTCAATTTGTGTTAATTGGCCCTCCTCGCGTAATCTCGCTGTAAATTTGGCACCTGCTGGGAAACCTGAAGCCATCCCCATTGCCCATACAAAACCGCCAACACCAGGCACCTTAAAAAGCGGCCTCATGAAGGGTTCCAGCAAAACGCCAATGAACCTAACAACCCCGAAGCCAATTAACATTTCAGAAATAATAAAAAAAGGTAACAGTGAAGGGAAAACGATTTCCCACCACATATCGAGACCGCGGATAGAGGCTTTTAATGACTCTTGCGGGAAAGAAATAAGTGAAACTGCCAAAATAGTGACGGATATGGATAAAAAAATAGTTTTTAATTTTGACCGATCCAATGAAGGGGACCTCCTTCTAAGGCGATAGACTAGTTCAAACTGTGCAAATCAAATAGTTGAATGATAAAATAGGAAATATTCTTTTATGAACTTTGGAAAAAACGATGTCTAGCTGCAGCATCTGGGCGCTTGCGCGTTTTGTTCTTGTCCCATATAACACAAATATACTCATAGAAGGTTATTTTAGACCATAAGATTGAATGAGATAGCAGAGAATCCATGGATGAATAAATTGGAGGTAGCGAATATGGAGCACCCTAGAATAGGTTTAGCACTTGGTTCGGGCGGTGCACGAGGGTTTGCTCATTTAGGAGTCATTATCGCCTTAAAAGATGCGGGAATTCCGATTCATCTAATAGCCGGCAGCAGCATGGGGGCACTTGTTGCCAGTTTTTACGGGGCAGGCATCGACTTGGACCGGTTATATAAATTTTCAACGGCCTTTAAAAGGAAATACTTTTTGGATTTTACCGTTCCAAAAATGGGCTTTATCTCAGGAAAGAAAGTGAAGGAATTTATCAAGGTTTTTACTCATGGAAAAAATATTGAGGACTTATCAATCCCAATTGGCATTGTCGCAACCGATTTATTAACAGGAGAAAAGGTTGTTTTCAAAAAGGGGCCTGTCGCTGAAGCAGTAAGAGCAAGCATCTCTATCCCCGGGATATTTGTGCCGGAAAAATATAATGGGAGGCTCTTGGTGGACGGCGGTGTTGCTGACCGTGTTCCTATCTCTGTTGCGAAAGAAATGGGTGCAGATATTGTGATTGCCGTAGATGTTTCAATGGTAAAACGTAACGCTGAAATTACCTCGATATATGATGTCATTATGCAGAGTATTGACATTATGCAAGCGGAAATAGTCAACAGCAGGGAGACCACAGCCGACGTGATGGTCCGCCCTCCTGTCGATATGTATAGCTCGCGGGCCTTCACAAATATTGAGGAAATTATCAACCTTGGTCAGGAAGAAACTAAAAAATATCTTACGCAAATAGAAACCGTCATTGAACAGTGGAAGGGGTAAACTAGCAATGCGCAAAAAAATATATTTAGGATCCTTCGTTTTACTTGCCATCATCTTAATAGGCGGGATGAATTATTCATTGCCCTATTATGTATCAAAACCCGGAATGGCGAAAGAGCTTGGTCCGATTATAACGGTGGAAAATGGCTATAAGGATGAAGGAAACTTTATGCTTACAACAGTAAGAATGGGAAGGGCTAATATTTACTCCTATTTAGAAGCAAAGATGCGGAAATATGAAGAACTTTATCCATTGGATATGGTGTTAAATAAAGAAGAAACGGAGGAAGAGTACAATGTAAGACAGCTTCATCTAATGGCCGCTTCGAAGCTGAATGCGATAGAAGTAGCATACCGGAAAGCTGGAATGCCTATACACTATAATTATAAAGGGATTTATGTCATGCAGGTGATTTCCGATATGCCGGCATCAGGGAAGCTTCAAGCAGGGGATCGGATTTTCAAAGTGGATGGGCATCAATTTCCGTCCTCAGAAGAATTCATTAACTATGTTGGCAAAAAACAAGCCGGGGATAAGATTGAATTAACTTTTTCTCGAAATAAGGCAACAAAAAATGTTACCTTGAGTCTTCAGCAGTTTAAAGAGGACCCTAAAAGGGTTGGCATTGGAATTTCATTAGTAGATGATAAGGACATTGTTGTCGATCCAAAGGTTACAGTTAAGACAGATACAATAGGCGGACCGTCTGCGGGGCTGATGTTTTCATTGGAAATTTATAACCAATTAACGAAAGATGATTTGACAAAGGGCTATCAAATTGCCGGAACAGGCACGATTGATGTTGACGGCACTGTAGGCCCGATTGGCGGGATTGAACAAAAAATAGTCGCAGCTGACAAGGCAGGAGCGGAGTTCTTTTTAGCTCCGAATGAAAAAGGGGCTAAGAATTCTAACTACCGGGCTGCCGTAAAGACCGCTCGTGAAATTAAGACAAAAATGAAGATTGTTCCAATAGATACTTTCGATGAAGCAGTTCAATATTTAGAAAAGCTCCAAGAGAAGTAAAAAAAGATGGTGCCTGTCGCATCATCTTTTTTACTCGATAAATATTGGCGGCTGCTTGTATTCCTGCCTGATCAAATCACTTTTAAATTGATTAGGGATTCCTAGAGAATAAACACGTGCTGCTTTTACATCAAATATAATTTCTTTTTCCTTAAAGGACGATAGTTTAGAAACGAGGGGAAGGCTGAAATCCTTTTTTCTCATATTCAAGTATGCTTTTCCTATTGTTGTCATTCCTAATAGTCTTAAATAGGAGGCTTTTTCGATCTTTCCAGCCATTTCTGCCTTTTTTGTATTTGTCAAAATATGAACGCATAATCTTTGAAGCCTTGTCCATGTATAACGTTTCGTTTTTATTTTTTGCATAAATTCTTGAAAGTTATTGGAAACTAGAGCTGCGGCTAGTAATCTGTGCTCAAGTCCTTCCTCCACTTCGTAAATTTCTCTCAGTTCATCAGGACTGCTATGAATGAGCCGGAATTGAAGGAGGCTCCAATAATTTTCCCATTGGTGAAACACATGATAGTCGTGTAAATATTGTTGTAACAATTGTTTGGTTGGCTCTGGTACATATTGGTCAATTTCCGATTTACCATCTTCGTTTGAAAAAATGGCTTTTCGAATACTCGTTGCGCTTGCTATCGTTTCCGAAGAAAAATCTTCATCGTGATAGTCAGCGTTTTTGCGAGCGACCGTCAGTGGTCTAATTGGGCTTTTTTGCTGGTTGATTGCCTTTATGTATTGAAAGCCCAGGATATTATTTGGTTTTGCTAAATCCAAATATCGTTCCGAATCTGGTAATTGCCGAAATGAAAGAGATACGGCTTTAGGGTAACTGACACCTGTATCCATAAATCGTTTAATATGATGATCAAATCGTGTGTGCTGTTCTTCTAAAAAATCAATTGTTTGATAAAAGGCGGAAAGATCTCCGCTTTCGCTTCCAAAGCATAATGAATCGCAGCCAGCTGCATCTAGAATCGAGACGGCCCCATTGGCAAAGGTTTCTGCCTTTTGTACCGCGAAGCGGTAGGGAAGTTCAAAAACAATATCTACACCATTTAATAGCGCCATCCTCGTGCGATACCATTTGGAAACAAGTGCAGGTTCCCCGCGCTGCAAAAAATTCCCACTCATGACTGCAATCACAACATCTGCCTTTGCTGCCTCCTTCGAAGCCTCCAAATGGTAGGCGTGTCCGTTATGAAAGGGGTTATATTCGACAATTAAGCCAACAGCTCTCATTCTTTATCTCCTTATGTAAAAATTATTATCATTATAGCAAAATTTTAAAGAAACCAATCAATTTTTATGATAAGATGTTGTAGATGTTTGCAAAAAGTGGTTCTGGATAAACTAGTAAAGGATAACGTTTGTTCAAATTTGCTTTTTAAAAAATCACCTGACGAGGTGTAAAGAAAAAACATTGACAAAAATTTTAACGAAGGCTATAATTACTTTTGTTGCCTTGGGGTGATTCAATTGAAATGGACATTAAGTCAATTACAAAAATATCGAAACAAGGATTTTTTGATTGATGAAACGATTCGGGTAGATGAGATTATCGAAATCGATCCATCCATTCGGGAAGTCTCTCCGATTCACATTACGGGTCGTGGAGATATTGATTCAACGAAAGTGACATTCCATTTAAAAATCGAAGGTCATTTAATTCTTCCTTGTTCTCGTACTTTAGTGGATGTTAAACTTCCAATTAATGTCGAAACAACTGAAACGTTCCTCTTACAAGGTTCAGTTTATGAAACTGAAGAGGAAGCGCATCAAGTAAAAGGGGACGTGATTGATGTAATGCCAATCATCCGCGAAATTCTTTTACTTGAGGTTCCGATGCAAGTGTTTTGCGAAGACGTCGATTCTGAAGGGGCTGCACCGCAATCCGGGAAGGATTGGGAAGTTGTTCATGAAGAAGATCAAGTGAAAAAGGTTGATCCGAGACTAGCAGGCCTTGCTAAGTTTTTTGACGAAAACAATTCTTCTTCGTAAATCTAATCGGCAAAAACTAAGAAGCAAAGTGAAGAACCAGTAACCCTGGCCTTCATTCCTTTCTTAATACTCTTTAAGGAGGTGGGAAGAATGGCTGTACCTTTTAGAAGAACTTCTAAAACTGCAAAGAGAAAACGTCGTACTCATTTTAAATTAAACGTACCTGGTATGGTAAGCTGCCCAAACTGTGGTGAAATGAAACTTGCTCACCGCGTATGTAAAGCTTGCGGAACATACAAAGGAAAAGACGTTGTAAACGACTAATTTCTGTTAGGATAGAAAGCACAAGGAGCTCATAATAGCCCTTGTGCTTTTGTCGTTTCCGTACATATTATTGGCATCTAAACTTTGACATTATTTCCGTGTGAAAGGATGAGTGAAATTGTCATATACCATAGAAAAACGGGAGAAGGGTTATGTGTTATTTACAATTAGACGAAGTGATAAAAGAAATGCTATTAATTATGAAGTGATGAACGGTTTAGAAGAGGCGATAAAAGAAGCTTCTGAAGCTGATAGTAAGGTGCTGATTATTACTGGAGAAGGAGACAAAGCCTTTTGTTCGGGAGGAGATTTATCCGTTTTTCATCTCCTTCACACAAAGGAGGAGGCCTACCCTATGCTTTCAAAAATGGCAGCCATTCTTTATTCGCTCCTTACGTTACCGATACCGACGATAGCGCTCATGAATGGGTCCTCAGTTGGGGGCGGTTGTGAACTTGCTGCAGCCTGTGATTTTCGTCTTGCACGAAATGGAATTAAAGCGGGCTTTGTCCAAGGGAAGCAGGCGATAACCACTGGCTGGGGCGGCGGGTCAATTCTTGCAGAAAAGCTCCCGGCAGCAAACGCAATGAAAATGCTAATGGATGCCGAACTGCAAACAGCAGAAGAATTAAAAGCATGCGGATTTATTGATGCTCTCTTCGAAAAAGATGCGCTAATGGCATGTGAAGCATATCTTGAAAAAATCTTAGCCAAGGATTTAAGGGTACTGGAGTCCTATAAAAGAATATGGATTAGAAAGTGGGAAGAAACGAAGCTGCGTGAAAGAATAGAGGAAGAGGTAAGAAATTGTGCATTGCTATGGGAAAGTGATGCCCATCATGATTATGTTAAAAGTTTTATAATGAAAAAACGGTGAATAAAGATTAAAAAGACAACTCTTGTTTGAGTCTATCTTTTCTAGTAGATGCATATGTATTATAAAAACACTAGGAGGGATGAACTGATGTCACCAACCCGACAAGATGCATGGTCCCAGGACGAAGATTTGCTGCTTGCTGAAGTGGTGCTCCGCTATATCCGCGAAGGCGGTACACAGCTTCAAGCTTTTGAGGAAGTAGGCAAACGGCTATCAAGAACCTCGGCGGCCTGTGGATTCCGTTGGAACTCATATGTTAGAAAGCAATATAAATCAGGAATTGAGCTTGCAAAAAAGCAGCGTAAAGAGATGAAAAAGCAAGCAATCCCAGTGGAAGCGGAGCCTTTTCACGAAGAGGATCAAGTGGAAACAATTTCATCGCCGCCTGGATGTGAGCAGGGCAGTACCATTACTTTCCCCGCAGTTCTTTATTTTTTAGAAGAACTTCAAAAGCGAGCCGAAAACTCATCTAGCTTTGAAGAGGATAGGAAGAAATCTTCGGAAAAAATCAAAGAGTTGGAGAAGAAAGCTTATTATTTGGCAGCGGAAAATGAAAGACTGGCGAAAAATTTAAAGGCAATCGAAGAGGATTACCGCTCTTTAATCGAAATTATGGAGCGAGCGCGGAAGATGGTTGTCCTCCAAGATGAGGACAGACAGCAAAAGGTAAAATTCCAAATGGACAAAAACGGTAATCTTGAAAGAGTGGAAAAATAGAAAAAAGCGGATACTTCCTTTGTCCGCTTTTTTCTTTGTTCCTATATTATTAATGCTGTGCTTCGACACCTTCTGGATACCAGACAAGAGGATTTTCTCCACGGTCACGCTCCATGTCATATTCTACATTAGCGAAATCCATCTTTTCCCAAAAGTCGCTTGACTTCACTCTTGGGTTTGTTTTAATTGGCAGGCCAAAGCTTTTCGCAAACTCAACAAGCTGTTTGCCATACCCCTTACCTTGATAATCTGGTAACACTTCAAGCTTCCATAATTCTAAATAGTTTTGCGGCGGATAGAAATAGCGGTCAAATTTAGCGTTAATTTGATATAAACTCATGCGTGCTACTAGTTTGTCCCCGAAATAAACTCCGTAAAACGGTGATTCACTATCATTATCCACCATATTTGCTTCAAGATCTTCAAGCATAGATAGCTCTTGAATCCCATATTCTTTAAATTTTTTAAACTCTTCCAGTGTTTTGAAATTTACTTTTAGTCTTTCCACTTTTACTCCCATAGCCATCCTCCTAAAATAAAAGCCCATATTTTTGTCTATATGCAATTGATTTTGAATTACATGATGTGCAAAATTTTTGCATTATTCTAAACGAATTAATATCATTATATAACAAAAACAAAAAAAATTCTTCCTATAAACTCTGACAGCGTTTTCAAAATTTGCAGGAAATTCGGGGAATGATGTAGAAACATATAAATGGTGGGTCAAAAGGGTATGAAAGGGGAAAAAATGTGCAAAAAATTTTAATTGCCAATCGAGGAGAAATTGCGCTGCGGATTATTAAAACTTGTCAGGAGATGGGAATTGAAACAATTGCGATTTATTCCGAAGCTGATAAGGAAATGCCGTTTGTGAAAGCGGCTTCTAAGGCGGTTTGTGTCGGGGAGCCGCCTGTCAATAAATCCTATTTGCAGGCAGAAAAAATTTTAGAAATCGCAAGAAGCGAAAATGCGGATGCCATCCATCCAGGATATGGCTTTTTATCTGAAAATGCCGCATTCGCAAAACAAACGATTGCGGATGGAATTATATTTATCGGACCAAATCCTAAAACCATCGAATTAATGGGTGATAAAATCGTTTCGCGCCAGACAATGGAGCAGGCGGGAGTACCAGTAGTGCCTGGAAGCGGCTCTGGGTTAAAGACGATTGAAGAAGCTTCGAGTCTTGCAGATTCAATCGGATATCCTGTCATGCTGAAGGCAAGCGGCGGCGGCGGCGGCATTGGAATGGTGCTTTGTGAAAATGAGCAAGCGCTCGTTAAGTCTTATGAATCGACAAAGTCGAGAGCAAAGACCTATTTCGGATCAGATGAAGTTTTTATTGAGAAATATATTGCAGATGCTAGACATGTTGAAGTTCAGGTATTCGGAGACAATCATGGAAATATCGTTCACCTGTTTGAGCGGGATTGTTCGATTCAAAGAAGACATCAAAAAGTTGTCGAAGAATCACCATCGCCATTTCTTTCGGAAACTGTAAGACAAAAAATGTTCGAAACGGCTGTAAGGGCAGCGCGTGCCGTTAATTATACAAATGCAGGTACGATTGAATTCATTGTCGATGAGGAAGAAAATTTTTATTTTTTAGAAATGAATACACGACTACAGGTGGAGCATCCCGTAACGGAAATGATTACGAATCTTGATTTAGTCAAATGGCAAATTCTTGTGGCTGGAAATGAGAAATTACCTTTGCTGCAATCAGAGATTGTCTCGTCGGGAAATGCGGTTGAGTTTCGTCTTTATGCCGAAGACCCTGTCCGTTTTTTACCATCACCAGGGAAAATCACTACGCTTAACTGGAATCAAAGCGGCAAAGTAAGGATTGATTCGGGATATGAGGAGGGGGGAACGGTTACCCCGTTTTATGACCCGATGATTGCCAAATGTATCGTTCATGGTCAAACACGGAAAGAAGCATTGGCAGCTGCAGAAAGTTTCTTTAAGGGTGTACAAATTGAAGGAATAAAAACAAATGCACCACTTTTTTTAAAGATTCTAGCCAATGACGACTTCCAAAACGGATTGTATACGACAAGCTTTTTAACAAAAAAATTAGTGAAATAAGAGGAGAGAGAGACATGAAAGAAATCACAGCATCTATGGCAGGAACAGTTTTGAATATTTTCACAGCAAACGGTAATCAAGTGAGTGTCGGTCAAGAAGTGTTAATGCTTGAATCAATGAAAATGGAAATTCCGATTGAAAGCACGACAGAAGGCGTTGTACTAGAAGTGAAGGTTACGATCGGTGATTTCGTCAATGAAGGTGACGTTCTAATTGTCCTAGAATAGCATTTTATCGAGGGGGAGCATTAATGGCAGCAACAAACATATTAACCGAGCAATTAAATGAAACTAGGAAAAAAATTGAGGCTGGCGGTCATCCAAAATATCATGTGAAAGCCAAGGAACAAAAAAAACTCTTTGTTCGTGACCGGCTTGCCTTATTGTTTGATGAAGGTAAATACGAAGAGGACGGTAAGTTTGCCAATTTTACTGCGGGTGACCTGCCGGCGGATGGTGTCGTAACCACCATTGGTAAAATTAATGGCCAGACAGTCTGTGTCATGGCGAATGATTCGACAATCAAGGCGGGGTCTTGGGGAGCTCGGACAGTTGAAAAGATTATCCGTATTCAGGAAACAGCAGAAAAATTGCAGGTTCCCTTATTCTATTTAGTCGATTCAGCCGGAGCAAGAATCACTGACCAATTAGAGATGTTCCCAAACCGCCGGGGTGCCGGGAAAATATTTCATAACCAAGTAAAGCTTTCCGGGATGATTCCGCAGGTTTGTATTTTATTTGGCCCTTCCGCAGCTGGAGGTGCATACATTCCAGCGTTTTGCGATATCGTCATCATGGTTGACCAAAATGCCTCGATGTACCTTGGCTCACCGCGGATGGCTGAAAAGGTAATCGGTGAAAAAGTTACGTTAGAGGAAATGGGCGGGGCCAGGATGCACTGTTCTGTAAGCGGTTGCGGTGATGTGCTTGCCTTCAGCGAGGAAGAAGCGATTGAGTCAGCGAAACAGTATATCCGCTTTTTTCCCGCCAGCTTTAAAGAAAGAACAAAAATAACGGCTGGCGTGAAAGCGAAAGAAGGCCGCGAACTAGAAGCAATCATTCCAGAAAACCAAAACGCTCCATTTGATATGTATGAATGTATTGATAGGCTGGTTGACGGTGCTAGTTTTTATGAAGTGAAAAGATTGTTTGCACCGGAATTAATTACCGGGCTGGCTAGAATCAATGGACGTGCTATTGGGATTATTGCCAATCAGCCAAAAGTCAAAGGCGGCGTTTTATTCGTTGATTCTGCTGATAAGGCAGCAAAATTCATTCAGCTCTGCGACGCGTTTCACATTCCATTATTATTCCTTGCGGATGTACCTGGCTTTATGATCGGAACAAAGGTAGAGCGTGCCGGAATTATTCGTCATGGGGCAAAATTAATCGCGGCCATGAGCTCGGCAACCGTACCGAAAATATCAGTAGTTGTTAGAAAGGCTTATGGGGCGGGTCTATATGCGATGGCAGGTCCGGCGTTTGAACCTGATTGCTGTATCGCGCTGCCAACGGCACAAATTGCCGTTATGGGGCCAGAAGCGGCTGTTAATGCAGTCTATTCAAATAAGATAAATGAAATTGAAGATCCGAAAGAAAGAATCGCCTTTGTTCAAGCGAAGCAAAAAGAGTATAAAGAACATATCGATATTTATAAGTTAGCATCTGACCTTATTGTTGATGAAATTGTTGCACCATCTGAATTGAGAGATGTGCTTATTCAGCGCTTTGCTTACTATGAAACGAAAGAATTAACCTTTAGTGTTCGCAAACATCCAGTTTATCCGGTATAGTCCAAAAATCCCTTATCGTTTTATTGACGATATGGGATTTTTTCATTAATCTCGTTTACAAGAAATCGCTATTATCTGATAAAATAGGTGGAAAGACGACTAAATGAGGGATTAAGGTGAAGATTGGAATAATTGGCGCCGGTTCAATTGGATTATTATTTGCTGCATATATTAGCAGAGTATTCGAGGTAACGATTTACACAAGAACAGTGGAGCAGGCCGCTGAGATAAATAAATGTGGAATCATACTGCAAAAAGGATCAGAACAAACGATATCGATCGTTAGCGCCTTACCAATTACAGAGTGGAAGGGAACAGAAGTTTTAACGATTATTGCGGTTAAACAATATCAGCTTCAATCGATAATTGAAAAAATAAATCATTTATCCATCATGCCTGAAAATCTTTTATTTCTACAGAATGGGATGGGTCATTTAAAGCTTCTTACTAATATTCAGGGAAAGAATATCTTTGTCGGGTCAGTCGAACATGGAGCATTAAAAGATAATTCGTATCGAGTAAACCATAACGGTGAAGGGAAAACTAACGTTGCTGTTTTCAATGGAGATGGCTTATTGTTGCAGCAATTTTCTACACGTCTTTCAGAGGAATTTCCGATTGCATTCCAAGAAGACTACTACGAGATGCTTGAAAATAAATTAATTGTCAATGCAGTCATTAATCCCTTGACTGCTATCCTAGAAGTGGAAAATGGGGAATTGGTAAACAATCCCTTTTATTTCAACGTATTAAAAAATCTTTTTAAAGAAATCTCTTTCATTTTGAATTTGGAAAAACAGGAGGAGCATCTTCAGCAAATTATTACTATTTGTAAAAATACAGCTGAAAATCGGTCTTCGATGTTAAAAGATATAGAAGCAAACAGACTGACGGAAATAGACGCTATTTTGGGATTTTTATTAGAAGAAGCTGCCAGACAGGAAAAGAGAGCTCCTCAACTAGAAACCCTTTATTATTTGATTAAAGGAAAAGAAGCAGAGAGGGGGCGGCTTTCGTGACTGCCATTTTCTCCTCTATATTAACTGTGGTTTTTACTCTGCCGTTTATCGGTTCTATTTTGGTATATTTACTGATAAAGTTAACGACCAAAAACAAACGAAAATCTATCCATAAAGCGTTAGACTATACAACCATTTTATATATCATTGCTGTTCACTTTTTAATTATCACGATATCGGGAAAATCGTTATCATGGTTAATAATATTATTTATGATATTAATTGCGATGGTGTTTGTTGTAGTTCATTGGAAGGTGAAGCAGGAAATAATTTTAATAAAAGTTGCCAAGGGTTTTTGGCGTTTTAATTTTATTATTTTTTTTCTTGCCTACATTACCTTAACCCTTTATGGTTTAATATATCGTGCCTTAACCTTTACCTTTGTATCTTAAGCATAAATTTTTTTAAAAATGGCGGCTAGTGGTATACTCGTAAAAGAATGAATTTGGATGATCAGAAAGGAAGTACATGAATGGAGATTTTTAATCTCTCTTTACCAGCAACTAATCGGTTTGCTTCGAGTTATTTGGAACAATCTGCTGATATCCAGCCTTTTTTTCATTATCGCTTTAATGATCGAAACGAAGATATGAAAAGAATAGCTGAATTAACTGGCAGACCATTTCCGCGCATGGAGGTTGCAGCCCATATTGAGGCTTTTATGAAGCGTTTTCCATCTTCAGAAGCTGTTGAGAGGTCTATTGAAAAATTAAAACAAAATAATAGCGTCGTTGTGATAGGAGGACAGCAAGCTGGAATCCTAACTGGACCGCTTTACTCGATACATAAAGTCATTTCGATAATTAAATTAGCAAAACAAAAAGAAAGACAGCTTGGGATTCCTGTTATTCCTGTTTTTTGGATAGCAGGAGAAGATCATGATTTCCAAGAAGTAAATCATCTGTTTGTGCCAATTGAGCAAAAGACAGACAAATGGATTTATCCAGAAAGAGTTACCCAAAAGAAAATGGTATCGGATATTCATTTAAATAAAGATCTCTGTTATTCATGGGTGAAAAACTTAATTGAAAACTTTGGAGAGACGGAACATACAAACGATTTATTAGCATTTGCCGAAGCAGAGCTTGTAAAATCGTCAACCTTCGTCGATTTTTTTGCGCATATTATCATGGAATTGTTTAAGGATTATGGGCTTTTAATCGTTGATTCTGGAAACAGGGAATTCCGCCAGCTACAAAAGGAATTCTTAACTGCACAAATTGCTCACCATGATTCGATCACCTACTCGTTATTAGAACAGCAAAAGCAAATAGCGAAAAAGGGATTTCCCATTACAATTGATGCAAGTGAACAAGCAGCAAATCTGTTCTACTATGACGAAAAAAGAAATGAGCGGATTTTACTTGAATATGATCGCAAAATTGATTGTTTTGTGGGTAAAAGTGGTGCTATTTCCTTTTCGAAGGATGAATTACTGGGACTGGTCGCTCAAAATCCTGCAAATTTAAGCAATAATGTGGTGACGAGGCCGCTCATGCAAGAATGGCTATTTCCAACCATCGCTTTTATTGCCGGTCCTGGTGAGATTTCATATTGGGCGGAGCTGAAACTTGTTTTTGAACATTTTAAGATATGTATGCCGCCAATAGTTCCGCGTTTAAATATTACCTTCCTAGACCGTTCTGTTGAAACAGATATTTCGGAGTTACATTTGAATTTAGCGGATGTATTAATCAGGGGGACGGAAAGAGAAAGAGCAAAATTTCTAGAAACAATTAAAGACAAAGAATTAGAAGAATTATTTTCAAGGACAAAAGATCAGTTAATAAAGCAGTATCAGCTGATTGAAGCCAAAACAGAGGAACTGAACCAAGCGCTGTTGCCGATGTTAAAGAAAAACGAAAATTATCTGCTGAAGGAAATCAGTTTCATGGAAGCTAAGCTTGAAGGCGCCGTTAAACTGAAACATGATACCCAATTAATGAAATATGCCCGGGTCGATCTCGCATTAAGACCAGATGGTTTTCCTCAAGAAAGGGTTTGGAATATCTTTTCCTATTTAAATCAATATGGCCTTAACTTTATTAACGACATAATGGCACTTTCTTTTGAATTTGATGGAAGCCACAAGGTAATTGCTATTTAGAAAAACTCCACTAAAAAAAGTGGAGTTTTTTTTTGGAAAAATCCCCTGTGGAAAAAGGATTTTAAACAATTTGGGGCGAATAGTTTAAAAATAGGTGGTGGAAAGTGGGGGAATGTGGTACATTTTTAATAGAAAGTGGGGGTAATGGGTATGTTCATGGGTGAATACCATCACAGCATTGATAATAAAGGCAGACTTATCGTGCCCTCCAAATTCCGTGAAGAGCTTGGCGAGATGTTTATTATTACGCGCGGATTGGATCAATGTTTATTTGGTTACCCAGTTTCAGAGTGGGGGCTTATCGAAGAAAAGTTAAAAGGCCTACCGCTGACAAAAAAAGATGCCCGAGCTTTTACCAGATTCTTCTTTTCAGGAGCAACAGAGAGTGAACTTGATAAGCAAGGAAGAATTAATATCCCCGCACCACTATTGCAATATGCAAAGTTGGATAAAGAATGTGTCATTTTGGGTGTGTCCAATCGAATTGAAATTTGGAGTAAACAGATTTGGGAAGACTATTTTTCACAGTCTGAAGAATCTTTTGCAGAAATTGCAGAAAATATGATTGGCTTTGATATATAATGGGAAAGTTATATTAATATATTTTCTCATTATGATCGTTCGATTGGAAAAGGAAGGTACTTAAATGTTTGAACATACAACTGTGTTATTAAAGGAAGCTGTTGACGGATTAAATATTAAGTCGGATGGTATTTACGTTGATTGTACGTTGGGAGGAGCCGGACATAGTGCTCTCATCCTTTCAAAGCTTGGTACGGACGGAAAATTGTTTGCATTTGACCAGGACGAAACAGCTATAGCCCATGCTAAAGAGAGATTATCCGAATACGGAGATCGGTTAATCATTATTAAAAATAATTTCTTATATTTACAAGAAGAACTTGCGAATCGCGGGATTGAAAAAGTGGATGGTGTCCTTTATGACTTAGGAGTGTCCTCACCGCAATTGGATACCCCGGAACGAGGATTTAGCTACCATCATGATGCCCCGCTCGATATGAGAATGGACAATGAAGCAGAGGTTTCGGCTTATGATGTCATTAATCATTGGTCATATGAGGATTTAGTCCGAATCTTTTATCGCTATGGCGAGGAGAAATTCTCCAAGCAAATTGCCCGAAAAATAGAATCAGCCCGAGAGAAAAAGCCGATTCAAACAACAGCTGAATTAGTTGAAATTATTAAAGATGCAATCCCTGCGCCTGCGAGGAGAAAGGGCGGACATCCCGCCAAACGAATTTTTCAAGCGGTCAGAATTGCAGTCAATGATGAATTAGCTGTGTTTGAACAATCATTAAATCAAGCGATAGAATTGCTAAACCCAGAAGGTCGCATAAGTGTAATCACGTTTCACTCGTTAGAGGATCGAATTTGTAAGGCTGCCTTTAAGAAAGCGAGCGAAACCCCTAATTTACTAAAGGGTTTACCAATCATTCCTGATGAATATAAACCCGTTTTAAAGCTAATATCACGAAAACCAATCGTTCCATCGGAAGAAGAATTAGAGGCAAATAATCGTGCTCGCTCAGCTAAATTACGAGTTGCGGAAAAAAACAGATAAAATATCCGGAGGGGAAAGAATGAGTAATCTTGCCAGGAATTTAGAACGACAACAGCAAGTCGAACACAAAGTCGAAAAACAGAGTCAATTAAAGATTAAAAAATCCTGGCTAACTCCAGGAGAAAAAATTATCGGTATTGCATTTGCCGGTTTGGTTTGTTTTGGTTCCGTCCATCTCATTTCAAATCAAGCAAATATTTACAAGATTAACACCGAAATACAAACGATCGAAGCACAGGTAAATGAACAGCAGAAAGTAAACAGTGATTTGCAGGTTCAGGTACGCGAAATGAGCACTTATGAACGGATCCGCGATAAGGCAAAAAAAATGGGTCTAGAGCTAAATAATGATAATGTTAAGGTCGTGCAGGAGAAATGAACAAGAAACAGCCATATATGAATGCAGGAGCAGCGATATTGTTTGTAATATTCGGCCTGCTCTTTTTTGTATTATTGTACAGATTCTACTCGATTCAAATCACCGGAGAAGTGGGCGGCCAACCGCTTACTGCTAAAGCACAGCAGAAATACAGCAAGGAGGGTTTGATTCAAGCTGCCAGGGGGGACATCCTTGACAGAAATGGTGAGGTTGTCGCTGAGGATGCGACCGCTTATACCCTTGTTGCCATTCTCGATAAGAAAATGACGACGAATTCAAAAAAACCAAAACACGTGAAAGACCCAAGCAAGACGGCGAAACAACTCTCACAAATCATTGAAATGGATGAATCGGAGATTTATAGAGTTTTAACGGCAGGAATCAAAAAAGGCAGATTTCAGGTTGAGTTTGGAAAAGCGGGAAAAGATATCAGCCATCAAACAAAGAAAAAAATTGAAGCCTTAGGGCTTCCTGGAATTACGTTTATCCGAGATTCAAAACGTTTCTATCCAAATGGAATTTTTGCTTCCCATTTAGTGGGGTATAAAGAAAGTATTAAACAGGATGATGGCACCTATAAAACAGTAAGCATGGGAATCGAAAAAGAGATGGATGATGAACTGACAGGGAAAAATGGCAAAATCAATTATGAGAGTGATTTGTGGGGCTATTTACTTCCTGATGGACAAGAAAAGATTACTCCTGCGAAAAATGGAAACGATATTTATTTAACCGTCGACAAGAAGATTCAAACCTTTTTAGAAGATGCCATGGATCAAGCAGTAAAGCAATATAAACCGAAAAAAATAATTGCGATTGTGGCGGATCCAAAAACAGGACAAATATTAGCAATGGGGCAGCGGCCGACGTTTCATCCGAAGACAAAAGAAGGTATTGATAAAAGCTGGCATAATGAAGCGATTGAAACCTCGTATGAACCAGGGTCGACGATGAAAATCTTTACCCTTGCAGCCGCCATCCAGGAAAACAAGTTTGATCCAAATGAAACTTATCAATCCGGTTCCTATCGGGTGACACCAAAAGACCAACCGATTCATGACCATAATGTTTCAGGGTGGGGACCAATCACCTATCTCGAAGGTGTACAGCGTTCTTCCAATGTCGCATTTGCCAAAATTGCGAAAGAGAAGTTAGGGTTTGATAAATTCAGAGAGTATTTATCCAAATTCGGTTTTGATAAACCGACAGGGATTGAACTTCCAGGAGAGACATCAGGAAAAATTCAATACAAGTATCCAATTGAAAAAATCACCACTGCCTATGGACAGGGAACAGCCATTACGGCGATTCAGCAGATCCAAGCGGCAACAGCGATTGCAAATGATGGAAAAATGTTAAAGCCGCATGTAGTCGAAAAAATTGTTAATCATGATACTGGCAAAACAATTAAGGAAATAACACCTGAAGTCGTTTCGACACCGATTTCTGCTGCAACAGCTAGCAAAGTTCGGGATATTCTTGAAACGGTTGTGACTTCACCTAAAGGTACAGGCGGCCGTTACCAAATTGATGGTTACAGTGTAGCAGGGAAAACGGGAACTGCTAATATTCCTGGACCAGGTGGAAGATACTTACAAGGTCCGAATAGTTACATGTTTTCCTTTTTAGGTATGGCCCCGAAGGATAACCCTAAGTTAATTGTTTATGTAGCAGTTCAAGAACCGCAATTGAAAGGGGAAGAAACGGGTCAAGGAGCAATTCCGGTTTCAGCGATTTTTAATCCTGTTATGCAAAATAGCCTGCATTATTTAAATATCCAGCCATCCACGGTAATAAAGGCTGCCGTTAAAAAATTACCAAATCTAAAGGGACAGTCAGTGGAGGAAGCGGTCAAAAGTCTTAATACAGACGGCTATGACACCGTGGTCCTTGGCAGTGGAACAAAAATAGCCGGGCAGCTCCCAGAGGCTGGAACAGCTGTTTTAGAGGGTGAAAAGGTCATCATTCAAACCGATGGTGATTTGATTGCACCAGATATGACAGGATGGTCACTCCGTGATGTGATGAAAATAGCTAATCTCGCCGGACTTAAGCTCAATTCCAAGGGGAAAGGCTATGTTGTCCAGCAAAATCTAAAACCAAAAGCATTGTTGCGCGACGGGGATATCCTGATTGTGGATTTAAAAACTCCTGAAGAACAGTGGGAGGAAGCAAAAAAAGCAAACATAGATGAAAAAGGAAAGACAGAGGAAAACTCGGAAGATAAGGTTCAAGATTAACCGTAGATCCCGCTTAATAAAGCGGGATCTTTGCGTGTTTTTGACCCAGAGGCTCCGTTCTAATTAAAAAAGTACAAGCATATAAATGAACGATAATGTTTTCTGAATGCTGGAAAAAGGAGGATTATTCATTATATGCGTGTATCTAATGTTACTGTCCGTAAACGGCTAATGATTGCACTATTCATTGGTATTTTAACCTTCTTGGTTATTGATGTCCGGCTTGGCTATGTACAATTTGTCCTGGGTGATATGTTAACGGACCGGGCCAAGGATTCTTGGAGCAGGAACATCCCTTTTGAACCTGAGCGCGGCGAAATTGTCGACCGTAACGGTGTAGCATTGGCAACAAATGTTAGTGCTCCAACAGTTTATGTTATTCCAAGACAGGTTAAGGACCCGGCAACTACTGCTGAGAAGCTGGCAGCTGTGTTAAATATGCCAAAAGATAAAGCCTACCGAGAAATAACGAAAAAAGCATCGTCAGTCCGGATAAAGGAAGGCAGAAAAATTTCTCATGAAAAAGCAAAAGAAATCAGAGCACTTGGTCTTGAAGGGGTCTATATTGGTGAAGATTCCAAGCGGCATTATCCGATGGGCAGTTATCTTTCCCATGTACTTGGATTTGCAGGTGTCGACAACCAGGGGTTAATGGGACTCGAGCAGTATTATGATAAAGAGTTAAGTGGTGAACGCGGGGCCGTTAAATTTTATGCCAATGCTAAAGGACAAAGAATGAATGAAATGGCTGACGACTATGAACATCCAATCAACGGGCTTAAGTTAAAACTGACCATTGATTCCAAAATTCAGACCGTTATTGAAAGAGAACTGGATATAGCCGCAGCAAAATATAATCCAGATGGAATTGTCGCAATTGCTATGAACCCAAACAACGGTGAAATATTGGGGATGTCAAGCAGGCCGACATTTGATCCAGCAAATTTCCGAAATGTTCCCCAAGAGGTTTATAATCGAAACCTGCCTGTCTGGTCAACCTATGAGCCTGGGTCAACTTTCAAAATCATTACTCTTGCGGCCGCACTTAATGAAGGCAAAGTGGACCTAGAAAAGGAGCATTTCCATGACTCTGGTTCCGTTCAGATAGCCGGAGCAAGGTTAAAATGCTGGAAAAGGGGCGGTCATGGCGATCAAACCTTTTTGGAGGTAGTCCAAAACTCATGTAACCCGGGGTTCGTCGAATTAGGTGAGCGCTTAGGAAAAGACAAGCTATTTAAATATATCAAGGATTTTGGATTTGGACAAAAGACAGGAATTGATTTGCAAGGGGAAGGAACGGGGATTTTATTTAATTTGAACCGGGTTGGTCCTGTTGAACAAGCAACCACAGCGTTTGGACAAGGTGTATCAGTCACGCCGATTCAGCAAGTAACGGCAGTAGCTGCAGCCATTAATGGCGGAATATTATACAAACCGTTTATTGCCAAAGAATTAATCGACCCGCTGACAAAAGAGGTCGTCATGCGAAACTCCCCTGTTGAAAAAAGAAGAGTCATTTCAGAGGCAACGTCCAAAGAAATCAGACATGCCCTTGAAAGTGTTGTTGCCCAAGGGACTGGTGGAAGGGCGTTTGTTGACGGTTATCGGGTGGGTGGAAAAACAGGAACAGCACAAAAAGCGCAGGGCGGAAGATATTTAGAAAATAACTTCATCGTTTCTTTTATTGGTTTTGCCCCTGCTGATGATCCGCAAATTGTTGTCTATGTGGCCGTTGATAATCCAAAAGGAGTTACTGCCTTCGGGGGTACGATTAGCGCGCCAATCGTTGGAAATATTATGAAAGATAGTCTAACTGCGATGGGTGTAGAACCGCGCAAAGAGCAAATTGAAAAAAAAATAAAATGGCCGGATACTCCATTAATAAAGCTGCCTGATTTCGAGGGGTTATCCAAAGATGAGCTCCAAGAACAAATTATTAATCTAAGAATTGATGCCAGCGGCGAAGGCGATATTGTGGTGAGGCAATCACCTGAAGCAGGTACCAAAGTAAAAGAAGGCTCTAAGATTTGGCTTTATTTCGGTAAAGGCGATTAACGTGAATTGGATGAAATATTATCGAAAGGGCGGCTGGAATCGTTTCCGCCGCCGATTTTATTATTTATCATGCATAACTAAATAGCAAAATAAAAAGATTTAATGTAAAATAAGATGGAACTTTTGCATAGAGTTGACTTTGAGAAAGGTCTTGAGAGGATTTGAGTTGAAATGAAGCTGCAAGAGCTGCTAAAGTCTTTGCATCCTATCGTCCCTTTTAAGGGAGAGAACCCGGTTATTACATCGATTGAAAATGATAATCGCAAGGTGCAAAAAGGGAGCTTATTTATTTGTATTAAAGGTTACACAGTGGACGGTCATGATTTTGCGGAATCGGCTGTTGAAAAAGGGGCTGCCGCGATCCTTGCAGAGCGCCCGTTATCATTAGAAGTACCTGTTGTCGTTGTTAAGGATACAACAAGAGCTATGGCAGTGCTCGCAGATACCTTTTACGAGCAGCCAACGAAAAAACTGCAGTTAATCGGCATCACCGGTACAAACGGAAAAACGACTACCAGTCATTTAATTGAAAAAATATTTGCTGATGCAGGAAAAAAAACTGGCCTGATTGGCACAATGTATACGAAAATTGCTGACAAGACATTAGAGACAAAAAACACAACACCAGAGAGTCTGACACTGCAAAAGACCTTTCGGCAAATGGTGGATGCAGGAGTTGTTTTAGCAGTCATGGAGGTTTCCTCGCATGCTCTTGACCAAGGCAGAGTCCATAGATGTGATTATGATGTGGCTGTATTTACCAACCTTACGCAGGATCATCTTGATTACCATAAGACGATGGCAGAATATCAGCGGGCCAAGAGCTTATTATTTGCCCAGCTAGGCAATTCCTATGAAAATGATAAACCAAAATTTGCTGTCATAAATGCTGATGACCCTGCTTCAGAGATGTTATCTAGATCAACGGCAGCAAATGTAATTACATATGGGATTGATGAAAAGGCGGATATTCAAGCAAAAAATATTCACATGACTCCTAAGGGGACTCGTTTTGAACTTTGGATTGAAGATGCAAGCTATCCAATCAACATACAGTTTCTTGGTAAATTCAGTGTTTATAATGTTTTAGCAAGTATTGCTGCCGCATTAGTATCCGGAATTGGAATCAATGAAATAATCCTTTCAATTGAGAGTGTGGAAGGGGTAGCCGGAAGGTTTGAGCTTGTAAACGCTGGCCAAGAATATATGGTAATTGTTGATTATGCCCATACACCAGACAGTCTGGAAAATGTGTTAAACACTATTCAGCATTTTGCGAAGAAAAGGGTCTTCGTTGTCGTAGGCTGCGGCGGCGACAGAGATAAAACGAAACGGCCTTTGATGGCTCAGATTGCCTGTAAGCTGGCAACAGATCCAATTTTCACTTCGGATAACCCAAGAAGTGAAGAACCAATCGCAATCTTAAAGGATATGGAGGCGGGGGTAGAAGGGGAACTCTACCAAGTCATTCCTGACCGTAAAGAGGCAATTGAATTGGCTGTTAGTCAGGCATCAGCGGGGGACGTTATTTTAATTGCCGGAAAAGGACATGAAACCTATCAAATAATCGGTAATGTTGTTCATGACTTTGATGATCGGCAGGTGGCAAGGGAAGCAATCGAGGTGAGATAGGGATGTATTTAGCTAGTAAAGACATGGCAGACTTGTTCAATGATCAACGAGGTATTAACGACGGCTTTTCGTTTTATACCGTTACAGACAAAGCAAGTTTTTCGCAGCCTAAGGGTTTGTTTGTCCGATTAAACGAAGATTCAGGGGAACTTTTGGAAGCCATTGCTAATGGAGCTATCGCTGCCGTATGGGATGTTGAAGAAATGCTGCCGCAATATACACCAAATTATTTTCCGGTTTTTTTTACCAATGATTCAGCGGAAGCAATAAAAGAGATAATAAAATTATATAATGAAAAATTAGATGGAGAAACGATTCGTAAAATGGAGATAACTAACTTTAAATTTTCAAATAAAAAACTTCTTAATAAAAATAAACAAACATATGATATAGCTGTGATATTAGAAAAACTAACAAATAAAATGGCACTAAATAAGGATGGGAGGGGATAAAATGAAGGAGCAAGTTATTTTTTTCACAATTATTATGAGCTTTCTCATATCGGTCTTACTTTCTCCGATTTTTATTCCCTTCTTAAGAAGGTTGAAATTTGGACAAAGCATTCGGGAGGAAGGTCCTAAATCACATCAAAAAAAATCAGGAACTCCGACAATGGGCGGGGTAATGATTTTATTCTCAATCATTATTACGACACTTGTCATGATTGGGAAATACTCAGACCAAACAAAAGTTAACGTGTTCTTACTGCTATTTGTTACTTTTGGTTTCGGGTTACTTGGGTTCTTGGATGATTTTATCAAAGTGGTCTTAAAACGAAATTTAGGGCTAACATCAAAGCAAAAGTTTTTAGGTCAAATTATTATTTCGGTAATATTTTATTTAATCTTAAAACATACGGGGCAATCAACCGAAGTCAATCTTCCGTTTAGTGACTACTCGTTTGACCTAGGCTGGTCCTATGTGTTTCTAATTATATTCTGGCTGGTTGGATTCTCAAATGCAGTCAATTTGACTGACGGTCTTGACGGCTTGGTGTCAGGCACCGCAGCCATCGCATTCGGGGCATTTGCCGTTCTGGCATGGAATAAGGGCGACCTTGAAATTGCCGTTTTCTGTGTTGCTGTAGTTGGGGCAGTCTTGGGATTCTTGGTATTTAACGCACATCCTGCTAAGGTGTTCATGGGGGATACAGGGTCACTTGCGCTTGGCGGAGCACTCGCAGCCATCGCGATTTTAACAGATCTTGAACTACTGCTAATTATTATTGGTGGAGTATTTGTCATCGAAACGTTATCGGTTATCCTCCAGGTCGCATCCTTTAAGACGACTGGTAAACGGATTTTCCGAATGAGCCCTTTGCATCATCATTACGAATTAGTCGGCTGGTCGGAATGGAGAGTTGTCGTAACCTTTTGGAGCGTAGGATTAATTTTGGCAGTACTAGGAATCTATATTGAGGTGTGGTTGTAAGTGAAGCAGATTGATGTATATCGACATAAGAAAATCCTTGTTCTTGGGCTGGCAAAAAGCGGGGTAACCGCTGCAGCCCTTTTACATAAGCTAGGGGCATTTGTTACCGTTAATGATAAAAAACCTCTTTCGGAAAATCCCGAGGCACAGGGGTTATTAGAACAAGGGATTAAAGTGATTTGTGGAGATCATCCAATAGAGCTATTGGATGAGGGTTTTGAGCTGATTGTAAAGAATCCCGGCATCCCATATAATAATCCAATGATTGCCGGGGCGATTGAAAAGGGGATTCCTGTTATTACGGAAGTAGAGCTTGCTTATCAAATATCAGATGCACCTTTCATCGCAATTACAGGGACAAATGGAAAAACAACAACGACAACCCTCATTTTTGAAATGCTGAACCAGGGCAACAAACAGCCATTAATTGCTGGAAATATTGGGACAGTGGCTTCAGGCGTTGCACAAAAGGCAACGAAGGAAAATACGATTGTGATTGAATTATCGTCGTTTCAGCTTATGGGAATTGACACCTTTAAGCCTAGAATTGCTATTATCACAAACCTTTATGATGCCCATTTGGATTATCATGGAACTAGAAAAGAATACATTGAAGCAAAGTCGAATATAACGAAAATGCAAACTGAACTGGAATATTTAATCATTAATGCCGATCAGGAAGAAACACTTGAAATTGCCCGCCATTCCAAAGCGAAGATCATTCCCTTTTCTACAAAGAAACATCTGTCTGAAGGTGCGTTCATTAGCAATGGCTGGATTTGTTTTAATGATGAGAAGGTAATAGAGATTGAAAAAATAGCTTTGCCGGGAGTTCATAATCTCGAAAATATTTTATCCGCTATGGTAGCGGCCAAGCTTTCCGGTGTGGAAAATAGTGCGATTCAGGAAGTGCTGAAAACCTTTACTGGTGTAAAACATCGTTTGCAATATGTTACAGAAGTGAATGGCAGAAAATTTTATAACGACTCAAAAGCCACGAATAGTTTAGCAGCCATCAATGCCCTTGCAGCTTTTGAGGCACCAATTATTTTACTTGCTGGGGGCCTTGACCGCGGCAATGAATTTGATGAACTGCTTCCTTATTTAAAAAATGTTAAAGCGTTGGTTACATTTGGGCAGACGGCTCCAAAGATCGAGAGGGTTGGAAGCGAGGCTGGAATAAAAACAATCAAGCGTGTCGATAATGTTGACAAGGCAGTGCCCGAGGCTTATCGTCACTCTGAACCAGGGGACATCATATTATTATCGCCTGCTTGTGCAAGCTGGGATCAATATAAAACTTTTGAAGTCAGGGGAGACATTTTTATTGAAGCGGTGCATAAGCTTAAGTAAGGGCTTGTCCACACGAAAAGCTGCATCGCCTTGGCCAAGGGCGCTGCAGCTAGACAAACGAAAAGCGAAAGCGCCTTGAATAGGCTCTTACTTTGTCACCTATCGTGTTAAGCCCAAAACTCGCAGTTGAGGTGGATAGTGTGCCGACAAAGAGAACTACTCCTGATTTTATTTTAATGATTGTAACCTTCACGCTGCTGGCGATAGGGCTAATCATGGTTTACAGTGCAAGTGCGATTTGGGCTGAATATAAATTTCATGATTCCTTTTTCTTTGCAAAAAGGCAGATACTCTTTGCCGGGGTCGGTATTGCTGCCATGTTTTTTATTATGAATATCAACTACTGGACATGGAGAACCTGGTCGAAAACAATCATTATTGTTTGTTTTGTGTTGTTAATCCTTGTCTTAATTCCTGGAATTGGAAATGAAAGAAACGGATCTAGAAGCTGGATCGGGGTTGGTGCCTTTTCAATTCAGCCTTCAGAATTTATGAAGCTGGCGATGATTGCCTTTTTGGCAAAATTCCTATCTGAAAGGCAAAAGCTGATAACCTCGTTTAAAAAAGGGCTTGTCCCTTCTTTAGGGCTTGCATTTATTGCCTTTGCCATGATTATGCTCCAACCGGATTTAGGCACTGGAACGGTCATGATGGGTACATGTGTGGTAATGATTTTCATCGCAGGAGCACGGATTAGTCACTTTGCTTTCTTAGGGCTTCTGGGAGTTGCAGGATTTATAGGCTTAATAGCTTCCGCACCCTATCGAATAAAGCGGATTACCTCATTTTTAGATCCTTGGTCAGACCCGCTCGTTAGTGGATTTCAAATTATTCAATCGCTTTACGCCATCGGTCCTGGCGGATTATTTGGTCTTGGTCTTGGTCAAAGCAGACAAAAGTTTTTTTATTTGCCAGAACCGCAAACAGATTTTATCTTTGCGATTCTTTCTGAGGAATTAGGATTTATTGGTGGTTCGTTCATTTTACTCTTGTTTGCGCTATTGTTATGGCGCGGTATCCGTATCGCTCTTGGCGCTCCAGATTTATATGGAAGCTTTCTTGCGGTTGGGATTATCGCCATGGTGGCCATTCAAGTAATGATTAATATCGGCGTTGTAACAGGGCTTATGCCAGTAACCGGCATAACACTGCCATTTTTAAGCTATGGGGGCTCATCATTGACCTTAATGCTTATGGCTATCGGTGTTCTCCTTAATATTAGCCGGTATTCAAGATATTAAAAATGATACCCTGTTAACCGGCAGGGTTCTTTTTCGTCTTACGTTACATTTATATAACAATCTTTTTTCATTTGCTTTCTTTAATCTGTTTTTATAGTAAGATAGGTATGCACTCAGGTGTTAAATAGTTAATGAGGTGGAAAAATGAAAATAGTCGTAAGCGGCGGCGGGACTGGCGGGCATATTTATCCGGCACTCGCATTAATTAGGGAAATTCAAAAAGAGAATAAAGATGCAGAATTTCTATACATAGGTACAATTAATGGCTTAGAAAGTAAACTCGTTCCTAGGGAAAATATTGCTTTTAAATCGATACATATTACTGGATTCAAGAGAAAGCTGTCCTTTGAAAATATAAAAACGATTTTTCGATTTCTGAAAGGTGTAACAGATAGCAAAAAAATATTAAAAGAGTTTAATCCTGACATTGTCATTGGAACCGGCGGATATGTGTGCGGACCTGTAGTATATGCGGCAGCTAAACTACGAATTCCAACGATTATTCATGAACAAAATAGTGTACCCGGCTTGACGAATAAATTCTTAAGCCGTTATGTGAATAAAATTGCAATTTGCTTCGAAGAGGCCAAAAGTTATTTTCCAGGAGATAAGGTCGTTTTTACCGGAAATCCCCGAGCTTCTGAGGTAATTGGCAAGGATGGGATAAAAGGCCGGCTATCAGCAGGACTTAGTACCACAATGCCCGCTGTCCTAATCTTTGGAGGCAGCCGCGGCGCGAGACCAATCAATGAAGCGGTAGTAAAGGCGTTATCGGAATTGGCAGAAAAGCCTTATCAAGTTCTCTATATTACTGGCGATGTTCATTATGAAGCGGTCCAAAAGGAAGCAGAATTAATTGGAAGTCCGAAAAATGTTGTGATAAAACCGTTTATTCATAATATGCCGGAGGTTCTTGCTGGTATTGATTTAGTTGTTTCAAGAGCAGGTGCAACGACGCTTGCCGAAATAACCTCACTTGGCATTCCAAGCATTCTTGTCCCTAGTCCGTATGTTACCAATAATCATCAAGAGAAGAACGCACGATCCTTAAGTGACGAGGGTGCAGCAGAATTGCTTTTAGAAAAAGATTTAAATAGTAAAAGTCTGGTGAACTCTATTGATCAAATTCTTTTAAATGATGAAACTTTAAAGGAAATGAAAGGAAAGGCTAAAAAAATGGGCGTTCCAGATTCAGCAGAAAGGCTTTACTCCTTAATGAGACAGCTCGTTTAAGGAAAACTTAAGTAGCCCAAATCGATTTTCAGCATAAACTAATGTTAAGTGTATATAGGAAAGTTAGGTGTTAAATATGGACGGAATTGTAACAGAATTACAGGCTTTAAATATTGGGAAGGTGAAGAAAAATGAATCGCTTGCCCAACATACCACAATAAAAATTGGCGGTCCGGCCGACCTGCTTATTGAACCTTCGTCAGTAGGAAACTTAAATCAGGTAATGGGTGTTATTAGAAAACATCGCTTAAAGTGGCGTGCAATTGGGCGAGGGTCCAATCTTTTAGTCTCTGACAAAGGAATTGAAGGGGCAGTGATTAAGCTCGGTTCAGGTTTGGACCATCTTGAAATTAATGACACCGAAATTACAGTCGGCGGCGGTCATTCACTAGTAAGCTTATCTACATTAATTAGCAAAAAAGGGCTGTCAGGGCTTGAGTTTGCCAGCGGTATCCCAGGGTCTGTCGGCGGGGCTGTTTATATGAATGCCGGTGCCCATGGTTCAGATATTAGCAACATTCTAACTAAGGCACATATCTTATTTGATGATGGGACGATGGAATGGCTTTCTTCTGAAGAAATGGAGTTTTCTTATCGAACGTCTGTCCTCCAGAAAAAACGTCCAGGAATTGTAGTCGAAGCTGTTTTTCAGCTTGCACAAGGTGATCGAGCAGCAATTGTTTCACAAATGCTAAAGAACAAGGATTATCGAAAAGAAACACAGCCGTGGAATTTCCCTTGCGCCGGCAGTATTTTTCGAAATCCCCTTCCTAATTACGCCGGTAAATTAATCGAGGTCGCCGGATTAAAGGGCTTCAGTATTGGCGGCGCAAAGATTTCAGAAATGCATGGAAATTTTATTGTCAATGCCGGGAACGCTACTGCTGGAGATGTGCTTGCCTTAATTGAGCATGTGAAGGATACCATTTACAGTTTATATGAAATAAAAATGGAGACTGAGGTAGAAATAATCGGTAGAAATTAAACTTACTTTTCTTGTAAGAAATCCCTTACGAATGACAAAAATTGTGTTATAATAACTGATAATATAATAGGTGGAAAGCCTGAAGATTATGAATGACGGCATGATTTCTCGTGCCGTTGTTTCTCTTTTCATGGTAACCACATCGATTATGTAGGACAAGCCGATGTTGTAATTTAGGGCAGCCGCTTTTTATGTGGAGGAATCATGGATGGAAAAAGGTAAAATTGTTGCTCTTGAGGATCGTATTCCTAAGCTTAAGGAACAAAGAAGACGGAAAGCAAACAGACGTCTTGTGCTCTTGTTAATTATGTTTTTTACATTGATTGTCGTCATTGCCTATACTCAATCCCCTCTTAGTCATGTTAAAACCATTGCCATACAAGGGAATGAAGTCTATTCTCAGGCAGAAATAATCAAGAAGAGCGGACTTTCGAAAAATACAAATATTTGGAAAGTTAGAAAAAACGCTGTTGCTTCCAAATTACAGCAATTATCTGAAATAAAAAAAGCAGATGTAAACATTCAATGGCCAAACACAGTTCAAATTCAAGTAAAAGAGTATAAAAGAATGGCCTATCTTAAACAAGATACAAACTACTATCCAGTCATGGAAAATGGAAAAATCTTAAAAGAAAGACAAACGGAAAAAATTCCTGTTAATTCTCCGATTCTTTTAGATTTCAAAGAAGGGGCTGCCCTTAACGAAATGATGAAAGAGCTAAAAAATCTTCCAAGTGAAATTTTAAACTCCATTTCCGAAATTTATTATTCTCCGAAAAAAACCGATCAGTATCATATTTCCTTATTTATGAACGATGGATTTGAGGTAAGTGCGACATTAAGAAGTTTTTCGGAAAAGATGATCCATTATCCCTCTATCATCAGCCAATTGGATCCTAACAAAAAGGGGCTCATCGATATGGAAGTAGGTTCATATTTTAAGGCTTTTGAACCGGAAGTGGAGGAAGAAGAAGTTGAAAAAGATCAAGGTGAAGGGTAAACATTTTATCTTGTCCCTTGTCTGTCTTATACTTGGGTTTATGATAGCCTTCTCCTATCATCTGACCAAAATTGAGAACCAAAATGAAAACTTCGATAGGTCAGGCAAACAATATGAAAAGACCCTTGTCTTAAGAAATCAATTGATTGCCCAAGAAGAGACGAATCGTAAACTCCAAAAAGAGTTACATCAAAAGCAAGACAAGGTACTTAAAAATGAAAAAGACCTAGCAAAGGAAGCACAAGTTTTTCTTAACCAGGCTGATGATACTGAAAAATATCGGATGTTTCTTGGCAAAGTAAAGGTAAAAGGGAAAGGAGTAAAAATTACTCTTTCCGATGGTGCCTATGATCCAAAAGAAGTGAATATTAATAATTATCTTGTACATGAACACCACGTTTTCAAAGTGGTAAATGAACTTTATATTTCTGGTGCTGCAGCGGTGGCCATAAATGGCCAAAGGCTGACGAGCCATTCATATATTGTATGTAATGGGCCAGTCATTACCGTTGATGGTGTTCAATACCCTGCTCCGTTTATCATTACAGCAATCGGAGATCCAGATGTTCTTGCCGCTTCTATAAACTTGACGGGAGGAATAAAGGATCAGTTAGTTAATGATAACCTTGTTTTTACACTAGAAAAAATAAATGAAATGGTCCTGAATCCAATTTTAGGAAGCTGATTAAAGTCCACTTTAAGATTAATTTAAAGGTTAGGTAAAAAAATGGACAAGCCCAAAATGAATGTTAGTTTAACCTTGGTTGCTGCAGTTGTCGGTTTTATGATTGCGATTCAATTCCAAACAGTGAAGAAACCGAATGAGCGGGATACCCGCGATATTTGGCAGCTACGCGCGGCTTTACTGAAAGAAAAAGAACTTGAGTCCAATTTATTGGGAGAGATTCGTTCTAATGAAGAGAAATTATCAGCCTATGAATCCAAAAGAAAACAAAGTAAGGAACAGGCATTACGGGATACATTACAGGAATTAAAATTAGAAGCAGGACAAACCGAAATTTCTGGCCCTGGGATTACACTGCAAATTGAACCTGTAATAGAGGATATTCAGCTGGGATCTCCTGTTACAAAAATCGTTTCACCCGAACTCCTAAAAAGGCTGCTGAACGAATTGAATATGTACGAAGCAAAGTATCTGGCTATTGATGGTCAAAGAATTATTAATACTACTGTAATAAGGGATATTAATCGAGAAACTAAAATAGACGGGCATACACTTAAGAATTTGCCGTTAGAAATTAAAGTTGGCGTTGATACGATGAATGCTGCTGAAAAGTTGTCTAATCGGATGAAGGTATCAAAGGCCAGGGATGAATTTTTTACTGAAAGCTTGAGACTTAACATTTCTGATGCAGATCCAGCCGTGATTATTCCTGCTTATGATAACCCAATTCGTATTAAATACATGGAGCCGATTAAAGAAGGGGGCGGTTCCTAATGTGGCTTCCGTTTGTTGGACTAATTATTGGAATCATACTCGGGTTATTAACAGAAATTCGAATTCCTGAAGAATATTCCAATTATTTATCAATTGCAGTCTTAGCAGCCCTTGATACGCTTTTCGGGGGAATCAGGGCATATCTGCAGAATATTTATGATGAAAAGGTATTTGTTTCTGGATTCTTTTTTAATATAATACTAGCTGCAAGTTTAGCTTTTCTCGGTGTCCATCTTGGTGTAGACTTGTATTTAGCGGCAGTTTTTGCGTTTGGAGTCAGGTTGTTCCAAAATATTGCTGTCATTAGAAGAATATTATTGACAAAATGGTCACCAAACAAAGAAAAAGTAGAAAAAAATTGATATTTTTTAAAGGGAAATATGTAGTTGTGACGAATAATTTTATATGATATTACTATGAAAACATTTTATTGAACAGAATAAATTGTTGTTCGACCTATGGAAATTAAAAGGAGGTGCCAAAGAATGAACAGCAATGAAATTTATGTCAGCCTTGACATCGGTACATCCAGTGTAAAAGTAATCATTGGTGAAATGGTCAATGACTCGGGGAAAGACTCGTTGAATATAATTGGTGTTGGCAATGTTAGATCTGAAGGCTTACGAAAAGGGTCGATCGTCGACATGGACGATACCGTTCATTCTATTAAGCGGGCGATTGAGCAGGCGGAAAGAATGGTTGGGATGGAGATTAGGGAAGTAGTGGTCGGAATTTCCGGGCACAACGTCATGCTCCAGCAATGTCATGGTATTGTAGCTGTTTCCAGTCAAAATCGGGAGATTACCAATGAAGATGTAATTCGGGTTATCGAAGCCTCCCATGTTGGCTCTATTCCACCAGAACGAGAAAACATTGGCGTCATTCGAAAACAATTTATCTTAGATGGTAAGGATGAAATTAATGATCCAAGAGGTATGATTGGTGTTCGTTTGGAAATGGAAGGTTCACTTATTACCGGCTCTAAATCGATAATCATTAATACATTACGTTGTGTTGAAAGAGCTGGACTTGAAATTTTAGATATTATCTTGCAGCCATTGGCAGCAGGTGATTATGCTTTATCCAAAGATGAAAAAAATCTCGGTGTGGCCTTGATTGACATCGGCGGCGGGTCTACCTCAATTGCACTATTTGAGGAAGGTTTTTTGAAATCGACAAGTGTGATTCCTGTAGGCGGCGATTTGCTTACAAATGACCTTTCAAAGGTTCTGCACACGTCTACCGAGGATGCTGAGAAAATCAAAATAAAATATGGACATGCCTTCTTTGATAATGCTTCAGAAGATGAATTCTTCAGCGTTCCTATTATCGGAAGCGATCAGCATCAGCAATTTAATCAGCTCTATGTCTCTGAAATAATTGAAGCAAGAATGGAAGAAGTCTTTGAATTGATAGCCCATGAATTAAAACGTTTAGGGGTGACGGATTTACCAGGTGGTTTTGTTTTAACAGGCGGTACAGCAAAGATGCAAGGAATATTGGAGCTTGCTCAGGATATCTTTCAAACTCCAGTCCGCATTGCCTCGCCTGACTATATTGGTGTAAGAGAACCTCAATATACAACAGCGGTTGGCTTAATTAAATATGCTTACAAGAATACTAGATTACCTGGAGGAACCAACGGCAGTACCTCAGCGGTTTCAGAGCCAGCCGAAAAAAGAATGCCGAAACAACAGCAGCCTAAAGCAAAAGTAGAAAAACATCCGGAAGATAAGATGTCATCAAAAGTAAAAAAATTCCTTGGTTACTTTTTCGAATAAATTCAGCGAAAAGGAAATCGACGAATTAGGAGGATTTGTCATGTTAGAATTTGATACAAATTTAGATTCTCTTGCAACAATAAAAGTAATCGGTGTTGGCGGCGGCGGGAATAACGCAGTAAACCGAATGATTGAACATGGCGTTCAAGGTGTGGAATTTATTGCTGTTAATACGGATGCGCAAGCCTTGAATCTTTCAAAAGCAGAAGTAAAAATGCAGATTGGTTCGAAACTGACTCGCGGTCTTGGAGCTGGAGCTAATCCTGAGGTTGGGAAGAAAGCGGCAGAAGAAAGCAAAGAGCAAATTGAAGAAGCTCTTAGAGGCGCTGACATGGTGTTCGTTACAGCAGGTATGGGCGGCGGAACTGGTACGGGTGCAGCACCAGTTATCGCTCAAATTGCCCGTAACCTCGGTGCTTTAACAGTTGGTGTTGTTACTCGCCCATTCACATTTGAAGGCAAAAAACGGTCGAATCAAGCATCTGGCGGTATTGGAGCTATGAAAGAAGCCGTTGATACGCTAATTGTTATTCCGAATGACCGCCTCCTTGAAATTGTTGATAAAAGTACACCAATGCTAGAGGCGTTCCGGGAAGCAGACAATGTCCTTCGCCAAGGGGTTTCAGGTATATCCGATTTAATTGCTGTACCAGGACTTATTAACCTGGACTTTGCCGATGTGAAAACAATCATGTCTAACAAAGGCTCTGCCTTAATGGGAATTGGCGTTTCCGCCGGCGAAAATCGTGCTGCTGAGGCAGCGAAGAAAGCGATTAGCTCACCATTATTAGAAACTTCCATTGATGGAGCGCAGGGTGTGTTAATGAATATCACAGGCGGTACAAATTTAAGCCTATACGAAGTTCAGGAAGCTGCTGATATTGTTGCAAGTGCATCTGATCAAGAAGTGAATATGATTTTCGGATCCGTTATCAATGAAAATCTTAAAGATGAAATCGTAGTAACCGTTATTGCAACAGGATTTAATGAAGAAGCTTCACAGCCGAAGGTAACCCGTCCTTCTTTTGGACAAGCAAAACCGGCTGCCGGAACTGTCAAGCGAGAGCACAAACGCGAAGAAGCTCCGCAAGAACCAGTCCGAAACACAAATGTTTCACAAGAGGAGACGTTGGATATTCCAACTTTCCTGCGCAACCGAAATCGCAGAAGATAATTTCAATATTAATTAAGGCATGGTCCCAAGGGGCTATGCCTTTTTTCTTTACCATAAATGTGACAAAATCCGTTGTGAATAGTGAAAATTTCTGATTTTTTGTTTACAGAAAGTGACACACTTCAGCCGCATAAGTACGTTATACTTTTTCGTAAACAGAAGTAAGGAGGAAGCTGCTTGGTTGTTTATTTAGATATTATCTGGGCTCTTAATTTATTATTTGACAGCCTACTCCTTTATTTAACAGCCATATGTCTAAAGAGAAACATTCGATTATGGAGAATACTCGCCGGGGGATTTGCCGGTTCATTGATTATTTTATTATCTTTCACACCATTAAATCTCTATACAAGCCATCCGATTTCAAAACTTATCTGTTCAATCATGATGGTATTGATCGCCTTTGGATATAAGCGGCTGACCTTCTTTTTGAAAGCATTAATGACGTTTTATGCTGCCACCTTTTTAATTGGCGGCGCCATCATGGGTGCTCATTACTTTATTCAATATGATTATGAGTGGACGACAAAGGTTTTAAAAGGATTTGGCGATCCTATTAGCTGGCTGTTCGTCCTGATTGGTTTCCCGGTCGCCTGGCACTTCTCCAGAAAACATGGAGAGAGTCTTGAGATGACCAAAATTCAATTCGAACAAATTGTTAAGGTGAGGTTGAATATTGAGGGAGAATGCTTAGTATTTAAAGGATTAGTAGATAGCGGCAATCAGCTATATGATCCTATTTCTAAGCTGCCGGTCATGTTTGTTTCTATCAAAAAGCAATTGGATACAATCCCCGAAACAATAAAGAGATTGGCTGCCGACCCAGAACCACTGATAACAGGAAGTGAGGAATTTCCTGACGAATGGCAAAATAGGCTCAGAGTCGTCCCATGCCGTGTGATAGGACAAGAGCATCAACTGATTATTGCCGTTAAACCCGATATTATTTTAATTGAACATAGCGGTTCACAGTACTTATGTGAAAAAGGTCTTGTATCCTTTACGATAAAGGAACTTTCTGCTGATGATGCGTTTCAATGTATTGTTCATCCGAAAATGTTAACGGGGATGAAGCAGCAAGAGGAGGCAGTGAAAGTAAGTTAATAATACTATACTCAGTAAAAACATAATTTAGAAGGAGGAACTTACATGAATAAATGGAGACTTCGCATATCCTACTACTGGTACAAAATACTAATAAAATTGGGCTTAAAAACGGATGAAGTTTATTATATTGGCGGAAGCGAAGCCTTGCCGCCTCCTTTGAGTAAAGACGAGGAAGAGTTGTTATTAAAAAAACTGCCTGGCGGTGATAAGGCAGCGAGATCCATCTTAATTGAACGGAACCTAAGGCTGGTTGTTTATATTGCCAGAAAGTTTGAGAATACGGGGATTAATATTGAGGATTTAATCAGTATTGGCACGATTGGTTTAATCAAAGCGGTTAATACCTTTAACCCTGAGAAAAAAATAAAACTTGCTACATACGCATCAAGATGTATCGAAAATGAGATTCTTATGTACTTACGGCGAAACAATAAAATTAGGTCAGAAGTATCCTTTGATGAACCGCTCAATATTGACTGGGATGGTAATGAGCTGTTACTCTCCGATGTCTTGGGAACGGATGATGATATTATTACAAAGGACCTGGAAGCAAATGTTGATAGGAAACTTTTAACAAAGGCATTGCATCAGCTTACCGATCGTGAGAAGCAAATTATGGAGCTCCGGTTCGGCTTAACAAATGGGGAAGAAAAGACACAGAAGGATGTCGCAGATATGCTGGGGATATCCCAATCCTATATTTCAAGATTAGAAAAAAGAATTATTAAACGATTACGAAAGGAATTTAATAAGATGGTGTAAAAAAAGAAATTTTTTTCCATCAAAAAAACCTAGAATTTAAGTGCTAAAATTGCATTTTTCGACATTTATGCACCTGTCCGCTGACCTGGATAGGTGCATATTTTTCCTTCTCAAGGAAATACTGTTTTTTGTACAGCAGCTCCTGTGAGGAGGGAAAAGGATTGACTCGAAATAAAGTTGAAATTTGCGGTGTGGACACATCAAAACTTCCTGTTTTAAAAAACGAAGAAATGAGAATACTCTTCAAGCAAATGCAAGAGGGCGATATATCTGCCCGGGAAAAGCTCGTCAATGGCAACTTACGCCTCGTATTAAGTGTTATTCAGCGCTTTAACAACCGCGGGGAATTTGTTGATGATCTATTTCAGGTTGGCTGTATTGGACTGATGAAATCGATTGATAACTTTGATTTAGGTCAAAACGTAAAGTTTTCCACTTACGCCGTACCGATGATTATTGGAGAAATTCGCAGATACTTACGTGATAATAACCCTATTCGCGTTTCCCGTTCCTTGAGGGATATCGCTTATAAGGCCCTTCAGGTCAGGGAGCGATTAATGAGCGAAACATCACGAGAACCGACTGCGGAAGAAATTGCCAAGGTCTTAGAAGTGCCGCATGAGGAAATTGTTTTCGCACTTGATGCCATCCAGGACCCGGTGTCTTTATTTGAGCCAATATATAATGATGGCGGCGACCCAATTTATGTATTGGACCAGTTAAGTGATGAGAAAAATAAAGATATCCATTGGATTGAAGAAATAGCCCTAAAAGAAGGTATGCGAAGATTAAATGAGCGTGAAAAATTAATTTTACGGAAACGGTTTTTCCAAGGAAAAACACAGATGGAAGTAGCTGATGAAATTGGCATTTCCCAGGCTCAGGTTTCACGATTAGAAAAAGCAGCAATCAGACAAATGAATAAAAATATTCAAAGTTAAAGCTGTCCAAACCGGACAGCCAGGCTATCGAAAAACTTTCGATAGCCTTTTATTTCAATAATTTTCTTTAATGATTAAACGCGTTAATTTGTAAAAAGTATTAGTGTACAGTCTTTTTATCAGGTCTGTTGATTTCCGCTCCAGGCGGCTTCGCTTTCCGCGGGCGTGCCGGGGAGCCTCCTCGGCGAGTTCCGCGCCTGCGGGGTCTCCCCTGCCCCGTACTCCCGCAGGAGTCTTCGCCGCCTTCCGCTCCAATCAACAGTGCGGTTTCAATATAGACTTTCAACTCCACCAATAAATAATTAAAATAAGTGGTGAATTCAAGGATTAAGCCAAAAGAGTCTAGCCAAAGTGAATTTGACAAAAATATCGATTTTCGTTTCTCCTTAAAAAGGTGAGTCCTTATTATTGCGATTCTTTATGGCATTTTTCTGAACGTCAGTTAGAAAAGGTGTGTTGCAATACTTTAAGATGATTTGCCTCCCTGTTGATTGGAGCGGAGGGCACTCGACTCCTGCGGGATAGAGAGGTCACTGGAGACCCCGCAGGCGCCAAAAGCGCCGAGGAGGCTCCAGGACCTCCCCGCGGAAAGCGAGTGCCAGGAGCGGAAATCAACAGGCCCAATTGCAGGGACAATCAATAAAATTGGTATTTAGACAAATTAAAAATTGCCGATAAAAATACTCTTTCTCGAAAATAAAGCTGTCCAAACCGGACAGCTTTATTTTCTTTTACTAATTTGCCAAGTGCTATCATATATTTTTTATAGTAATGTAATTGGGAGTGGTGGATATGGTGAAGATTTCCGAATTCCAGATAAAAGATGTGGTCAATGTATCGGATGGCAAACGGCTTGGCAATATTGGTGATATAGAGATTAATTTAACGACTGGTAAAATCGAGGCTGTCGTAATCTCCGGCAGTGGAAGAGTATTAGGCTTTTTTGGAAAGGATGAAGATATCGTTATTCCCTGGAAAAATATAATTAAAATTGGTCAGGATGTTATCTTGGTCAGGTATCGGGGAAGTGTCGAGAAAATTTCCGAAGAGGCTGAGGTTTGACAAAATACCTTTTACGGTGACCATTCTCTCTTTTCATGGTAAACTAAAGAAAAATATAAGAGGTATTGACATGGAGCCCTTTGTTTTAAAAAATCAATCCTATTTAACCATTGAAAGCTGGACCAAGCAATTCCCTGGATTGGCTGCCGGTATAACAACTAAATGCGGCGGGCTGAGCAAAGGGAGTTTTGAAACCCTAAATCTCGGCTTTCATGTCGGCGATGACAAAAGCAGCGTGTGCTTAAATCGAGAAAAAGTTGCTGAGCTGCTGGAATTCCCGTTAAATTGTTGGGTGGGGGCCGAACAAACCCATGATATTGCCGTTCAAAAGATAACCAAAGCAGACCGCGGTAAAGGATCCAATTCCTATGAACATTCATTTAAAGGCACTGATGGTTTTTATACGAATGAAGAGGGCATCCTGCTAACGCTATGTTTTGCCGACTGTGTCCCTCTTTTTTTTATTGCTCCTGAAAAAAAGATGATTGGGGCTGCACATGCTGGTTGGAAAGGGACAGTTGGAAAGATTGCGAACGAAATGATCCAAGCGTGGGGCAGGGAAGGGATTAAGCCTGAAGAAATACTTGTCGCTATTGGACCGTCTATTTGTGAAAAATGTTATCTTGTTGATGAACGGATTATTAACTTAGTTGAAAATACACTAGAAGATAAAGAAAGATTACCATATAATTTAATTGAAGAAGGTCAATATTCATTGGATTTGCGAGAATTAAACAGACTAATACTCTTGGAAGCTAAGATACCGGAGCGAAATATCCTTTTAACTGGATTTTGTTCCAGCTGCAACCATGAGGAATTTTTCTCGCATCGCCGTGATCAAGGCGGTACTGGGAGAATGTTGAGTTTTATCGGCTGGAAGGAGACTGCGGATCGTTTATGAGAGTAGCAGCAAAGCTTGAACAAATTAAACAACAAATAAATGAAGCGTGTCTTAAAGTGAATCGAAACCCGGACGATGTGAAATTGATTGCAGTCACGAAATATGTAAGCATTGAACGGGCTTCTGAAGCGTTCGAAGCAGGGATCACAAATCTAGGTGAGAACCGTGATGACGGCCTGCTTGCAAAATGGTCAGTGTTAAGGGACAAGCCTGATTGGCATTTTATTGGAACACTTCAGACACGTAAGGTGAAAAATATTATTGACAAGGTAGAATATATCCATTCATTGGATAGACTTTCGCTTGCTGAAGAAATAAATAAACGTGCGGATCGTAAAATTAATTGTCTTGTGCAGGTAAATGTCTCGCAGGAAGGTTCCAAACATGGAATATCAGCAGAAGAGACAATTGAATTTATTGAATCGCTTCGATCTTTTGATAATATACGTGTTGAAGGATTAATGACAATGGCTCCGCTCACGAAGGATGAACAAATTGTTCGTGACTGCTTTCGCAAATTAAGGGAACTTCGCGTTCAAGTACAAGACCGAAATTTAGATTTTGCTCCCTGTAAGGAACTGTCGATGGGAATGTCGGGCGATTTTCAAATTGCAATTGAAGAAGGGGCAACGATGGTAAGAATAGGTACAGCACTTGTCGGTGAAGATGGTTAGGAGTGAAAAAAATGACGATTAAATCGAAATTAAAAACATTTTTCTTTTTAGATGATGAATATAATGATAATAATGATGACAATGTAGAAGCGAGTGAACCAGTCAAACAAAGACAGCCGCAGCCTGTTAAAAACAAAAATGTTATTAGCCTCCAAAGTGTCCCAAAGTCATCAAATTCTACAAATTTTACTAATTCATTAAATGGTTCAAAGGTCATATTAGTGGAACCGCGTTCGTATTCAGAGTCAACGGATATTGCTGACCATTTAAAAAATCGCCGCGCTGTTGTCATAAACCTACAGCGGATTGATAATGAACAGGGCCGGCAAATTATTGACTTTATCAGCGGTGTTGTATATGCAATCGGCGGAGACATCCAAAAAATTGGCTTAAGTATATTTTTATGTACGCCTGATAATGTAGAGGTATCAGGGAATATTTCGGACCTAATTTCTGACCATGAAACACAAAATACGAGGTGGTAAGATAAATGGAATTTGTGTTTAGTCTATTACAACAAGTAATAAGAATTTATTCGTATGCCTTGATTGTGTACATCTTAATGTCATGGTTCCCGAATGCAAGGGAATCCTCGATTGGCCAATTTTTGGCTAGAATTTGCGAACCATATTTAGAACCATTTCGAAAAATCATTCCACCAATTGGGATGATGGATATTTCTCCAATTGTTGCGATCCTTGTTCTCAATCTTGCCATCGGTGGATTATACAGTGTATATGGTTGGCTGCTTCAGGTAATTTGAATATAGGTTGTGTGTTAATCAATGAACATTTATCAGCATTTCCGGCCAGAAGAACGGGACTTTATTGACCAAGTAATACAGTGGAAGAGTTATGTCGAGACCCAATATACACCAAAACTTACTGATTTTCTTGACCCTAGGGAGCAGCAAATAGTCAAAATGCTCATTGGCGAAAATGGCAATGTGAACTATCAGCTTTTTGGCGGCAGTCATGATCTAGAACGAAAAAGAGCCTTCCTCTACCCTGATTATTTGACTGCTAACGGTGATGATTTTCAAATTAGCCTTTTCGAAATTCACTATCCATCGAAGTTCGTGACAATTGAACATCGTCAGGTTTTGGGAACGCTTATGTCTTTAGGGCTCAAACGGGGGAAATTTGGCGACATTCTTATGAAAGATGAGAGAATACAATTTTTCGCGGCAAAGGAAGTTAATGAATATATTAAAAGCAATCTTGAATCAATTGGCAGGGCTGGTGTCAAGGTAATTGAAACAAGTAGCAATGAGGTAATATTAGCAAAAGAATTATGGCTAGAAACTGATTTAACAGTATCTTCTTTACGGTTGGATACTGTTATTTCTGGTATTTATCATCTATCCCGGCAAAAATCACAAACCCTTATTCAACAGGGGCTTGTGAAAGTAAACTGGACATTAATCGAAAACCCTTCGTTTTCTTGTGAGATCGGCGACATGATTTCTGTTCGCGGTCACGGTAGAGCAAAAATAATCGGGATTGATGGAAAAACCAAAAAAGAAAAATGGCGAATTATCGTTGGAAAGCAAAAATAATTCAATTTTTGTGCAGGATTTTTGAATAACGTGTCGAATATTTTTTTATACATATAAAAGTACAGTTCGTATGGAGGTGGCATCATGCCGTTAACGCCGTTAGATATTCATAATAAAGAGTTCAATAAAGGTTTTCGTGGGTACGATGAAGATGAAGTGAATGAATTTCTTGACCAGGTCATAAAGGATTATGAATTAGTCCTCAGAGAGAAAAAAGAAATAGAAGAACGCTTGAATGAAATGAAAGACCGTCTAGGCCATTTTGTGAATATTGAAGAAACGCTCAACAAATCAATTATTATTGCCCAAGAAGCGGGCGAAGATGTAAAGCGTAATGCCCAAAAGGAAGCAAAGCTGATTATTAAGGAAGCAGAGAAAAACGCGGACAGGATTGTCAACGAATCCTTATCTAAAGCGAGGAAAATAGCTCTTGAAATTGAAGATTTAAAGAAGCAGTCAAAAGTTTTCAGAACTCGTTTTAAAATGCTTATTGAAGCACAGCTGGATATGCTGAGCACTGATGATTGGGATCATTTATTAGAGTATGAAGTGGATGCAACAGAGTTAAAAATTCATCAAGAAGAAGATTCCTTAGCTTGACGAATCGGCATTATTTCGCATATAATTTTTGAATAAGTTAAATACGACAGACATGACGTTGACAGGGACAGTACAATTTTTCTAAAACTTTCTTAAGCGAGCCGGGGATGGTGAAAGCCTGGTAAAGTAGAAGAATTGGAAGATCACCCTCGAGTTCCGGACCGAATTCCATAACGGATAGTAGGCTCAGGCGTATTATTCACGTTACGAATGGTAAAGAGGATAGTACCGTTTTCGTTTCGTACTATTTATCAGGGTGGTACCGCGGGAATTAAACCTTCTCGTCCCTATTTAGGGATGAGAGGGTTTTTTTATTGTTCTAAATGGCTATTCTGTTAGATGATAGGATTACAGGAGGAAGAAAAAATGGAATACAAAGATACGTTATTAATGCCAAAAACTGAATTTCCGATGCGTGGGAACTTGCCGCAAAGAGAACCTGAGGTCCAGGCGAAATGGGAAGAAATGAATATTTATCAAAAGGTGCAAGAGCGGACGAAAGGACGTCAGATGTTTGTCCTCCATGATGGACCTCCATACGCGAACGGAGATATCCATATGGGCCATGCACTTAACAAAATTTTAAAAGATATGATTGTCCGCTATAAATCAATGAGCGGCTTCCATGCTCCATATGTTCCAGGCTGGGATACTCACGGGCTGCCGATTGAACAGGCTCTAACCAATAAAGGTGTTAAACGGAAAGAAATGACTGTGGCTGAATTCCGGGAGCTTTGTACGAAATATGCCCTCGAGCAAATTGATAATCAGCGCTCACAATTTAAACGTCTCGGAGTTCGTGGTGATTGGGAAAATCCTTATATTACCTTGAAGCCTGAATACGAAGCACAACAAATTAAAGTGTTTGGTGAAATGGCGAAAAAGGGCTATATTTACAAAGGCCTAAAGCCGGTTTATTGGTCCCCTTCAAGTGAATCTGCACTTGCTGAGGCAGAAATTGAATACCAAGATAAGCGTTCAGCATCCATCTATGTTGGCTTTAAGGTGAAAGACGGGAAAGGTGTCCTAGATACTGATACCCAAATTGTTATTTGGACAACAACACCTTGGACGATTCCGGCAAACTTAGGGATTTCTGTTCACCCTGACTTAACCTATGTGGTCGTTACCGCAAATGGTAACAAATTCTTAGTGGCTGAAGCCCTTCTTGAAGCAGTAACGAAGGAAATTGGCTGGGAAGATGCTGCGGTTGTCCAAAAGGTCAAAGGTGCGGAATTAGAACTGATTGTTGCGGCACATCCGTTATATGACCGTGATTCTTTAGTTATGTTAGGTGAACACGTTACGACAGACGCGGGTACAGGCTGTGTTCATACGGCTCCGGGTCACGGGGAGGATGACTTCTATGTTGGTCAAAAATACGGCCTGGAAGTACTTTGCCCTGTCGATGACAAAGGCGTAATGACCAGCGAGGCACCAGGCTTCGAAGGATTATTCTACGATACGGCAAACAAACCGATTGTGCAAGCCTTAGAAGAGGCGGATGCATTGTTAAAGCTTTCGTTTATTACGCACTCTTATCCGCACGATTGGAGAACGAAGAAGCCGGTTATTTTCCGTGCGACAGCACAATGGTTCGCATCAATTAAGGATTTCCGAAATGAATTATTGGAAGCCGTTAAAGAAACGAAATGGGTACCGGCCTGGGGTGAAACACGGTTATTCAATATGGTTCGCGACCGTGGCGATTGGTGTATTTCACGTCAACGGGTATGGGGTGTTCCAATCCCTGTTTTCTATGATGAAAATGGCAAAGAAATTATTACCGATGAAACAATCGAACATGTGTCAAATTTATTCCGTGAATTTGGATCAAATATTTGGTTTGAACGTGAAGCCAAGGATTTACTTCCTGAAGGATTTACCCATCCTGGAAGTCCTAACGGAACATTTACAAAAGAAACAGATATCATGGATGTTTGGTTTGATTCCGGTTCCTCCCATCAAGCTGTTTTGCTTGAAAGAGAAGATTTAGTTCGTCCTGCGGATCTTTATCTTGAAGGTTCTGACCAATATCGCGGCTGGTTTAATTCGTCTTTATCCACTGCTGTTGCCGTAACAGGTGAAGCGCCGTATAAAGGAGTATTAAGCCACGGTTTTGCCCTTGATGGTGAAGGCAGAAAAATGAGTAAATCGATTGGAAATGTCGTTGTACCGGCGAAGGTTATGAACCAATTAGGCGCCGATATTTTACGTCTTTGGGTAGCGTCCGTTGATTATCAAGCGGATGTTCGTGTCTCTGATGCCATCCTGAAACAGGTTGCCGAAGTATATCGTAAGATCCGTAATACCTTCCGTTTCTTACTTGGAAACTTAGCTGACTTTGATCCGGCAGTGAATAGGGTTGCTTATGAAGATTTACGTGAAGTGGATCAATTTATGCTCGTTAAATTAAATAAGTTGGTTAAAAATGTTCGTAATGCTTATGAAAACTATGAGTTTGCAGGTATTTATCACGCGATCAATAATTTCTGTACACTTGACCTAAGTGCTTTTTATCTTGATTTTGCTAAAGACGTTTTATACATTGAAGCGGTTAACAATCACGAGCGCCGTGCGATTCAAACCGTTTTATATGAATCATTACTTGCGTTAACAAAATTGGTTTCACCGATTCTTTCTCATACAGCTGATGAAGTATGGAAATTCATTCCTTCTGTTACTGAAGAAAGTGTCCAATTAACAGACCTTCCAGAATATCAGGAGCTAGCGGGTGCAAAAGCACTTGAAGAAAAATGGACTGCATTCATGAACCTTCGTGATGATGTCTTAAAAGCACTCGAAGAAGCTCGAAATGGAAAATTAATTGGAAAATCGTTAACAGCAAAAGTTTCACTATATGTTAATGAGAAAACGAAGGCACTTTTAGATTCGATTGAAGAAAACTTGAAACAACTGTTTATCGTCTCAGGCTTTGAAGTGGCTGGAACATACGATGAGGCCCCTGAAAACGCGCTAAAATTAGAGACTTCAGCTATTGTTGTGACCAAAGCAGAAGGTGAAACATGTGAACGCTGCTGGATTGTTTCAACAGAGATTGGGCAAGATTCAGAGCATTCAACACTTTGCCCGCGTTGTGCTGAAGTCGTTAAAGAGAACTATTCACACTTGGCATAAGAAGTGGTCCCAAGCTAATTGCTTGGGGCTTTTTCATTAATTATCCTCTTTCGTTAATTGTTGTTGTTGATGTCAAATGTTTTCCCGTGTCAGTAATTCTTGACCGGATATAATAAGACAAATGATTAACGGAGGTAATAGCACTATGAATGCCATGCAGGAAGAGCTGTTTTTGGAACTCCGTATAACCCAAATAGAAATCGAAAATTCATTGAAAAACAAACAAAAGCCCGATTGGCTGACATCGATTTTGAAAGAAGAACTTGCCGACATTGATGCAGCTTTAAAAAAATTCGAACAAGGAAATTTTGGACAATGTGAAATTTCTGGAGAGTTTTTGCCCGATGATTTATTAAAAATAATCCCCACTTTAAAAACAATAAAGGATTCCGATGATTTAGAAATATATTACAAAAAGTCGCTTCACTAGTCTTTTTTATCATGTTTCATTGTCGTTTCGCGAAAAAGTATGCTAAAATGCTTAAGAAGTAAGTATTGGCTGATGTGGAGGTATTTCTTAGTGTTTTATTACTACTTAATCGCTCTTTTTGTTATTTTGTTAGATCAGAGTACGAAATGGTTAATTGTTCACAACATGCATCAAGGAGAAAGCATTACGATTATTGATAATGTTTTGTACATTACTTCTCATCGCAATCAAGGAGCTGCATGGGGGATCTTACAAGGTCAAATGTGGCTTTTTTATGTTATTACAATCGTTGTTATTGCCGCAATCATGTATTATATCTATAAAGCAGCGAAGGGCAAATGGCTCCTAGGGGTATCTCTTGCTTTTATGCTAGGCGGTGCAATCGGAAATTTCATTGACCGTGTGATTCACAAAGAAGTCGTCGACTTTATCCACACCTATATTTTTGGCTATAATTTTCCGGTCTTTAATATTGCGGATTCAGCTTTAGTGATTGGTGTAATTATGTTGATGATACAAATGCTGCGGGATGAAAGAGAATCAAAGGAGAAATTAAATGGAGACAATGGAACACATCATTCTTGAGGAGCAAAAGGGAGACCGTATCGATAAGGTACTCTCAGGGCTTGATGAAGAATGGTCACGAACACAGGTTCAGCAATGGATTAAATATGGGCATATCCTTGTTAATGGACAAACGGTTAAAACCAATTATAAATGCAGTGTAAATGATCAAATTGAAATTACAATTCCGGATCCAGAAGAGTTAGATGTGGTTCCAGAAGAATTGAATTTGGAAATTTACTATGAAGACAAAGATGTCTTGGTTGTCAATAAACCAAGGGGGATGGTCGTTCATCCCGCTCCTGGACATATGACAGGGACACTTGTTAACGGCTTAATGGCCCATTGTAAGGACTTATCTGGTATCAATGGGGTATTAAGACCCGGGATTGTTCATCGAATTGACAAGGACACAACAGGCCTGTTAATGGTCGCTAAAAACGATATGGCTCATGAAAGCCTAGTCAATCAATTAGTTGAAAAAACTGTCACGCGAAAATATAAAGCGATCGTCCACGGTGTCATCCCACATGACTTTGGAACAATTGATGCCCCGCTTGGCAGAGATACTAAAGACCGTCAAAGTATGACGGTCGTTGATAACGGAAAACATGCGGTTACCCATTTTCAGGTGTTGGAACGCTTTAAGGACTTTACCTTCGTCGAGTGCCAATTGGAAACAGGAAGAACGCATCAAATCCGTGTTCATATGAAATATATCGGCTACCCGCTTGCTGGCGATCCAAAGTATGGACCGAAAAAAACCTTGGATATTGACGGACAGGCCCTGCATGCAGGTGTGCTTGGATTTATTCATCCAAGAACTGGTGAATATTTAGAATTCGAAGCACCGCTTCCTGATGATATCGAACGCTTGCTTGAGCAATTGCGAAAAAGTAATTGACGGAGCTCGAAAATTACAGTAAGATAACGATAGTTGAATATGCCTTTAATTCGGTCCCGTGAGGCTGAGAAGGAAACGGTTAAAGATTATAGGCGGGCTATGCCTATATCTTAAAATTAACTTGTCTGCCTCTCGCCAACATCGGTGAGAGGTTTTTATTTTTAAAAAGAAGGTGTTGCGGATTGCAAAAAGCAATTGTCCTTGATGAGCAGGCTATCGGCAGGGCATTGACCCGAATTGCCCATCAAATTATCGAAAAAAATAAAGGGATTGAAGAGTGTGTTCTTGTTGGAATACGGACAAGAGGAATTTTTCTGGCCGACCGCCTTGCAGCAAAAATTGCTGATATTGAGGGGAAATCGGTTCCTGTTGGTGAAATAGATATTACTCTTTATCGGGATGATTTAACGAAGAAAACCGAGAATCAGGAACCACTTGTTAAAGGTTCTGATATTCCGGTTGAAATCAGAAACAAAAAAGTTATTCTTGTTGACGATGTATTGTATACAGGCAGAACGGTGAGAGCCGGACTTGATGCCCTTATGGATCTTGGGCGCCCGGCAGGAATCCAGCTTGCAGTTTTAGTGGACCGCGGTCATCGTGAACTGCCAATTCGTGCTGATTATGTAGGGAAAAACATCCCAACATCAAGTGACGAAAAAATCGTGGTTGAGTTGGCAGAAGTTGATAAAGTGGATCAAGTAAGTATTTTTGAAAAATAAATAGCAGCCCTTTTAAATGCAGTCCCGTGAGGCTGACAAAGGGGAAAAAGCCGTTCATTTTATTTAGATGCGGCAATTTCTAAACCCTCTTTGTGCCTTCATGGTCAAGAGGGTTTTTTTATTAAAAAATAATGAATCCGGGGGAAATTAGAATGAATAACAAACCAATCTTAGACGTAAATGAAATTCCAAAACCGGGTCAATGGCTGACATTAAGCATTCAGCACTTGTTCTCCATGTTTGGGGCAACCATCCTTGTTCCATACCTTGTCGGCCTAAGCCCGGCGATTGCATTAATCTCCAGCGGACTTGGCACTTTGGCATTTTTATTAATAACAAAAGGGCAAGTCCCAGCCTATCTAGGATCGTCATTTGCCTATATTATTCCAATTAAACTACTCAACGAAGCAGGGGGACCAAGTGCGGCAATGGTTGGAACCTTCCTAGCTGGTCTTGTATATGGGATTATTGCACTGATTATCAGTAAGGCGGGTTACCGCTGGATCATGAAATTATTGCCTCCGATTGTAGTTGGGCCGGTTATCATTGTTATTGGCTTGTCCGTAGCCCCAACAGCACTTAGTATGGCGATGAATAATCCTGCAGGAAAGTATAGCATTCTTCATTTCTCTGCGGCTCTTGTTACACTTGCGGCAACTATTATCTTCTCGATTTTTGCAAAAAAAATATTAAGCATTATCCCAATATTAGCAGGAATTATCGTTGGTTATCTTTACTCGTTAATGGTGGGAATCGTTGATTTTGGACCGGTAATGAAAGCTGGTTGGTTGGAAATGCCGGAATTTATCATCCCATTTGTCAGCTATAAGGTGAAATTCACATGGGACATTTTCTGGTTAATGGTACCTGTCGCAGTGGTAACCATTTCGGAACATATCGGCCACCAGTTAATCCTTAGTAAGGTAGTAGGACGTGATTACATTAAGGAACCAGGCTTGCATCGTTCCATCCTTGGAGACGGGACAGCAACGATTATTTCAGCATTTGTCGGCGGTCCACCAAAAACAACTTACGGTGAAAATATCGGCGTCTTGGCAATTACCCGAGTCTACAGTGTATACGTGCTGGCAGGTGCAGCAGTTTTAGCGGTTATCTTCGGTTTCATTGGAAAATTAACAGCGTTAATTGGGACGATTCCGACACCGGTTATGGGTGGTGTCTCCATCCTATTGTTTGGAATTATCGCTTCTTCAGGATTACGAATGTTAGTCGATAGTAAAATTGATTTTGATGATAAACGTAACCTCGTCATTTCATCAGTTATTCTTGTCATCGGACTTGGCGGAGCTTTTCTCAAGCTGCCATTTAAAGATATCCAAATTCAAGGGATGGCCTTAGCAGCAATCTTAGGTGTCGTGTTAAATCTAATTCTTCCTGGCCGGCAGCCGATGACTGAAAACATCTTTGAAGAGGAAACGAAAGAAAAACAGAAAACAGCATAATAAAGAAACCTTTTAACTAAGTCCAGAGAGGCTTACAAGGGTGTTAGGCTTGAACCAGTCTGTTAAGGATGGTTTAGGTTTAGATTCAATGCACCCTGAAGGAGATTTTGGGGTGCATTTTTTAATGCTAGGCTGTGTTAAAGAACATTGTTGATTTTTAGCACAATGTTGATTGGAGTGGAAGGCGCGAGACTCCTGCGGGAGCAGCGGGACAGGTGAGACCCCGCAGGCGCTTTAGCGCCGAGGAGGCTCACCGCCCGCCCCGCGGAAAGCGAAGCGCCTGGAACGGAAATCAACATTCACTTTTAACACAGCCTAATACTAAGAAAGGAGTGGGAAAAGGATGTTACATCATTTACTTACTACGAACGAATTAAAGGTGGAGGAAATTTATCAACTACTTGAAGATGCGAGAAGGTTTTCGGAAGGAATGACTTGGAGGACGGAACAGCAAATGTTTACGGCAAACCTATTTTTTGAAAACAGCACAAGAACAAAATGCAGTTTCGAAGTTGCGGAAAGAAGATTAGGGCTAGGGGTTATTCCGTTTGAAGTGGAAACCTCAAGTGTTCAAAAAGGGGAAACGCTCTACGATACTGTCAAAACATTGGAAGCGATTGGTGTCAATGCAATCGTCATCCGCCATGGGCAGGACCGTTTTTTTGATGAGCTAGTTGGAAAAGTTAATATCCCAATTCTAAACGGCGGGGATGGCTGCGGTCATCATCCAACACAGTCGCTCCTTGATCTGTTAACGATCCAGCAGGAGTTCGGTCGATTTGAGGGCTTGAAAATTGCGATTATTGGCGATATCAGTCACAGCAGAGTAGCACGGTCAAATGCTGATGCCTTAACAAGACTCGGAGCAGAGGTCATTTTTTCTGGGCCGGAAGAATGGTTTGATAACCACAGTTTGCATTCAGCAAGATATAGACCAATTGATGAAGCAATCAGGGAAGCGGATGTAGTTATGCTGCTAAGGGTTCAGCATGAACGCCATCAAAAGAAGGGAAGCTTTACAGCTTCCGAGTATCATAACCAATTTGGCCTCACATTAGAAAGGGAAGGGCAAATGAAGCCAAACAGCATTATTATGCATCCAGCTCCGGTAAACCGGAATGTGGAAATTGCTGATAGCTTGGTAGAATGCAAACGGTCAAGAATCTTTAAACAAATGGAAAACGGTGTTTATGTCAGAATGGCTGCCTTAAAACGGTCAATTGAAAGCTTAATGGGAGGAAATCAATATGAAGCTGCTTATTCAGAACGCAAATTACATAGCATTTAATGGAGAAAAAGTTCAGACTGATATTTTAATAGAAAACGGGATTATTACGAAAATAGAGAAGAAGATTGAGGTGGATGTGGAACGAAAAGTGGATGCAGCGGGAATGTTGGTTTCACCGGGATTTATCGACTTGCATGTCCACCTGCGCGAGCCCGGCGGAGAAAAGAAAGAGACAATTGCGACCGGAACCCTCGCTGCGGCAAAGGGAGGATTTACAACCGTGGCGGCCATGCCGAATACGCGGCCGGTGCCTGACACCATAAACCATATGGAGGACTTGCAAAAGCGGATTCGGGAGACAGCTCATGTGCGGGTTTTACCGTATGCGTCAATTACGACGAGACAGCTTGGAAAGGAATTGACAGACTTTGAGGCACTCAAAGAAGCGGGTGCTTTCGCTTTTACCGATGATGGTGTTGGGATTCAGTCGGCGGATAGGATGCTGGAAGCGATGCGTAAGGCAGCAAAGGCAGATATGGCAGTTGTTGCCCATTGTGAAGAAAATTCTCTGATCAATAAAGGCTGTGTCCATGAGGGTTCTTTCTCAGAAAAGCATGGATTAAATGGAATCCCATCTGTATGTGAATCGGTCCAGATTGCCAGAGATGTGCTGCTTGCTGAGGCAGCAGGCTGTCATTACCATGTATGCCATGTCAGTACGAAGGAGTCTGTCCGGGTAATAAGGGATGCCAAGCGAGCGGGGATTCGTGTCACTGCGGAAGTCACCCCGCACCATTTACTACTTACTCAGGATGATATTCCAGGACTTGACGCCAACTTTAAGATGAATCCTCCGCTTAGGGATGCAGCTGATCGTGCTGCCTTAATTGAAGGCCTGCTTGATGGCACAATTGATTTCATCGCCACCGATCATGCACCACATACACTTGAAGAAAAAAGTGAAGGAATGGAATTGGCACCGTTTGGAATTGTCGGTTTAGAGACAGCCTTCCCGCTCCTGTATACACATTTAGTGTTAAAAAATATTATTTCGCTTGAAGAGTTAATTGGCTTTTTAACGCTGAAGCCTGCCAAAAGTTTTGCCCTGCCGTATGGAAAATTGGAAGTGGGGGCTCCCGCTGATCTCGTTCTGTTGAATCTGAATAAAGAAAAAGAAGTTGATCCATCCGGATTTCTATCTAAAGGGAAAAATACCCCATTTGCTGGCTGGAAATGTAAGGGCTGGCCGGAAATGACGATTGCTGGCGGGCGGATAGTTTGGGAAAAGGGAGTGTAATAGCATGAAAGCACAGCTTATTTTAGAGGATGGAACGATTTTTATCGGTGACGGCTTTGGCGGTCATATGGATACCATGGGTGAAATCGTATTTAATACAGGGATGACAGGCTATCAGGAGATTCTTTCCGACCCTTCCTATTGCGGGCAAATTGTCATGCTTACCTATCCGTTAATCGGAAATTACGGAATAAACCGCGATGATTTTGAATCGATTAATCCTGCTGTGAAAGGATTGATTGTCAAGGAAGTGACTGACTACCCTTCGAACTGGCGTAGTGAATTCACTATCGATGAATATTTTAAAATGAAAAAAATCCCCGGTATTTCTGGAATTGATACGAGAAAATTAACTAGGATTATCCGTGAGCATGGAACACTAAAAGGAGCCATTTGTAGCATTGAGCGGGATCCGCTAGAAGTAGTAAGCAGATTACGGCAAACAAAACTTCCGATTGATCAAGTAAGAACAGTATCCACAAAAAATTCATACCCAAGCCCTGGGCGCGGGAAACGAATTGTTCTGGTTGACTTTGGCATGAAGCATGGAATTTTACGAGAATTTAATAAACGTGGATGCGATGTCGTTGTTGTTCCATACCATACAACGGCAGATGAAATCTTCCAATTGCTTCCTGATGGGATAATGCTCTCAAATGGGCCGGGAGATCCCAAAGATGTCCCGGAAGGTATCCATATGATTAAACAAGTACTGGGGGCCATTCCGATATTTGGAATATGTCTTGGTCATCAATTATTTGCCCTTGCCTGCGGTGCGAACACAGTGAAAATGAAATTCGGGCACCGCGGTTCGAACCATCCTGTCAAGGAACTGGCTACAGGTAAAATTGCGATTACTTCACAAAACCACGGATACACGGTTGAAACAGAGTCATTACATCAAACACGCTTAGCGATTACACATGTCGCACTAAATGATGGGACGATAGAAGGCTTAAAACATTTAGATTTCCCTGCCTTTACAGTCCAATATCATCCCGAGGCTTCCCCGGGGCCTGAGGATACAAACAGCTTATTTGAACAGTTTCTTGCCATGATTGATGCTGAAAAACAGGAGGGAAGAGTACGATGCCAAAACGTAAAGATATAAACTCCATTTTAGTTATCGGGTCAGGACCAATTGTTATCGGCCAGGCGGCGGAATTTGACTATGCCGGCACCCAGGCATGCATCGCACTAAAAGAAGAAGGGTATCGGGTCATTCTCGTAAACTCGAATCCAGCGACGATTATGACCGATACGGAAATCGCCGATGCCGTTTATATTGAACCGCTAACAGTCGAATTTGTCAGCCGAATCATCCGCAAGGAACGTCCAGATGCACTTCTAGCAACACTAGGCGGGCAAACAGGTCTTAATCTTGCCGTGGAGCTGGCATATTCAGGCGTACTGCAGGAGTGTGAGGTAGAAATAATAGGCACAAAGCTTTCCGCGATTAAACAAGCAGAAGACAGAGAATTATTCCGCAGCTTAATGAACGAGCTAGGGGAGCCAATTCCGGATAGTGAAATTATCCACGAGTTAAAAGAAGCTGTAGCTTTTGTTGAAAAGATTGGTTTCCCAGTCATTGTCCGTCCAGCCTTTACACTTGGGGGAACAGGCGGAGGTATTTGTCACAATCCGGGAGAATTAGAAGAAATCGTTTCATCCGGATTAAAGAACAGCCCTGTTCATCAATGCTTGCTTGAAAAAAGCATCGCAGGCTATAAGGAAATCGAATACGAGGTCATGCGTGATGCCAATGATAATGCGATTGTGGTTTGCAACATGGAAAACATCGATCCTGTTGGCGTTCATACAGGTGATTCCATCGTCGTTGCTCCGAGTCAAACCTTGAGCGACCGAGAATTTCAGCTGTTAAGAAATGTTTCACTTAAAATCATTCGTGCGCTTGGAATCGAAGGAGGCTGTAACGTCCAGCTCGCTTTAGACCCAGCTAGCTTTAACTACTATATTATTGAAGTAAATCCAAGAGTAAGCCGTTCATCTGCTCTTGCATCGAAAGCAACAGGCTATCCAATAGCCAAGTTAGCCGCCAAAATTGCTGTTGGTTTAACACTTGATGAGATGCTTAATCCGGTAACAGGAAAAACCTATGCCTGTTTCGAACCGGCACTCGACTATATTGTGACGAAAATACCCCGCTGGCCATTTGACAAATTTGAATCGGGAAACCGTTATCTTGGAACGCAAATGAAGGCAACGGGAGAAGTTATGGCCATTGGCCGGACGTTTGAGGAATCGCTGTTAAAAGCTATTCGATCTCTAGATGCCGGCGTTTGCCATTTCGAATTGACTAGGGCAGAGGAAATTGATGATGAGCTCCTCGAAAAACGAATTCATAAAGCAGGGGATGAGCGGCTCTTTTATATTGCCGAAAGCTTGAAGCAAGGGATATCAATTGAAACTATTCATCAATGGAGCAAAATCGATTTATTTTTCTTGAAGAAAATGGCAGGGATCATTGAACTTGAAGCCGAGCTGGCAGCCCGCCCATTTGACAGGGAACTTCTTCAGGAAGCGAAGCAAAAGGGATTTGCGGATAAAAAAATTGCTGAGCTTTGGGAAAGGAGTGAACGGGAAATATTCCATTTTCGCAAGGATGTTGACATCCTCCCTGTTTATAAAATGGTCGATACGTGTGCGGCTGAATTCGTGAGCGAAACACCGTATTACTATGGCACCTATGAAGAGGAGAACGAATCGCTTGTTACAGATAGAAAAAGTGTGATTGTTCTGGGCTCAGGTCCAATCCGTATCGGCCAAGGGATTGAGTTTGATTATGCGACCGTCCATTCGGTGAAGGCCATTAAAGAAGCCGGCTATGAGGCGATTATTATTAACAACAATCCGGAAACCGTCTCAACTGATTTCAGTATTTCCGATAAACTTTACTTTGAACCGCTGACGCTTGAGGACGTCATGCCTATCATCGAATTGGAACAGCCGATCGGCGTGGTCGTTCAGTTTGGCGGGCAGACGGCGATCAATCTTGCTGCCGAGCTTGCAGAAAATGGGGTTAACATTTTGGGAACAAGTTTAGAGGCTTTGGACCGTGCGGAAGACAGGGATAAATTTGAACAAGCGCTCGAAAGGTTACATATTCCGCAGCCGCTTGGCAAAACGGCCTTATCGGTGGAAGAAGCCATTGGAATTGCCGAAGAAATCGGCTATCCGGTATTAGTCCGTCCCTCATACGTCCTTGGCGGCCGGGCGATGGAGATTGTCTACCAAAAGCAAGAGTTGCTTTATTATATGGAAAATGCCGTTAAAATCAATCCGGAACACCCAGTCTTGATTGACCGTTATTTAACAGGGAAAGAAGTCGAAGTAGATGCCATTTGTGACGGGGAACATGTCTTAATTCCAGGAATTATGGAACATATCGAACGGGCCGGCGTACACTCCGGCGATTCAATCGCTGTCTATCCGCCGCAGACACTCTCAGAATCAGTTAAACAAACACTCGTTGAATATACAGAAAAATTAGCTTTGGGACTAAATATTGTCGGGCTGTTAAACATTCAGTATGTGGTATCAGAAAACCAAGTATTTGTACTGGAAGTAAATCCGAGGTCAAGTCGAACTGTTCCGTTTTTAAGCAAAATTACCAATGTCCCGATGGCAAAAATTGCGACAAAAGCGATATTAGGAGTTTCCTTGGCAGACCAAGGTTATCCAGCAGGTCTTATTCCTGAAAAAAATGGAGTGTTTGTCAAGGTGCCGGTTTTCTCATTTGCTAAGTTAAAAAGCGTTGAGATTACACTCGGACCGGAAATGAAATCAACCGGCGAGGTAATGGGCAAGGATTTGACACTTGAAAAAGCACTATATAAAGGTTTGATTGCTTCAGGGATGAATATTCAGAAGTTTGGCACTGTCTTGTTTACTGTAGCAGACAAAGATAAAGAAGAAGCCTTAAAGCTTGCCTTGAGGTTTGCGGCAAATGGCTACCGCTTAATGGCAACAAGCGGGACAGCTGGTGTGCTCGCGTCTGCCGGTTTGAAGGTAAAGGTTGTTGGGAAAATCGGCTCGGATGGTCAGACACTACTGGATGTGATTCAAAATGGTGAAACCCAATTCATTATTAACACCTTAACAAAAGGAAAACAGCCGGAGAGGGACGGATTTAGAATTCGCCGCGGCGCTGTTGAAAATGGGATTCCATGTTTAACTTCATTAGATACGGCAGATGCAATCTTAAAAGTAATCGAGTCGATGAATTTTTCCGCGGAAGCAATGGGTGTTGTAAATAAGGAGGCAGTCCTCGAATGATCCAAAAAGAATTTTGCCCAATCATCAGCCAAACGGAAATCGCCGAGGATATTTTTGAACTGACGGTGAAAGCGGGCTTGGCAAGTCAAATCAAACAACCAGGGCAGTTTGTTCATATTAAGGTTGCCAATGCCCTGGATCCGCTTTTGCGGAGACCAATCAGCATTTCGTCATTTGATCAAGAGAACGAACAATTTACGATGATTTACCGCAAGGAAGGCAGGGGGACGTCTCTGCTTGCGAAAATGGAACCGGGGATGGAACTTGATATCCTGGGTCCGTTAGGAAACGGCTTTCCCGTTGAGGAAGTAAGTAGAGGAGAGACAGCGCTGCTTGTCGGCGGCGGTATTGGTGTACCGCCACTATATGAACTATCCAGGCAGCTAGTGGCCAAAGGGGTAAAAGTTATTCACGTTCTTGGATTTCAAACGGAATCAGCCGTTTTTTATGAACAGGAATTTTTGAAAAATGGTGAAACATACGTGACAACGGTTGACGGCACGTACGGGCTACAAGGTTTTGTAACAGAAGTAATGAAAACTTTACTCTTTGATTGTATCTATGCCTGTGGACCAACCCCGATGTTAAAAGCGTTAGAACAACACTATGCAGATAAAAAAATGTTTTTATCGTTAGAAGAACGAATGGGCTGCGGAATCGGGGCATGCTTTGCCTGTGTATGTAGAACGGCGGATGATCCTTCGGGGTTTTCCTATAAAAAGGTGTGCAGCGATGGACCCGTATTTCGTGCCGGGGAGGTAGTGCTATGAGCTGTTTAGATGTTAAGTTACCCGGGTTAAATCTTAAAAATCCAATCATGCCGGCATCGGGGTGCTTTGGATTTGGCAGGGAATACAGCCAATTTTATGATTTAAGCAAACTTGGCGCCATCATGATTAAAGCGGCAACCGTTGAGCCGAGATTTGGAAATCCAACCCCAAGGGTCGCAGAAACAGATGGCGGAATGCTTAATGCTATCGGTTTGCAAAATCCCGGTTTAGAAAAAGTTATGGCCGAGGAATTGCCGTGGTTGTCAAAGTATGATGTTCCAATCATCGCGAATGTTGCCGGTTCCCTTGAAGAGGACTATGTCTCGGTTGCAATGGAAATATCGAAGGCAGCAAATGTTCATGCGTTAGAATTAAATATTTCCTGTCCGAATGTCAAAACAGGAGGAATCGCATTTGGAACCGTTCCCGAGGTTGCCAAGCAATTGACAAGGAAGGTAAAAGAGGTTTCTCGTGTCCCGGTTTATGTGAAGCTATCGCCGAATGTCACTAATATTGTCGAAATGGCAAAGGCAGTGGAAGATGGCGGTGCTGATGGTTTAACAATGATTAACACTCTAGTCGGGATGAGGCTTGATTTAAAAACTGGGAAACCGATTTTAGCCAACATAACTGGCGGACTATCCGGTCCTGCGATTAAACCGGTGGCGATTCGGATGATTTATGAGGTAAGTCAAGCTGTCTCGATTCCGATTATTGGAATGGGCGGTGTTCAGTCCGCCGAGGATGTCGTCGAATATTTTTATGCAGGGGCAAGTGCCGTCGCAGTGGGAACAGCAAATTTCGTCGATCCATTTGTTTGCCCAACTATCATCGAAGAATTGCCAGTGCTTTTAAAAAAATTAGGGTTCGAACACATCAGTGAATGCAGGGGAAGGAGCTGGAATCAGCATGGACAACTCGCTTATCATCGCGCTTGATTTTGCTAACAAAAGCGAAGTAGAACGGTTTTTGGCACCGTTTGAAGAAAGACGGCTGTTTCTAAAGGTTGGCATTGAGCTATTTTACAAGGAAGGTCCTGCGATTGTTCAGCAATTAAAAGAAAAGGGGCATCAAATTTTTCTTGATTTAAAGCTTCATGATATTCCGAACACGGTGAGAAGTGCGATGAAGGGGCTGGCACAATTGGAATGTGATCTCGTCAATGTTCATGCCGCTGGTGGAAGAGAAATGATGCAGGCGGCTTTGGAAGGGTTGGAGGCAGGTACCTCTGTTGGTAGGAAGCGCCCTGAGTGCATCGCGGTTACTCAATTGACTAGTACTTCACAGGAGCAGATGAATAGTGAGCAACTTATCCCAGTGACATTGAAGGAATCAGTATTGCACTATGCCTCGCTAGCAAGAGTTGCTGGATTAGATGGAGTAGTCTGCTCAGCGTGGGAATCTGAATCGATTCATTCGCAAGCAGGAAGCTCATTCTTAACCGTTTGCCCGGGAATCAGAATGGAATCGGATCAAGTTGGTGACCAAAAACGCGTCGCTACTCCTGAATTTGCAAGGCGGTCCGGAGTAAGTGCAATTGTTGTCGGGCGTTCGATTACACAGTCAACTGACCCGGTGAAAAGCTATGAACAATGGATGAATGCATGGAGAGGAGTATATCAATGAAACAGATGATTGCTGAAAAACTATTAGAAATCAATGCTGTAGCACTACGGCCGCAAGATCCATTTACCTGGACATCAGGACTTAAATCACCGATTTATTGTGATAATCGCTTAACTTTATCTTACCCGGTAGTACGAAGAGAAATTGCTGCAGGATTGCAAAAACTCATCCATGAAAACTTTTCGGATGCAGAAGTAATAGCAGGAACAGCAACAGCCGGAATTCCGCATGCGGCATGGGTCAGCGAGCATTTGAACTTGCCGATGTGTTACGTTCGCTCCAAGGCGAAGGGGCATGGTAAAGGAAATCAAATCGAAGGAAAAGTAAAGCAAGGTCAAAAGGTTGTCGTTGTTGAAGATCTCATTTCAACCGGCGGCAGTGTAATCACTGCGGTGCAAGCCTTACGGGAATCAGGCTGTGAAGTGCTTGGGGTTGTCTCAATTTTTACATATGGGCTTGAAAAGGGAAAACAGTTATTTCGAGAGGAAGAAATTAAGAGTTTTTCACTTACAGATTATCCAACATTAATAGATGTTGCCGTATCAAAAGGCTATGTTAGCGCCGAAGATCAGGAAAGTCTGCTGTTGTGGAGGAAGAACCCAGCTAATTGGAGGCAAAAAGAAAACATAACAAATAAATAAAAAAGCGGCGAAATTGATTCGCAAAATAGAGGATGTCCCGGAACCTCAGGACATCCTCTTATATTATTTATTTCTTCAATTTCAACACCAATTCTTCATCAGGAGTCACATAAACCGTCTGCTGGTTGTCATAAATCACAAATCCCGGCTTAGCACCGCTTGGCTTTTTGACATGGCGGACTTTTGTGAAATCAACAGGCACGGAGCTTGAATTCCGTGCTTTACTGTAATAAGCGGCCAAAATGGCTGCCTCCCGAATGGTTTCATCGGATGGTTCTTTGCTGCGAATCACAACGTGCGATCCCGGTATGTCCTTCGTATGCAGCCAAATTTCATCCCGTGCCGCCAATTTATTGGTCAAATAATCATTTTGCTTATTATTTTTTCCGACGATGATATCGGTCCCATCTGAAGCAATAAAATGATCCAAAACAGGCTTAACGTTTTGCACTTTCTTCCCGTTCCGTTTCTTGCGTTCTCGTATATAACCGCCTTCAACAAGCTCTTCACGTATTTCCTGAATATCCTTCGGTGAAGCAGCCTGAACCTGTTGCTGTAAATTATCAAAGTAAGCTACTTCAGCAAGCGCGAGTTCGATTTGCTCCTCGACGACAGAAACAGCATTTTTTGCTTTTTGGTATTTGGAGAAATACTTTTGCGCATTTTCAGATGGCGTCTTTCTCGGGTCGAGCGGAATCACAATGGTGCCGCCCAATTCATCATAATAATCGAGAACTTCAATTTCCTTCATACCCTTTTTGGCCGCGTAAAGATTAGCGGTTAACAGTTCGCCAAAGCGCTGATATTGCTCAGCCCGTTCTGCTTCTTTTAACGTGTTCTCAAGCTTCGAGATTTTCTTTTCATTTTTTTCTTTTTCATTACTAATAAAGCGCTCGACATCATTCCCTTGCTGCTTTACGCGGTCGCGTTCTGCTTTGCCAAAATAATAGCGGTCAAGCATTTCACTTAAGGTTGCAAAACTTTTCGACTCGCCCTTTAAATGCTCAAGTGGGAAAAGATAAAACGATTCCTTTCCATTTACAGACATAATCGAAGGAGAGAGATCTCCTGCTGCTATTTTTTTTATCAGACGGATAAATGTCTCAGGCACAGTCGTACGATTAGCCAGGCCGCTTTGAAAAATAACTTCCTTAGCAAATAAAGGAGACGTACCGGCAAAATGCTCGACCAGCTGGTGGTCAAGTTTGCCTCCCATAAAATCCACTGACCTCAATACATCCTCTGGGGCAGCTTCAAACGGATTTAATTTGTTTTGTTCAGGAGGGCGTATGTAAGGCTGACCCGGCAAAATCGCCCGGTGGCTGTTCACGGCGAATGAGACATGCTTAATGCTGTCAAGAATAACATTCCGCGTTTTATCGACCAAAACAATATTGCTGTGCCGCCCCATAATTTCAACAATTAATTGTTTATAGCTAATATCACCGATTTCATTTCGGCCCTTAATTTCAAAAATAATCATCCGGTCATTATTAACTTGATATAAATCCTCTAATATATAGCCCTCAATATGCTTTCTAAGCAGCATACAGAACATTGGCGGTTCACTCGGATTATCGTACGGTTCGTTAGTGAACTGCACCCGTGCATAGCTTGGGTGTGCCGATAAAAGCAGCTTTTGATTCACTCCGTTTGCCCGAATGGTAAGAATCACTTCATTTTTATAAGGCTGTTGAACTTTGTTTATCCGCCCGCCCTTTAGTGAACGAACAAGCTCATCGACCATTGCTTTTGTAAATAAACCATCAAATGACATCGAAAACATCCTTTTCTAAACATATGATTACATTATAACCTACTTAACTTAAATCTGTCTTAATTTACCCAGCAATGGCAACTTAATATAGCATTTTTTGGGACGACCCCGAATATGCTTTCTTTAGAGCAAGTACTTATAGGTATTTAAAGGGGGAAGTGAGATGGTCGGATGAAATTCCATGAAATGAAGATAGAGCAAGTAGAAAAGGCCTTAGAAACCGACTTTTCTTCTGGATTATTACAGGAAGAAGTGGAGAAGCGGATTAAACAGCACGGACTAAATGAATTGGACGAAGGAGAAAAGCAATCGGCTTTACTCTTATTTTTTAGTCAATTTAAGGATTTTATGGTGTTAGTCCTCCTAGCAGCAACCTTGATTTCCGGCTTGCTCGGCGAATATATTGATGCCATTGCCATTATTGCCATCGTCATTATAAATGGGTGCCTTGGTTTTTACCAAGAACGGAGAGCAGAGAAATCGCTCCAGGCATTGAAGGAATTATCCGCACCGTATGTATCTGTAATGCGGGAAGGAAAATGGCTGAAGATTCCATCAAAGGAAATCGTCATCGGGGATATTTTAAAGTTTACCAGCGGCGACCGGATTGGCGCTGATGTCCGTGTCGTTGAATCTAAAAGCTTAGAAATTGAAGAATCGGCGCTTACAGGCGAGTCTGTTCCCGTTTCAAAACATATCGATTGCTTAACAAACCCTAATCCGGGAATTGGCGATATGGAGAATATCGCCTTTATGGGTACGATGATTACAAGGGGAAGCGGTGTCGGGGTTGTAATCGCAACAGGAATGAAAACAGCAATGGGACAAATTGCTGATTTACTGCAAAATGCAGAGTCACAGGATACACCGTTGCAGCGGCGTTTAGAGCAGTTGGGGAAAATATTAATCACAGTCGCTTTGCTTTTAACCGTACTTGTTGTCGTGGTCGGTGTTTTACGCGGACACGAAATTTACGAGATGTTTTTAGCAGGTGTTTCGCTTGCAGTTGCAGCGATACCTGAAGGGCTGCCGGCAATTGTGACCGTGGCATTATCGCTCGGTGTTCAAAAGATGATTAAGAAAAATGCCATCGTCAGGAAACTTCCGGCCGTCGAAACTCTTGGCTGTGCATCGGTGATTTGTTCTGACAAAACCGGGACGATGACGCAAAATAAAATGACTGTTACCCACCTTTGGAGCGGAGGACAAACATGGACAGTCGACGGAGTGGGCTACCAACCGCAAGGTAATTTTTATCGAAATAAAGAAAAGGTAAACCCGAAAGACGAAAAAACCTTGCAGCAAATGCTGTTATTCGGGATGCTTTGCAATCATTCGGATTTGGTCATGAAGGATGAGGATTTCATTCTTGACGGGGACCCAACGGAGGGTGCACTGCTTGTAAGTGCGATGAAAGCTGGTTTTGATCGGAAAACATTATTAAAAGAGTTTACAATTATTAATGAATTCCCATTTGACTCTGCCAGAAAAATGATGAGTATCCACGTGAAGGACAAACAGGGCCGGCATTTTATTGTTACAAAGGGAGCACCGGATGTCATTTTAGGGATTAGTGAATCGATACTATGGGACGAACGCACGCAATTTTTAAATAAGCAAACAAAAATAAAGGTTCAGGATGCGATCGATGGTCTCGCTGCAAGGGCACTGCGTACGATTGCGGTTGCCTTTAAGCCAATCCCTGCTAATACGATCATCTTAAGTGAACATGAAGCAGAGAAAAAATTAACCCTAATTGGTGTACAAGGAATGATTGACCCGCCACGACCTGAAGTAAAAGATGCTGTCAAAGAATGTAAGGATGCAGGAATTAAAACTGTGATGATTACCGGTGACCATGTCATCACTGCCAAGGCGATTGCCGCCCAGCTAGGGATTTTAACCAGCAAAAGCAAGGTGCTTGATGGGAAGGCTTTGGCTAATATGTCGGTTGAAGAGCTTGAAGATGTAGTTAATGATGTGGCTGTGTTTGCCAGGGTTTCACCGGAGCATAAGCTAAAAATTGTTAAAGCATTACAAAATCGCGGACATATTGTTGCGATGACAGGTGATGGTGTCAATGATGCCCCAGCGATTAAAGCTGCAGATATCGGGGTGGCGATGGGAATTACCGGAACAGATGTTGCCAAAGAAGCATCGTCGCTAATCTTGTTAGATGATAATTTTGCGACGATTAAGGCGGCAATAACTGAAGGCAGAAATATCTATGAAAATATTCGAAAATTTGTCCGTTACTTACTAGCATCAAATGTTGGTGAAATATTGGTGATGTTGTTTGCAATGTTATTAGCACTTCCGCTTCCCCTTGTACCTATTCAAATCCTTTGGGTAAACCTGGTGACAGACGGACTGCCGGCCATGGCCCTCGGGCTTGATCGTCCAGAAGAAGACGTGATGAAACGGAGGCCAAGAAGCCCGAATGAAGGTGTATTTTCTCGTGGACTGGGATGGAAGGTTGTCTCAAGAGGATTCCTAATTGGCGTCGTGACTTTATTAGCGTTTATGATTGTTTATCATAACGATACTAGCCAGCTGGCCTATGCACAAACCGTTGCCTTCGCCACCCTTGTTATGGCCCAGCTTATCCATGTGTTTGATTGCCGCAGTGAAAAGTCGGTGTTGTCGAGAAACCCATTTGGGAATCAATACCTTGTTTGGGCAGTCCTGTCTTCCCTTGCATTGATGTTTGTCGTCATTTATTATCCACCGCTGCAGCCGGTTTTCCATACCTTGCCTATCGCCGCAAAAGACTGGTTGTTGATTGGTGGGCTCTCCTCAATACCAACTTTTTTACTAGCAGGATCATTTTTGTTAAGAAAAACAAAATAAAGTATGTTATAATCCAAAAGGTAATAGAGATGAGCTCTATTGCCTTTTGTGATTTTTTTAAAAAATAATCCCGATCAATTTTTTCACAGATTGGATGTGCCAGTGATGGTTTTTAGTATGACAGGCTTTGGCAGGGGAAAGACAGAATCGGATTCCTTCTCAGTGAATGTGGAAGTTAAAACAGTCAACCACCGATTTTGTGAGATGAATATCCGCTTGCCGAGACAGCTATTAAAAATAGAAGATAAAATAAAAAAGAAAATAATCCAGCATATTCGGCGCGGCAGGGTTGAGGTCTATGTAAGTGTTGAAGGGGAAGGAGTCGTTACCCGAACAGTCCATGTAGATTGGAAGCTGGTTGAAGAGTACTACCAATTCATCAAGCAGGCACATGAAAAATTCGGTATTGAAGGAACAATCACACTCCAGGATTTACTTAATCGAACAGATCTTTTACATATAGAAGAAAGTGAAGCTGGCAATGAAGAACTTGAGAATTTAGTATTAACAGCAACAGAAGAAGCGGTTATCTTATTAAAGGAAATGCGCAGGGCCGAAGGGGAAGAATTGAAGAAGGATTTGCTGGCAATGCTTTCGCACTTAGAAGGAAATGTATTTGAACTTCAAAAGTTTGCGCCGTTCGTGGTGCAATCATTCAAAGACCGTCTTACAAAAAGAATGCAGGAATTTACCAATGGGCAAATTGATGAAACGCGGATTTTAACGGAAGTGGCAGTTTTTGCAGACAAGGCTGATATAAATGAAGAAATTACAAGGTTAAAAAGCCACATTCAACAATTTATGCAAACAATAAATGAACAGGAACCCATTGGCAGGAAGCTGGATTTTCTTGTACAGGAAATGAATCGAGAAGCAAACACCATCGGTTCAAAAGCAAATGATTCCAACATTGCGAAAAGGGTAGTCGAAATAAAAAGTTTACTAGAGAAATTGAAGGAACAAGTACAGAATATCGAATAGGCCTTGTTTAGAAACTGATTTAGACGGTCAAAATATATTATTGATGATTGGATTGAGACCATGTCGATTAAATTGATTAATATTGGATTTGGAAATATTGTTTCTGCCAATCGAATTATTTCCATTGTCAGCCCTGAATCTGCCCCAATAAAAAGAATTATTCAAGATGCCCGTGACCGGGGATCACTGATTGACGCTACATATGGAAGACGGACACGGGCAGTGATTGTCATGGATAGCGACCATGTTATCCTCTCCGCTGTCCAGCCTGAAACGGTTGCCCATCGTTTAACAGACCGTGACGATACTATTGATGAAGGGTAGGATTTTTTAACATGCAGGAAAAAGGATTGCTGATTGTACTTTCTGGGCCATCCGGTGTTGGAAAAGGAACGGTTCGAAAAGAGATTTTTTCCCATCCAGATACAGCGTTTGAATACTCCATTTCGATGACAACCCGCTCGCCGCGCGAAGGGGAGATCGATGGTGTTGATTATTTTTTTAAGTCAAGAGCAGAGTTTGAAAAATTAATCGAACAAGGCAAGCTGTTAGAATACGCCGAGTTTGTCGGAAACTATTATGGAACCCCAGTTGATTATGTACGTGAAACCTTGGATTCCGGAAAAGATGTTTTTCTAGAAATCGAAGTAAAGGGTGCCCGCCAAGTTCGGGAAAAGTTTCCTGAAGGGTTATTTATCTTTCTGATGCCGCCAAGTCTTTCCGAATTGAAAAACCGGATTGTGACAAGAGGAACGGAAACAGATGATATTATTCACAATCGGATGCTGTCTGCCCGTGAAGAAATTGAAATGATGGAATTATATGATTATGTTGTTGAAAATGATCAAGTTGATCTCGCTTGTGAACGTGTAAGAGCCATCGTAACGGCTGAACATTGCCGCAGGGTACGAGTTGAACATCGTTATAAAAAATTGTTGGAGGTTGAATAAAATGTTGTATCCATCTATTGATTCCTTGCTTGAAAAAATTGATTCTAAATATTCACTTGTATCTGTTGCGGCGAAGCGTGCCCGTGTGATGTCGCAAATTAGAGATGAAAGGCTGCCAAAATATGTTTCCTATAAATATGTAGGGAAAGCATTAGAGGAAATATACAGCGGTGAGCTGACATACCGGATTGCCAAAAAAGCAGAAACAAGTGCAGAATAGTATAATAGGAATAATCAGCTAGTAAATGACGAAAGAAGGTCTGACAAAGGAAAACTCCTTGCGTGTCAGCCTTTTTTATTTTTTAAGCTTTTTGTCGAATTTAGTAACGAAATAGATGAAAAGTTAATGCTGTTCCATCATAATAAAGAAAGAATGAATGTACTAGAAGTGGGGGATTCGTTGATGATAAAGGATAAGAACATATTATTATGTGTGACGGGCGGAATCGCTGTATATAAAGCCGCTGCCCTGACAAGTAAGCTTGCTCAAGCTGGGGCACATGTTAGAGTTATAATGAGCGAATCTGCAGCGAAATTTGTATCCCCGTTAACCTTTCAAGCCTTATCCCGCAATGATGTGTATACCGATACCTTTGATGAGAAAAATCCTCAGGTCATCGCCCATATTGACCTTGCTGATTGGGCGGATTTAATTCTCGTTGCACCGGCAACCGCCAATACAATTGCCAAATTAGCGGGTGGCATTGCTGATAATATGATTACGACTACACTGCTTGCGGCCGACTCACCTGTTTGGATTGCCCCTGCAATGAATGTTCATATGTACGACCATCCAGCGGTAAAAAAGAACCTCTCGTTATTAGCTGAATATGGCTATCAATTCATCGAGCCAAGTGAAGGCTGGCTTGCCTGCGGTTACGTTGGTAAAGGACGCTTAGAGGAACCGGAGAAAATAGTAGCGTTAATTCAAAATTACTTCGGAAATAATCAAGCAAATCGATTAAATGGAAAAAAGGTGTTAATAACCGCAGGTCCGACGCGGGAGAAAATTGACCCGGTCCGCTTCATTTCCAACCATTCCAGCGGAAAAATGGGATATGCTTTAGCAGCAGAGGCGAAAAGGCAGGGTGCCGAAGTGGTCTTAGTTTCCGGCCCCGTTCAAATACCGGCTCCGTCCGGTGTTGAGATTGTCAAGGTCGAGAGTGCAGAAGAAATGTACAATGCCGTATTGACCCGATTTGATAGCGCGGATTTCGTAATAAAAACAGCGGCTGTCGCAGATTATCGCCCAAAAATCACTCATGATAATAAGGTGAAAAAACAGTCAGGGGACACGACGATAGAGTTTGAACGAACGAAAGATATCTTGTATGAGCTTGGGCAGCGAAAGACGAAACAAATACTTGTTGGCTTTGCAGCCGAAACAAATAATGTCGAAGAATATGCAAGGAAAAAGTTATTTGCAAAAAATGCCGATATGATTGTCGCTAACAATGTTAAGGCTTCCGGAGCAGGGTTTGGCACGGATACGAACATTGTGACACTGTTTAAGCGGAATGGAACGATGACGGAATTACCGCTAATGTCTAAAACAGCTGTAGCAGAAAAAATAATCGAAGAAATTACTGCTCTTCTGAAGGAAATGAATAAAGATGGAAATCGCTAGTGTGATTGTGGATGTTCCGGCAAAACAAACGGATCGGGCCTTCGATTATTTAATCCCTGACCAATGGAGGGATACCATTCAGCCTGGCATGAGAGTAGTTGTTCCATTTGGTCCAAGAAATATTCAAGGATTTGTCATTGAGCTGAAAAAAGAATCTGAGGTTAAGCAGTTAAGAGAAATCATTGAGCCGATGGATCTTGAACCGATTTTAAATCATGAATTACTGGAGCTTGGGAACTGGCTGACGGAAAATACACTTTGTTTTAAAATATTTGCCTATCAGGTAATGCTGCCGGCAGCGTTAAAAGCGAAATATGAAAAAATGGTAAAACTGGCTCCAGGAGTAGAAATAAGTGCACTCCCGTTATCATTGCATTCATTTTTCGCAAAGAATGGAAAACTAGATTGGCAGGATGCTTTGAAGAATGGAATTGTTTCCTTATTACAAAAGGAAACAGCAAAAGGTCAACTTGAAGTCCATTATATCGTGAAGGAAAAAGTCAGGAAAAAACAACAGAAATATATCCGTCCACTCGTTTCCCAAGCAGTCTTAACCGAAGAAATGGGGAAATTACCAGTAAATGCAGAAAAGCAAAAACAAGTAATAAGCTTTTTTATCGAACGTTTTGCTCCAATTGAAATGAGACTGCTAGTAGCTGAACTGAATACCACAGCTTCGACTGTTAAAGCGTTAGTTGGTAAAAGGATTCTAGCTGAGGAGGAAGTAGAGGTATATCGCGATCCGTATGAGCATCGAAGATTCGAGAGAACGAAACCATTGCCCTTAACTAAGGATCAGCAAACCGCGATTGTACCGATATTAAATGCAGTAGAGCAAAATCAACATGAGGTATTTTTGCTTTATGGGGTAACGGGGAGCGGCAAGACGGAAATCTATCTGCAATCGATTCAAGAAGTCATTGAAAAAGGGCAGGAAGCAATTGTGCTTGTACCGGAAATTGCCCTCACCCCTCAGATGGTGAATCGTTTTAAAGGCAGATTCGGTGACTTAGTCGCTGTATTACACAGCGGGTTGTCGGCCGGAGAAAAATATGATGAGTGGCGCAAGATTCAACGGAAGGAAGTAAAAGTTGCCGTTGGAGCCAGATCAGCTATTTTTGCTCCATTTGAAAACCTTGGCATCATTATTATCGATGAAGAGCACGAAACAAGTTATAAACAGGAAGAAATGCCGCGGTACCATGCGCGGGATGTGGCGATTGAAAGGGCGAAAACCTATAGCTGCCCTGTTGTCCTTGGAAGTGCAACACCTTCACTTGAGTCCTTTGCCAGAGCACAAAAAAAGGTATATCATCTTTTAACACTGCCAACCCGGATGAATAACCAAACTCTTCCGCCAGTCGAAATCATTGACATGCGCGAGGAACTTCGCGAAGGCAACCGATCAATGTTTTCTCGGAAGCTGTTTGAAATGCTCAAGGATCGAATCGAGAAAAAGCAACAAACTGTCTTGTTTTTAAATAAGCGCGGCCACTCCTCATTTGTGATGTGCCGGGACTGTGGTTATGTCATGAATTGTCCGAATTGCGACATCTCGCTTACTTATCACCGCGTTAATGAGCAGATGAAATGTCATTATTGCGGCTATGAAAGTTTTGTCCCTAAGGCATGTCCTGAGTGTTCAAGTGAACATATCCGCTATTTTGGAACGGGTACACAAAAGGTAGAGGATGAGCTTGGGAAAATTCTTCCGGAGGCAAGGGTCATCCGGATGGATGTTGATACAACGGGACGTAAAGGTTCACACGAACGATTATTAAAGGATTTTCAGGATGGAAAAGCAGATATTCTACTAGGAACACAAATGATTGCCAAAGGGCTTGACTTCCCCAACATTACTCTAGTCGGGGTGCTTTCCGCCGATACGATGCTGCATTTACCGGATTTCCGTTCATCAGAAAAAACCTTTCAACTGTTAACGCAAGTCAGCGGGCGGGCAGGACGCCATCAATTGCCTGGTGAGGTCATCATTCAAACCTATACGCCTGAACACTATAGCATCGAGCTTGCTGGAACACAGGACTATGATCTCTTTTATCAGCAGGAAATGTTGAACCGAAAAATGCATCATTATCCACCGTTTTATTTTCTATCACTTATTACCGTCAGTCATGAACAGTTGTTGGCAGTTGTATCAGCAACAGAAAAAATCGTCAACTATGTCCAGTCGCGGTTATCACCAGAAGCAGTGGTGTTGGGACCTGCAGCATCGCCTATACCTAGGATTAATAATAGATATCGCTATCAATGTCTGATAAAATACAAACGGGAACCGAACTTGACAACTACATTAAAAACAATTCTCGATCAATACCAAAAGGATACAAAGAGCGGACTGCAGGTATCAATCGATGTAAACCCGTTTATCTTAATGTAATATCGGTGAAAATAAAGATAACATATTAATAAAATACATCTTAAAAACCAGATAATATGGAGGAACAGCTTTGTCAATACGAAAAATTGTCATGCATCCTGCCGAGATTCTTGAGCAGATATGCAGACCTGTAGAAAAATTTGATAGAAAACTTGCGAAAATACTTGATGATATGTATGACACAATGATTGAAAATGATGGGGTTGGTCTTGCTGCACCGCAAATCGGACTAAATATGCGTGTCGCAATTGTTGATATCGATGATGAATTGGGAACAATCGAAATGATTAACCCGCGGATTATGAAAACAGCTGGCGAACAAACAGGACCAGAGGGTTGCTTAAGCTTTCCTGACCTTTTTGGCGAAGTAACAAGACCTGACTTTGTAAAGATTGAAGCCTTTGATCGAAAAGGCAGGAGCTACTCACTTGAGGCAGAAGGTTTCCTTGCTAGGGCGATTCAACATGAAATTGATCATCTTGACGGAATATTATTCACGACCAAGGTAATTCGATACCTCAAGGAAGATGAGTTAAAAGGAGTAGAGACTGAATGACGAAAATTGTTTTTATGGGGACCCCCGATTTTTCTGTGCCGGTCTTACAGCAAATCATCAACGATGGTTATGAGGTCATTGGCGTTGTCACCCAGCCAGACCGTCCAGTAGGGAGAAAAAAGCTGTTAACACCGCCACCGGTCAAGGTAGAGGCATTAAAACAAGGGATCCCCGTCTACCAGCCAGAAAAAATCCGTCAAGAAGAGGAACTTGCGAAAATCCTGTCCTTAAACCCAGATTTAATTGTTACAGCAGCCTTTGGGCAAATTTTGCCGAAGAAGCTGTTAGAAGCGCCTAAATACGGCTGCATAAATGTTCATGCCTCACTGCTGCCGGAACTCCGAGGTGGAGCTCCGATCCATTACGCGATAATTCAAGGTAAAAAGAAAACTGGTGTTACCATCATGTACATGGTTGAGAAATTAGATGCCGGCGATATTTTAACAAGTGTTGAGGTGCCAATTTCAGAAGAGGACAATGTTGGTACACTTCATGAGAAGTTAAGTGCGGCAGGGTCAAAATTGTTATCTGAAACATTAAAGCCCCTAATTGAAGGGCAACTCACGCCAAAGCCGCAAAACAATGCGGAAGCAACGTTTGCTGCCAACATTAAGCGGGAACAGGAAAAGATTAACTGGACAAAAACGGGTGAAGAAATCTATAACCATATTCGCGGGATGAATCCTTGGCCGGTTGCCTTTACATTGATGGATGGTCAAGTCTTAAAAATATGGCGCGCTGAAAAGGAAACAGGTTTAATGAAACAAGAGCCTGGAATGATCTTGAAAATTGAGTCAGATGGCTTCACCGTTAGTACGGGTAATGAAACCGCCATTAAAATTATTGAACTTCAGCCATCAGGGAAAACAAAAATGATGAGTGAACAATTTTTACGCGGTGCAGGTTCAAAAATATTAATAGGCAGCAAGCTAGGAGATTAACATGACTTCAACGAAAAAAAATGTCCGGGCAATTGCCATGGACCTGTTAGTGACGATCGAGAAAAATCAATCATACAGTAATTTGCTTCTTAACAGCACAATTGAAAAAAACGAATTATCGCCTGTAGATATCGGATTACTGACAGAATTGACTTATGGGACATTGCAAAGACGAATGGCGCTGGACTTCTTTTTAAAGCCGTTTGTCAAAGATAATAAGAAATTAGCAAATTGGATTCATCATTTACTAAGACTAACGCTTTATCAAATGGTTTATCTCGACCGAATCCCCGATAGAGCAGCTATCTATGAAGCGGTTGAAATTGCAAAGGAACGCGGGCATAAAGGGATTGCCAGTCTGGTAAATGGGGTGCTCCGGAGCATTCAGAGAGAAGGACTTCCATCTTTGGAGGAGGTAACGGATCCCAACGAAAGACTTGCACTTGAGACCAGTCATCCAGAATGGCTAGTTACTAGATGGGTTAACCAATTTGGCTACGATAAAACGAAAGAAATGTGCGAGATAAACTTAACGGCACCAATGCAAACTGCAAGAGTGAATCTCACAAAGATTTCCCGCGATGAATGTATCGCCATTTTGGAAGAAGACGGTTTTCAAATTGAAAAGAGTCCGGTCATTCCTGAGGCAATCAGGTCGTTAAAGGGAAATTTAGCTTCAACCATTGCCTTTAACTATGGGATGTTCACGATTCAAGATGAAAGTTCAATGCTTGCTGCCTATGCTTTGGGTGCCAGGCAAGACGAATTTATCCTCGATGCCTGTGCTGCCCCTGGCGGTAAAAGCACGCATATTGCTGAAAAAATGAACAATACCGGCGAAGTAATATCGGTTGATCTTCATCAGCACAAGGTAAGATTAATCAATGACAATGCCAAACGTTTAGGATTAGGAAACATAAAAACAAGTGTCTCTGATTCTAGACATTTACAGGAAAAGTTTAAGCTTGAATCCTTCGATCGCATTCTTCTCGATGCTCCGTGCTCGGGACTTGGCGTAATGAGGAGAAAGCCTGATATGAAATATACGAAAACAGAAAAGGATTTAGAGCGCTTAAGCACGATTCAGCAAGATCTCTTAGCGTCTGTTACCCCATTATTGAAAAAGGGCGGCATTCTCGTCTATAGTACATGTACAGTAGATAAACAAGAAAATCAAGATGTGGTTGCAACATTTTTGCAGAATAATCCGGAATTCGAAGCAGATCTATCTTTTAAAGATAGGATGCCAGAAGCAATTCAACCATTCATTACTGGCTTTGACCTGCAAATATTCCCGCAGGATTTTGGCTCGGATGGATTTTATATAGCAGTTTTAAGAAAGAAGGTGTAACAGTTGGAACAAATGAATACAACTGAGACGAATACAACATTGGACATGAATAAGAAATCGATTTACTCTTTGCAGCTTGACGAATTAAAGGCTTGGCTGTCAGAAAACGGTGAAAAACCATTTCGGGCTGAGCAGATTTTTGATTGGCTTTATAAAAAGCGAATTACCTCCTTTGAAGATATGAGCAATGTCGCAAAAGGCTTGCGTGATAAACTGTCAGAACATTTTCAGCTGACAACTCTTAACACTGCAATTCAGCAAACATCTGCTGACGGAACGATAAAGTTTCTCTTTGAACTGCATGACGGGTATTCAATCGAAACTGTGCTTATGCGCCACGATTACGGGAACTCTGTTTGTGTAACGACTCAGGTTGGCTGCCGGATTGGCTGTACCTTCTGCGCCTCCACGCTTGGAGGTCTTAAAAGACACTTGGAAGCAGGCGAAATTGTCTCTCAAATTGTCAAAGTACAACAAACACTTGATGAAACAAATGAACGGGTCGATTCGGTTGTTATTATGGGGATTGGTGAGCCATTCGACAACTACGATAATATGCTTTCATTTTTAAAAATCATTAACCATGAAAAAGCGCTTAATATTGGGGCGCGTCATATTACGGTGTCGACAAGCGGAATCGTTCCAAAAATTTATAAGTTTGCCGATGAAAAAACGCAAATAAATTTTGCAATTTCACTGCACGCACCGAATACGGAATTACGTTCAAGATTAATGCCGATTAACAAAGCATATAAACTTGATGACTTAATGAAAGCAGTACGGTATTATATCGATAAGACAGGTCGCAGGATAAGCTTTGAATACGGTCTTTTTGGCGGTGTGAACGACTCGGTCGAGCATGCAGAAGAATTGGCTGGCCTATTAAAAGGAATCAAGTGCCATGTGAATCTGATTCCCGTAAACTATGTGCCTGAAAGAGATTATGTCCGGACCCCAAGAGAAAAGATTTTTGCCTTTGAAAAAACATTGAAAAACCTAGGAATTAATGTAACCATTCGCCGGGAGCAGGGGTCAGATATTGATGCAGCATGTGGACAGCTTCGTGCAAAGGAGCGAAAAGAGGAGACGAGGTGACAAAAAGTGAAGGCTGTATATAGAACGGATCGAGGCAGGATCCGCCAGAATAATGAGGACAGTGTTGGAACTTTTGTTAACCGGGACGGACATCGCCTAGCCATCGTAGCTGATGGCATGGGCGGTCACCGTGCCGGGGATGTTGCAAGTAATATGACTTTGACACATTTACAGGAAATGTGGGAGGAATCAGAAGGTATACAAACAGCGGATCAGGCGGAAGCGTGGCTGAAAACGCATATTCTCCATGTAAATAAATTATTATTTGAACATGCTAATAATAACTCGGAATGTGAGGGAATGGGTACGACCATTGAAGCGGTGATTGCTACCCAGCTCTTTTCAACACTTGCTCATATTGGCGACAGCCGCTGTTATATCTTAAATGATACGGGATTTCAGCAATTAACCGAAGACCATACTCTCGTAAATGAATTAGTTCGTACTGGTCAAATTTCAAAAGAGGATGCAGAGCATCATCCTCGGAAAAATGTTATTCTGCGCGCATTAGGAACAGAACCGGATGTAAAAATCGATATTAAAACGATTATGTTCGAGGAAGGCGATTTTCTTCTTTTATGTTCCGATGGATTATCGAATAAGGTAAATGAAGCGTTCATGGCTACAATACTGCAAAACGAAGATTTCCTTGAACAAAAAGCTTCAACACTAATTGACATGGCAAATGAAAATGGTGGAGAAGATAACATCACCCTAATCATACTAGAGTTTGACGATGAAATTGAAAGAGGGTGAAAATAAATGCTAATTGGGAAAAGAATAAGCGGCCGCTATAAAATATTGGAAATGATTGGCGGAGGCGGTATGGCCAATGTATATTTGGCTCATGATATGATTCTTGACCGCGATGTTGCAGTAAAGATGCTTCGTCTCGATTTTGCTAATGATGAAGAATTTATCCGCAGGTTTCACAGAGAAGCACAATCGGCAACAAGCCTTGCCCATCCAAATATCGTTAATATTTTTGATGTTGGTGAGGAAAATGATCTCTATTATATTGTGATGGAATTTGTCGATGGAAAAACACTAAAACAATACATACAACAAAATTCCCCTTTAAAAGTGGAAGATGCAATTGAGATTATGAGTCAGCTAACTTCAGCGATTACTCATGCCCATCAAAACCATATTATCCATCGTGATATTAAGCCGCATAATATTTTGGTAGATCATAATGGCAACGTAAAAGTCACCGATTTCGGAATTGCTATGGCGCTAAGTGCAACGAGCATAACCCAAACGAATTCTGTACTTGGTTCTGTTCATTATTTATCACCGGAACAGGCCCGTGGCGGTATGGCAAACAGGAAGTCTGATATTTATTCGCTGGGGATTGTGATGTTTGAGTTATTAACAGGCAGGCTTCCGTTTTCCGGGGAATCAGCCGTATCAATAGCACTTAAGCATCTTCAATCAGAAACACCTTCTGTTAGAAGATGGAATCCAAATATTCCGCAAAGTGTTGAAAATATTGTATTAAAGGCAACTGCAAAAGATCCATTCCATCGTTATAACAGTGTTGATGAGATGGAGGAAGATTTAAGAACAGCACTCAATCCGGAAAGGATGAATGAATCAAAGTTTGTCATTCCGATTGATAATGAGGCGACGAAGGCCATCCCGGTAATTACAAATGACCAGCTTAAAAACCTTGATGAAACTTTAGTCCACAGCAGCGAGAAACCGGTGAATAACAGCAAAGAATCAAAGAAAAATGGAAAAAAAGGCAAGAAACGAAAAAAATGGCCGTTGATATTAATATCTACCTTCCTGACACTTGTCATTCTAGGATTATTAGCTTTTACAGTTTTACCAGGAATGTTGTCTGCAAAGGACATCAAAATTCCAGATGTCAGCGGTATGAATTTAGATGATGCCATTTCCAAGCTTAAACTTAAAGGACTAGATGTTGGAGACAAGATTGAAATCACTGACAATGTAGTGAAAAAAGGGAACGTTATCAAGACAAATCCTGAGATCGGGTCGACGGTTAAGGAAAATTCGAAAATTACCATCTACGTTAGTTCCGGAAAAGAAAAATATGAACTGTCAAATTATCTGGGGCGCAGCTATGAGGATGTCTTCAGCTTATTAAAAACTAAAAACTTTAAAGATATTAAAAAAATTGAGAAAAACGATGAAAGTGATCCTGGATCGATTATAAGTCAAAACTATTCTGAGGGCGAAAAAGTGGTTCCTGAAGAGACGGTTCTGGAGTTTGAGGTTAGTAAAGGTCCCGAAAAAATTATCTTAAAGGACTTAACACAATACAATGTAAATGGTGCTCAGGATTATGCCTCATTAGTTGGGCTGACATTAGACGCCTCTCAAGAAAAATATGATGATAATATCCCTGCCGGAATGGTCATTTCCCAATCACCTAAGGAAGGCACGTCGATGACAAAAGGTGACAAGGTTACCGTGATTATTTCAAAAGGAAAAGAGGAAAAACCGCCAAAAGAGTTAATTATTGAACTGCCAATTCCTTTTGAACCAGCTGTACCAGGGGAGCCAGGACAGAAACAATTAGTTACCATTTTCATTCAAGATGCGTATCACAGTATGACAGATACGGCAGATTCTTTTTATATTACCGAAGATATAAAGAAACCAATAAAATTATATATTCCATTTAACGGGAAAGCAAGATATCAGGTCATTCGTGATGACAAGGTTATATTCGATGAAAATAAAAGCTATTCAGATACGGAGTAATTTTACTGTTGAAGAAAATTATTGAACGAAATATTACAGAGGAAATAAACACTTGGAAAGATAAATTGCAAGGAGTGTGGCTATGCCTGAAGGGAAAATTGTTAAAGCATTAAGCGGTTTTTATTATGTGCTTCATAACGAGGAACTGACCCAATGCCGCGGAAGAGGTGTTTTTCGCAAGAACAAAATTACCCCGCTTGTTGGAGACGAAGTGGTTTTTCAAGCTGAAAATGATCTTGAAGGTTACATTCTCGAAGTGAAAGAGCGGAAGAATGAATTGGTCCGTCCGCCGATTGCAAATGTGGATCAGGCAATTCTTGTTTTTTCTGCTGTAGAACCAGATTTCAGCACCGTTTTATTGGATCGGTTTCTTGTTTTGGTTGAATTTAATCATATAGAACCATTAATCTGTATTACGAAAATGGACCTGGCAACGATAGCTCAAAAGCAAAAGATAGCCGAATTTGCTGATCAATATAAAACGGCCGGTTATGAAGTAATCCTGACATCTTCAGAAACAGCAGCAGGGATTGAACAATTAAATCCCCATGTAGAAAATAAAATATCGGTATTCGCCGGACAGTCGGGTGTGGGGAAGTCTTCATTGCTGAATGTTCTTAGGCCGGGACTTGAATTAAAAACCAATGATATCTCCGCTCATCTTGGCCGTGGAAAGCACACGACCAGGCATGTAGAGCTGATTAAAATTGGAAATGGACTCATCGCAGACACACCAGGCTTTAGTTCGTTAGAATTTACTAACATTGAAGCGGAAGATTTGACCTCCTGCTTTCCAGAATTTCAAAAGGCGAGTGAGTCTTGTAAATTTAGGGGCTGTTTACATGTGACTGAGCCAAAATGTGCTGTTAAGTCGGCAGTTGAGGCAGGCAAAATTCCCGACTACCGTTATAAACATTATTTGGATTTCCTCCAGGAAATCAAAGATAGAAAGCCGAGGTATTAAACATGGTGAAAATAGCACCTTCGATTCTTTCAGCCGATTTTTCAAAATTGGGGGAAGAAATAGTCGCTGTTGAAAAAGCGGGAGCTGACTATATCCATATCGATGTCATGGATGGTCACTTTGTACCAAATATTACGATTGGACCGCTTATTGTGGAGGCAATTCGTCCGCTAACAAAGCTGCCGCTAGACGTCCACTTGATGATTGAGAACCCTGATCAATATATCGAGGCGTTTGTCAAGGCAGGTGCTGACTATATAACAGTACATGTGGAAGCATGCCGTCATTTGCACCGGACAATCCAAACTATTAAAGCTTTTGGTATTAAAGCAGGAGTGGTCCTTAACCCGGCTACTCCCGTAGAAACCATCCACCATATCATTGGTGACATTGATATGGTGTTGTTAATGTCAGTTAATCCTGGATTTGGCGGTCAAAAATTCATTCCTGAGGTTCTTCCAAAAATCAGGAAAGTCAAAGAACTGGCAGCTGAAAAAGGGGCGTCGATTGAAATTGAAATTGATGGCGGTGTAAACCCAGAAACAGCGAAACAATGTATGGAGGCCGGTGCAAATGTACTCGTTGCAGGCTCGGCAATTTATAATCAACCTGATTACGCGAAGGCAATTTCGTTAATTAGAGGGTAAAGCCGGCTGACAAAGCTGGCTTTTTCTTTATCGAAAAGGAGTATGTCATATGATAATAAATATACTTGCCGGAGGTCCTGAAGAACTTCTGCCAGAGTTGACAGACTATGCAGGGGAAAACACTGTTTGGGTTGGTGTTGACCGCGGTGTATTTCATCTTTTAAATCGAAAGATTGTTCCTGAAATTGCGTTTGGGGATTTCGATTCGGTTTCACCGGAGGAATTAGAATTCATTGAAAAGCACGTATCAAATATGAAGCGATACAAACCAGAAAAGGATGAAACCGATATGGAGCTTGCCCTCAATTGGGCATTGGCGCAGGAGCCAACAATAATTCGTATGTTCGGGGCGACAGGGGGCAGGCTTGATCATTTATTTGCCAATGTGCATCTGCTGCTAAATCCACTCAAAGAAAAAAATCCAGCAACTGTCTATTTAATTGATCGTCATAACATCGCTTTTTTGAAAGGACCAGGCAGTTATACAATTGAAAAAATGAAAACAAAAAAATATATATCCTTTGTTCCCTTAACACTTGATGTGAGTGGCATTACGCTTGAAGGCTTTAAATTTCCTTTGATAAATCGTCATATTTCACTTGGCTCTACACTATGTATTAGTAATGAACTTATTAGTGATTATGGTACTTTTTCATTTTCCGAAGGCATATTAATAGTGATAAGAAGTCATGATTAATAGGTACTGATTTCGTTCGTGAGAATAAAATGTAGAGCGTACGAAAAAAGTTGAAATGAATAAGCTGGGGAAGATTTGTGAGGAGGGACAGTATGAAATTTTATACAATTAAACTGCCGAAGTTTTTAGGTGGAATTGTCCGAGTGATGATTGGAGCGTTTAAGAAAAACGAATAGAACGATAAATCTTATGGCACCCATTCATTATTGGGTGCTTTTTATTTTACTTTATTTGGTGGATACTATAAGAAAGAGCACCCTTTTGAAGGATGCTCACGTCTTCTTATTATACGCGTTCTACTTTACCGGATTTTAACGCTCTTGCAGAAACCCAAACACGCTTAGGCTTTCCATCAACAAGAATACGTACTTTTTGTAGGTTAGCACCCCATGTACGCTTGTTAGCGTTCATAGCGTGAGAACGGTTGTTACCAGTTGATGTTTTCTTACCAGTAATTACACATTGACGTGGCATAATGATTTCCCTCCTTAACTACCAAAAGCTTTATACAGCTATCTTTAGTTGCTTCATCTGGATATAGAAAAATGGCCGTGCCAAATTTTCTAGTCTTGAGATACCTTAATAATTTATCATACAACTTATTTGAATGCAATAGTTGTATCAAAACCTTTCAAGAAAAATACCTTGACATTAGGAAAAGTGGACTCCCTCGTTTCGTAAAGTACACTAGTCGCTGGGCGCTTACGCTTGCCAATTCACAAAGTTATCATATATTCTTTAGAAAGGTATGACTTTCAATATTGGATTGACTATAGTAAAATGACTGTAGTCAAGGAGCAATTATTCAGGAGGGGGAACGATTCATGTCCATTGAATTAAAAACAAAGTACGGACAAATTGATATTTCAAACGAAGTAATCGCTACCATTGCAGGCGGTGCGGCTATCGAATGCTACGGAATCGTCGGTATGGCCTCTAAAAATCAAATTAAAGATGGAATAACGGAAATACTTCGAAGAGAAAATTTCACTCGCGGCGTGATTGTACGCCAAGAAAATGAGGCATTACATATTGATATGTACATTATTGTCAGCTATGGAACGAAAATTTCCGAAATTGCCCACAACGTGCAATCAAAGGTTAAATACACCCTCGATAAAACTGTTGGACTTGCCGTTGACTCGGTAAATATTTACGTTCAAGGAGTTCGCGTGACGAACCCGTAATGAGGAGGAAAGTTTGTGTCAATTACAGCATTAGATGGAAAACGTTTTGCCGAGATGATCATTCAAGGTGCCAATCATTTGGCTGCAAATGCAAAAATGGTCGATGCATTAAACGTTTTTCCTGTGCCCGACGGTGATACTGGAACAAATATGAATTTATCTATGACCTCCGGCGCAAAGGAAGTAAAGAATAATGTTCAGGAACATATTGGAAAAGTAGGGGTGGCCCTTTCCAAAGGCTTGCTGATGGGAGCGCGCGGCAACTCAGGTGTCATCCTTTCCCAATTATTTCGTGGATTTTCTAAGGCAGTTGAAACAAAAGCGAAAATTTCCGCGAAGGATTTTGCGCTAGCCTTAGAAGCAGGAGTTGAAACAGCATACAAAGCTGTCATGAAGCCTGTCGAAGGAACGATTTTAACTGTAGCGAAGGATTCCGCCAAAAAGGGTGTTCAAGCAGCCCAAAATTCTACTGATATTATCGACATTATGGAAGAAGTAGTAAAAGAAGCAAAGGCATCCCTAAAGCGCACACCAGATCTGCTGCCTGTTTTAAAAGAAGTCGGCGTTGTTGACAGCGGCGGTCAAGGGCTTGTGTTCGTTTATGAGGGATTTCTTGCTGTTCTAAAAGGAGAAGAACTGCCAGAATCATCCGATTTACTTCCATCCATGTCTGAATTGGTCAGTGCAGAACACCATAAAAGTGTCCAAGGTCATATTAATACAGAAGATATCGAATTTGGCTATTGCACGGAATTTATGGTGAGGTTTGAACAGGAAAAGACAGCCAAACATCCATTTGATGAAGGTGTATTCCGCCATGATCTTAGCAGATTAGGTGATTCTTTATTGGTTATCGCAGATGAAGATGTTGTCAAAGTCCATATTCATTCCGAGCAGCCAGGTGAGGTATTAACATACGGCCAGCGTTACGGTAACTTAATTAATATGAAAATCGAAAACATGCGCCAGCAGCACTCCAATATTGTTGGTGAGTCCCATCAGGCTTTAGTTTCCGAACGCCCTGAATCTTCTAAAGAAATTCAAGAATACGGAATTGTTACGGTTTCAATGGGCGCAGGGATTGCTGATTTATTTAAAAGTATTGGAGCACACGCAGTTATTGAAGGCGGGCAAACAATGAATCCGAGTACGGAGGATATTGTCAAAGCCGTAAAACACGTAAATGCCAAAAAGGTATTTATTTTACCAAATAACAAAAACATCATTATGGCAGCAGAGCAGGCTGCCGATGTTGCCGATGAAGAAATTTATGTAATACCGTCTAAAACGGTGCCACAAGGGCTTTCTGCGCTGCTTGCGTTTAATCCTTCAGCAGAGGTGGCAGCAAATGAAGCAGCAATGAAGGATGCCTTGAAGCACGTTAAGACCGGTCAAATCACTTTTGCTGTCCGTGACACACAAATCGATGGCTTAGAAATCGAAAAAGATGATTTCATGGGTATTGCCGAAGGGAAAATTATTGTAAAAAACAAAGATAAAGGAAACTTGGCGGAAGATCTGTTAACAAAGATGCTCGATGCGGATTCGGAAATTTTAACCATCATCTATGGTGAAGACGTGACCGAGGAAGAAGTAAATAATCTGGCACAATTTGTTGAAGAACACTATGAAGACGTGGAAATCGAAATCCATAATGGCCAGCAGCCATTGTATTCATTTATCTTTTCAATTGAATAAGGAACGGCTAAAATAGAAGGGAGACTAAAAGGGTCAGTCCCTTCTTTTTTGTTTATACATATCTTAAAATAACGTTTTATTGGTGATTTCGCTAAGGGAGAGAGAAATGTGTTCGATAATCTAAACCAATCAGTAACGGCTCTGAGGGGAATTGGGGAAGAAACAGCAGAAGCTCTTGCGGAAATGAAAATCTATACCATTCATGATCTATTAGAATATTTCCCGTACCGGTATGAGGATTATTCGCTAAAGGATTTAACGGAGGTACAGCATGATGAGAAAGTGACCGTCGAAGGGAAGGTTCACAGTGAGCCTTCTCTTGCTTACTATGGAAAAAAGAAATCAAAGCTGACTATCCGAGTTTTCGTCGGGTCATACCTAATAAAAGTAGTTTTCTTCAACCAGCCCTATTTAAAAAATAAAATCATCATGAATGAAACGATAACGGTAACAGGAAAATGGGATGCACATCGGCAAACCATTACCGCAAATGAAATGCAGGCCGGTCCCAACGCTAAAGAAAAAGGTTTTGAACCTGTTTACTCGTTACGAGGCAAAATAACCACAAAAGGAATGCGGAAATTTATTAACATTGCCTTTAATCAATATGGACATTTCATCGAAGAGACGCTTCCCGAAGCCTTTTTAACAAAATATCGGCTCTTGAACAGACAGGAGGCGAGTAGAAAGATGCATTTTCCTGACAATCCAGAGGATGTGAAGCAGGCGCGGCGGCGTTTTGTCTATGAGGAATTTTTGTTGTTTCAATTAAAAATGCAGGCGTTGAGGAAGTTTGAACGCGAGCTTACCCCAGGAATCATTCAAAACTATGATTTGACCAAAGTGAAGGAATTTATCAATAGTCTGCCCTTTCCATTAACAAATGCGCAAAAACGGGTCGTTAATGAAGTGTTAGCGGAACAAAAATCTCCATTCCGAATGAACCGCCTTTTACAAGGAGATGTTGGTTCCGGGAAAACTGTGGTAGCGGCGATTGGTCTATTTTCCAGTATAACTGCAGGCTTTCAAGGGGCTTTAATGGTACCAACAGAAATCCTGGCTGAGCAGCATGCAGAATCACTGAAAAACCTCCTTGAACCTTTTGGGGTCAAGTGCGAACTTTTAACAAGTTCCGTAAAAGGAAAACGGAGGCGCAAGATCCTTGAAGAATTAGCAGAAGGTAATGTTGATATATTAATTGGTACACATGCCTTGATTCAGGATGAGGTAATTTTTAAAAGACTCGGTTTTGTCATTACCGATGAGCAGCACAGGTTCGGTGTTGAACAGCGGAGAGTGTTGCGAGAAAAGGGAGAAAATCCTGATGTGCTGTTTATGACCGCGACACCAATTCCCCGGACGCTGGCGATTACGGTATTTGGCGAAATGGATGTATCGGTCATTGACGAGATGCCTGCCGGAAGAAAGTCTATCGAGACCTATTGGGCGAAGCCGGAAATGCTTGAGCGCGTCCTTGCCTTTGTCGAAAAAGAATTAGTAAAAGGTCATCAAGCATATGTCATTTGCCCGCTCATTGAAGAATCGGACAAGCTAGATGTGCAAAATGCCATTGATGTCCACACGACTTTAACGCATTATTTCCAAAATCGTTATAAGATTGGTCTGATGCATGGCCGCTTAGGAGCGGATGAAAAGGATTCGGTCATGAAGCAGTTTAGCGCAAATGAAGTGCAGGTGCTCGTCTCAACAACCGTTGTGGAGGTTGGGGTGAATGTACCGAATGCGACGATGATGGTCATTTATGATGCGGAGAGATTTGGTTTGTCACAGCTGCACCAGCTGCGCGGACGTGTTGGCCGCGGCAGTGACCAATCCTATTGCATCTTACTTGCCAGTCCCAAGTCTGAAGTTGGTCAGGAACGTATGAGAATCATGACTGAAACGAATGATGGCTTTGTTTTAAGTGAAAAGGATTTAGAGTTACGAGGACCGGGCGACTTTTTTGGAAAAAAACAAAGCGGGGTTCCAGAATTTAAGGTTGCAGACATGGTTCATGATTACCGGGCCTTAGAAACGGCAAGAAATGATGCAGCGATGCTCATCAAGTCGGAAACCTTCTGGACATCACCTGATTATAAGAACTTAAGAGAGCAATTAGAGGAATCTGGCGTTTTAGAAGGAGAGAAACTTGATTAAAATGAAGGCTGTGTTAAAGAACATGGTTGATTTTGAGCACAATGTTGATTGGAGTGGAAGGCGCGAGACTCCTGCGGGAGCAGCGGGACAGGTGAGACCCCGCAGGCGCTTTAGCGCCGA